>JAIKVP010000271.1 GCA_024685635.1 Lachnospiraceae bacterium
ATCTTAAAGCAGATCAAGACACAATATATGAAAGAGTAAAGGATTCAGATGACCGACCACTTCTAAAGGTTGATGATCCTAAAGCACGTATTATTGAACTTTTAAATGAAAGAAATTCAAAATATGAAAAAGCGGCAAATGAAATAATAAAGACTGATGGGGTATCGGTTAGTCTTATAGCAGATAAAATATCAGCTGGTTTATGATAGGCTAAAAGGTCGACCTGCTTAACTAGCGTACAGATTTTTTAGACTATTAGGCCAGTCGAAAAATTAAGGTTGAAATTTGTCTTATATTATTATACAATAGTTAAGGTATGTCGGTATTTACGATATACAGACGTTTATGAAAAGCATTTAAGGAGGATACATTAATGGTTACAGCTGGTGATTTTAAGAACGGCGTTACAATTGAGTTCGAGGGTAATATATACCAGATTATTGAGTTTCAGCACGTTAAGCCTGGTAAGGGAGCAGCGTTTGTTAGATGTAAGCTTAAGAATATTAAGAGTGGTGGAGTTGTAGAGAAGACATTCCGTCCAACAGAGAAGTTTGAGAACGCTCATATTGAGCGTAAGGGATATACATATCTTTATGCTGATGATTTTTATCATTTTATGGATCCTGAGACATATGAGCAGCTTGATTTATCTGCAGATGTTATCGGAGATTCATTGAAGTTTGTCAAGGAGAATGAGGAAGTTAAGCTTGTTAGCCACAACGGAGAGGTATTTTCAGTAGAGCCTCCAATTTCTGTTGAGCTTGAGGTTACTGAGACAGAGCCTGCTGACAAGGGTAATACAGCAACTAACGTTACTAAGCCATGTATCGTTGAGACTGGTGCACGTATTATGGTTCCTGCATTTGTTAACACAGGAGATAAGCTTAAGATTGATACTAGAACAGGAGAGTATGTATCTCGTGTATAATTAATGAGTATGATACTTGAGGCGCTTTTAGCGCCTCATTTGTTTATAAGGAGTGAGGCGTATGGAAAACCAGAGAGTAAGAAAGGCAGTTATACCTGCAGCCGGATTAGGGACAAGATTTTTGCCAGCAACCAAGGCGATGCCTAAGGAAATGTTGCCGATAGTAGATATTCCAACACTTCAGTATATAGTTGAAGAGGCGGTCGCTAGTGGAATAGAGGAGATTCTGATAATCACCAACTCCAACAAGAGATCTATGGAGGATCATTTTGACAGAAATTATGAGCTTGAAGAAAGACTTAAAGCTGCTGGCAAAAATGATCTAGAGGAAATGATAAGACATATCTCGGACATGGTTAACATATACTATGTCAGACAGAAGGAGCCAAAGGGATTAGGACATGCTATACTATGTACCAAGTCTTTTATAGGCGAAGAGCCTTTTGCAGTCTTATTAGGAGATGATTTAGTTGTAAATGAAGGAGGAGAGCCAGCACTAAAACAGCTTGTCGGAGCCTATAATGAGAAGAGGACCTCAGTGGTTGGTGTTCAGAGAGTTCCTATGGATGAAGTCAATAAATACGGTATTGTTGAGCCACAGGACAAGAATTACGATCCTGACAAGAGAAGGATTAAATTAAAAGGAATGGTTGAGAAACCATCTATAGATCAGTCACCAGGAGACTTGGCTGTTTTAGGAAGGTATGTGCTTACCCCTGAGATATTTGATTTATTAGAGACTCAGGCAGCAGGAAAGAACGGAGAGATTCAGTTAACTGATGCCATTCTTAGGCTTATGGACATACAGACGGTATATGCATATAGGTTTGAAGGTACAAGATATGATGTCGGTGATAAGTTTGGATTTGTTAAGGCGACTATAGATTTTGCATTGAAGCGTCCAGAGTTAAAGGATGAATTATCTGCATACATAAAAGAGCTTGCTAGCAAGATATGATTTAGAATGTATTTAAGAAAGAGGATATGTCCTTAAGAAGTAGAGTATATCCTTAAGAAAGAGAATAGTAGTACAGGCATGTAATGATATAAAAATAGAGGAGACCATCTGGTCTCCTCTTAATTATTCTACAACTTAAATCTGCATCATAAGATTCTTCTTCATCTCGTTAAACTCTTCTTCAGTAATGAGATTGTGCTCAAGCATAATCTTAAGCTTGCGAATCTTAAACTCAAACTCGCTGATAACATCAGGAGATTCCTCCTCATCTGCTCCGCCACTTAATGTGCCTTCATCAGAATCATCTACTAACTTACCAGTAATACCATCACCAGGAACATAAGGTTCAAACTCCTCGTCCTCGTAATTCAAGTAGTTGTCCTCAGCTGCAAGAGTGAGAGATGAGCCCTTTCCATTAGCAAGTGCCTGAGCCTTAGCTTCTGCCTCAGCCTGTTTAGCCTGCTCTCTTTCAACCTCATCCTGTGCAATCTCTTTAGCCTTATCTTCGTCAGACTTTAATGCGAACTTGGACTTCTTAATAATCTGCTCAGCGCCTTCGTTAGCTTCCTTGATTAAGGCATCCTTCTCAGCCTGAGCACCCTTAAGAGCTTCCTTAGCAGCAGCAGTAGCATCTGCTAAAATGTCACTGTTAAGCGAATCCTTGTTATCAAGTGAACCCTCGCCACGCATCTCAGCTTCAAGTGCCTGAAGTCTTGCCTCTTCAGCAGCTTCAGCAGCACGCTTAGCCTCTTCCTCTTCGCGTTTAGCTTTCTCTAAAGCTTCTAATCTTGCTTGCTCAGCAGCTTCCTCAGCAGCTTTCTTAGCTTCAGCTTCCTTAGCAACCTTCTCAGCTTCCTTAGCAGCCTCTTCAGCAGCTATCTTAGCCTGTGCTTCAGCTTCCTTACGTGCTTTCTCTTCGGCCTCTTTACGAGCCTTCTCCTCAAGCTCTGCCTGGAGCTTAGCAGCAGCCTCTTCCTTAGCTTTCTTCTCAGCCTCTTCCTTAGCTCTTAACTCAGCTTCAACAGCAGCAAGTTCAGCTTCCTGTCTCTTAGCCTCTTCCTCTGCAGCAATTCTAGCTTTTTCAGCAGCTTCTGCGATAGCTTTTTCTTCAGCTTCTTTACGCTTTCTTTCTTCTTCCTCTTTAGCCTTTCTCTCTGCCTCTTCAGCTTCAGCCTTCTTACGAGCTTCTTCTTCCTCGGCAGCCTTAGCAGCAGCAATACGAGCTTTTTCTTCTTCTTCCTGTTTCTTCTTAAACTCTTCCTGACGCTTAATGCGTTCTTCTTCTTTCTTACGAGCCTCTTCTTCAGCCTTGCGTTTTGCTTCTTCTTCTTTGGCCTTCTTCTCGGCCTCAAGACGTGCAATCTTCTCAGCTTCAGCCTTCTTACGAGCCTCTTCTTCTTCGATAGCCTTTAATCTAGCAGCTTTTTCAGCCTCTAAAGCTTTCTCAAGCTCAGCCATCTCTTTCTCAAATAACTCGCGCTGTTCAGCCTCGCGTTTCTTGCGAGCCTCTTCTCTTGCTTTCTTTTCTTCTTCCTTGCGCTTTCTTTCTGCTTCAAGACGAGCAGCCTCTTCAGCCTCTTTGCGCTTTCTTTCTTCCTCTTCTTTGCGTTTTCTCTCAGCCTCTTCAGCCTCTTTACGCTTTCTTTCTTCTTCTTCCTTGCGCTTTCTCTCAGCCTCTTCAGCTTCCTTGCGCTTTCTTTCCTCTTCCTCTTTGGCCTTTCTCTCAGCCTCTAATCTAGCCTGCTCTTCAGCTTCCTTGCGCTTTCTCTCGGCCTCAGCTTCAGCTTCTTTACGCTTTCTTTCTTCCTCTTCAGCCTTCTTACGAGCCTCTTCTTCAGCGATACGAGCTTGCTCTTCCTCGATTTCTTTTTGAGAAATAGCATCTAGAGCAGCTTGGTGAACAGCAGCAGCCTTAGCTTCTTCAGCTTCCTTACGAGCCTGTTCCTTAGCTTCCTCAACTTCCCTAGCAGCCTCAGCCTTAGCGGCCTCTAATTCCTTAAGAGCAGCTGCCTTAGCCTCTTCAGCTTCCTTACGAGCAGCTTCAGCCTCAGCTAGGGCTTTAGCTCTAGCCTCTTCAGCAGCCTTCTTAGCGGCTTCAACCTCAGCTAATGCAGCAGCCTTAGCTTCCTCAGCCTCTCTTAAAGCCTTAGCCTTCTCAGCCTCAACTTCACGCTTAGCTTCTTCAGCTTCCTTGATTGCCTTCTCTTTCTCAGCATTCATCATAGCTACAGCTTCTTCGGTTTCAACATTCTTAACAGCCTCTCTAGCCTCGTAGCTCTCATCAAGAATAGAGAACTCTAAGTCTGGCATATGCTCCTGTAAAAATGTAATAGCAGTGTCAGGAAGCTCAATCTCAAAGTCCTTACGAAGCTTCTGGTTATAGTAGTTAAGAACAATGTTAGTAGAAGCCTTGACATACTTAGCCTTGTCAGTAGTGTCAAATGTTGATTCTAGGTTTGGAAGCACTGGAACTGTACTTGATAAATGACCTGGCAACTCTAACAAAACATAGTTATGAAGAGCGGCAGGAATATCAAATGTAGTATCAGTGAAACTTCCACCAAAATATCCCTCCTTTAATGGCATAGCCTTAGGAGTATATGAAATCTTCTTATAGTAATTGATATTATCAACTGGAATGTAAGCAACATCAACAGTTCTGTTAATGCCACTTATATTAAGGAATACAAGCTCTTTCTTCTGGGTAAGATAAATACCTTTAAGGTTGTTATCCTCTAATCTGATTGTATAAGATGGGTTGTTAGCCTTCTCAATGTGTTCGTTATACTTGTGTAGGAAGAACTCAGCATCTTCCTTTTCACGTATCTTCTGGTACTCCTCCATTTTGGCTTTACCGCGTTCTTTAGTGTCTACAATTGCCTGTCTCAACACATTCGCAATCTCTTCAATTTCTGGAAGGCCAGGTAAATATAGGCTAACATCTTCAATGAACTTATCAACCTTGCGTGTAAGTTTAATTAACAGAGCACTCTGATTCATAAACTTAACTGTTTCTACGCCAATTGCGTGAACTAAACAGAACTCAAATGACTCTGCAGGTCCCTTGTTAGGATCCTTAGTTAACATTTTCTCGGTTGAACTGCTATCAGCATCCGGCTCGTTAGGGTCATACATCTTCTCGATACCCATAAAGCCATCCCCCTGAATAGTGTACTTAGACAAATAAAGACTAATCTTGGTTTCCTTTCCAAACATCCCGCTTTTGAAAGTAGAATACCAGTTGTTAATCTTGTCGTTTTTGCCTTCGCAGTTCTTACATAGCAGAGCATTGGTCTCTGCACCACATATTGGACAATTCATGCTTTATCTCTCCCTTACTATTAGTATAGTAGAACACATATAACTATTGTACTGTAAAATGTCCAAAAAATCAATTATATGTTGCTTATTTTCTACTTTTTTTACAAATTTTTTTACTGTTGAGAATAAAGGCTAAAGGTGTTATAATATTTGCAAATGTATTCGGGAGGTTACTATTATGGCAAGTGTTAAGAATACTAGAATGAAATCTAAATCTAGAGTAGCAGGTTCAGCTAAGTCAACCAAGAAGCAGCAGAGCTATCAGGTTGAGCAGGAGCAGGAGAACGGAAGCGTGAGAATAGCTGACAGTGTTATCGCTTCAATAGCCGGTATAGCAGCAACCGAGGTGGATGGAGTTGCTAGACTCTATGGTAATATTACCGGAGAGATTGTCAGCAAGATAGGTATGAACGTTTTATCTAAGGGAGTCAGAGTAACAATTAACGAGGGAAGCGTAAGGGTACAGCTTAACTGCGAGATGGTATATGGTGTCAATATTCAGAAGGTTACGAATACTGTACAGGAGAGAGTTAAGCAGGCCATTGAGAACATGACCAGCCTTACAGTAGATAAGGTTAACGTACATGTAGTAGCTGTTACTTCGGCATAGGCGACATTTTAAGATACGTTATTTATTTAACTGCTTGTATTTTTTTAGTAGGTACAAGCAGTTTTTCATTATTATAAGATTTATGAGGTTACTAACTATGGATAGCAGATTGAGAAGAACAGATTTATTTAAGATATTATTTCAGACGGAGTTTCAGCCAGATACTGATACTGATGAATTAGTCAAGCTCTACAATGAGCAACATACTCACTTTACAGATGAGGACGAGATAGCAATTAGAGTCAAGCTTGCTAACATTGTTGAACACCTCTATGAGATTGATGACAAGATTGAAAATGCAAGCAATGGCTGGAAGCTAGATAGAATCGGCAAGGCTGAACTTGCAATATTAAGATTATCAATCTATGAGATTCTCTATGAAAATGATAGCGAGGACGCTATCACGGCAGACGAGGCAGTAAGACTTACTAAAGAATATGCAGATGACAAGTCACCTCAGTTTGTAAACGGAATCCTAGGAAGCATAATTCGCGCTAAGGATGAGATAGAGGGATAGATTATGACTGTTTTAGAAACTATTAATAAGGCCAATGATATCAAGAATATAGATCCCCAGCTATATGACAATCTAGCATCGGAAATCAGAGCATTTCTCTTAGAAAAGGTCAGCAAGCACGGGGGTCATTTAGCGTCTAATTTAGGAGCGGTGGAATTGACCATGGCTCTGCATTTGTGTTTGACATTTCCTGAAGACAAGCTCATATGGGACGTAGGGCATCAGTCGTATGTGCATAAGATTCTAACCGGCAGAAAAGAAGGCTTTGACAGCCTAAGACAACTAGACGGAATGAGCGGTTTTCCTAAGATTGCTGAAAGTGACACTGACGCATTTAACACAGGGCACAGTTCTACCTCACTATCCGTGGCATTAGGAATGGCTAAGGCTAGAGATTTAAAGGGTGATAAGAATACCATAGTTGCCGTAATCGGTGACGGAGCGCTTTCAGGCGGAATGGCATTTGAGGCTCTTAACAATATGGGTCAGCTAAAAAGCAATCTAATTATTATTCTAAATGACAACAAGATGTCCATTTCAGAAAATGTTGGTGGCCTAAGCAAGTACTTAAACCGCTTAAGAGTGGGCAACAAATACAACAATTTTAAGGGCAGCGTAGAGCGGACACTCCTTAAGATTCCTAATATTGGAGAGCCAATCGCTAAGACGGTTAAGCGCTCTAAGGATTCGATTAAGTCATTAGTGGTTCCTGGCATGTTCTTTGAGGATATGGGAATTACCTACGTTGGGCCTATAGATGGTCACGATGTCAAGGTGCTAAAGACCACAATTGAGAATGCCAAGAAGTTAAACCGCCCAATAATCATTCATGTCTTAAGCAAGAAGGGCAAGGGATACGCCTTAGCGGAGCGCTACCCTGACCATTTTCACGGAGTTAATCCATTTGACGTTAATACAGGTAAGGCCTTAGTCAAAAAAGAGGTCTCATCTTATACAGATATATTCTCTAAAACTCTTATTAAGCTTGCTAAGACCAATACAGACATAGTCGCAATCACTGCTGCTATGGCGGATGGAACGGGGCTTAATGCATTTGCTAAGGAGTATAAGAATAGATTTTTTGATGTTGGAATAGCTGAGGAGCACGCAGTTACATTTGCAGCGGGAATGGCGGCGTCGGGCTTAAGACCGGTGGTTGCAGTTTATTCGTCATTTTTGCAGAGGGCATATGATCAGATTTTGCATGATGTATGTATTAGCAGGCTCCCTGTAGTATTTGCGGTTGATAGATCAGGCTTAGTCGGTCAGGATGGCGATACCCACCAGGGAATATTTGATACAAGCTATTTATCAAGCCTGCCTAATATGACGATTATTGCGCCTAAGAACAGGTATGAGCTATCGCGTGCGATGGAGTTTGCATTTTCTTATGATGGACCCGTGGCTATTAAGTATCCTAGGGGAGACGCATATTATGAGCTAAAGGGTGACAATAGAGCGCTTGAACTTGGAAAAGGCGAAGTGATATATAAATCCGGCAAGGAGAAGGGCAACAAGATAGCAATTGTCGCAGTTGGCAGCATGATGAAAGAGGCTAACGAAGCCTACTTGATGCTTAAAGAAAAAGGCCATTTGGTAACCTTGGTTAACCCGGTTTTTATAAAACCATTTGACAAGAAAATGATTAAAAGTCTCGCTAAAAATCACGACGTCATCATTACAGTTGAAGACAATGTCTATCAGGGGGGATTTGGACAAATGATAGCGTCATATCTAAGGAGTGTTAATTCTAAAACAGAGCTACAGATTTTAGCGATAGATGATAAATTCGTTGAACACGGAACTGTTAGTGAGTTAAGGCGTAGATTAGGCATTGATGCTTTGGCTATTTACGAGAGGGCAATGAAGTATTTATGATTATAAGAAGATTTACACTAGCTACTATATTTTTTATGGCTACAGTTATCTTAACGGGGAATATAGTAAATGCTGCGGGCAGTCTTAATTACGATTATGTATCCACGCTTTACGGCATGGAATCAGGCTTAGTCAGCAAGGAGATAAATGCAATCGCTCAGACTGATGATGGATATATCTATGTCGGCTCTTACGGCGGACTTTATAGATACGACGGCTCGCATTTTGAGAAGGTGGAGGTAGATTCTGCCATCAACAATGTTATGGAGCTAGAGACCGACAGTGATGGCAGACTATGGATTGGAACCAATGACAGTGGTGTTTTTTGCTATGATCTAGAGACTGACCATATAGACCACTATTCTGAGAGAGACGGCTTAGCCTCTAACTCAATTCGCTCTATTGCAGAGGGCGATGACGGCTCTATCTATGTCGGCACAATATCTAATCTCGTAAGGATTGATGATTCTAAAGAAGTTTATTCATATAAAGACAGTGACATATCATATGTCTCATCAATTAGCAGCATAGGCAATGATACTGTTATAGGAGTAACCTATAGCGGACTTTTGTTTGCTGTTAAGGATGATAAGATAGTTTCTAAGACATTTTTAGATGATTTAAGCCTTTCTTATTATTCCGTTTGCAGTAACAAAAAAGGTGAGATTCTTGCTGGAACAACGGGCGAAAAGCTCGTGTTTTTAGACTATCAAAATGGCAGCTTTAATGTTGAAACTGAACTTGATTTTGAAGAGATTAGCTGCTGTAACGACATCCTTTATTCTGAGGACAAAAACGGTTATTATCTTGCAACCGACTCTGGCTGTGGCTTTCTTGATAGCAAGAGAGAATTGACCTTACATTTTGATAAGGATTTTAACACAGCCATTTCTGACATTTCCCTTGATTACCAAAACAACATATGGTTTAGTTCAACCAAGCAGGGCGTTATGAAAATGTCACCGACTCCCTTTGCTAATCTTACCAGCCAGGCGGGCATAAGGGGTAGCGTTGTAAATGCTACATTTATCGACGATAATATCTTATATGTAGGAACGGATGACGGGATTTTTGCAATTAATATGTCAACTTCTAGGGAGAAGGATCTTAGTTGGAAAAGTGATTTTGAGGGCGAGAGAATCAGGCATATTATGAAGTCAAATGATGGCAAGCTCTATATAAGCAGCTATGGAGAAAAGGGCTTAGGAGTTGTATCAAACGGGCAGGTAACATTTTATAATTCCGCTAATTCTGACATTTTAGGAACGAGATTCAGGTTTAGCCTTGAGCTATCTGACGGAACGATTTTTATTTCATCGACCGAGGGTGTAAGCTTCATGAAGGATGGCAAGATTGTAAAAAGCCTGGGTGTAAATGAATGTTTTTCATCAGCTGCGATACTTTCTGCTGTAGAGACTAAAGACGGGGCACTCTTAGTGGGTACCGATGGAGCGGGAGTTTTTGTCTTAGATGACATGAGAGTAGTAGATAATGTCGGCGAGGACGAGGGCCTTAATTCTGAGGTCGTATTAAAGATTGTAGATATAAACAAGGGTTATATCTATGTGACAAGTAACGGCTTATATTTTGATGATAAGGCGGAATCAAGAGCCAATTCTAAAAAAGTTAATAGCAAGATTACTAAGCTTGATAAATTCCCCTATAGCAACAACTATGACATCTATTTAGATGACGATGGCTTGGTCTGGGTTACATCAAGTGCAGGTCTATACTTAGCTAAATTATCAGATCTTTTATCAAACAATAGCTACAATACCATCTGCCTAAACCAGAACTGGGGCTTTGATACAAGCTTTAATTCCAACTCCTTTAACAGCGCTATAGATGGCAAATTGATACTTTGCTGCACTGACGGAGTAAGGCAGATTGACACGGATAGCTACGCAGATTTTGACAATAATTACAATATAGTAATTTCATCATTTAGACATAACAGAGAGAACAAGGTTGAATATAAGGACGGTGTTTATATAGTTCCAGCGGGGCCTGGTGAGCTGCACATTTCACCAGCAGTCCTTAATTATGCCCTTGCAGATCCGCTTATTTCATATAGAATTGAAGGATTAGATGAGAATCTAATTTCAGAATTAAGATCTGACATGTCCGAGATAAGAATATCTGACTTGCCTTACGGAGACTACAAGTTGGTAGTAGAGGTTAAAAATGCAATAACTAACAAGATACTAAAAAGCAAGTCCTTTAAGATTCATAAGGACGCTAAGCTTTATGAAAAGACATATTTTAAGATATACCTTGTTATGGTAGGAGTAATGTTTATAGGAATGATTGCCTGGTTTGCAGTTGAGATGCGTGATATGGCAATCATTAACAGACAGTACGACGAGATAAGACAGGCTAAGGAAGAGGCTGAGCAGGCCAATCAGGCTAAGTCTATATTTTTAGCTAATATGTCTCACGAGATAAGGACGCCTATAAACGCAGTTCTTGGTATGGATGAAATGATACTAAGAGAGAGCAATGATCCTGATATCAAGGAGTACGCAACTGATATTTACTCTGCGGGTAACACCTTGTTATCCTTAATAAATGAGATCCTTGACTCGTCCAAAATTGAGTCCGGCAAGATGGAGATTGTAGAGGTTGATTATGAGCTTAAAACTCTTGTCAAAGACCTCGTTAATATGATAGAATTTCGTGCAAATGCAAAAGGCTTAGACTTTATCTTAGAGCTTGATGAAACACTTCCTTCAGTCCTTCACGGCGACGACGTAAGACTGCGCCAGATTATCACTAACATTTTGACAAATGCAGTCAAATACACAAGAGAAGGAAGCGTTAAATTTAAGCTGAATGGAAGATTAGATAACGATGAAATCTTATTAAAGGTAGAGGTTATTGATACAGGAATAGGCATCAAAGAGGAAGACATTCCTAAACTCTACGAGGAATTTCAGCGCATTGACGAAGAGAAAAACAAGTATATTGAAGGCACTGGTCTTGGTATGAATATCACTGTCAAACTGCTTGGACTTATGAACAGCGAATTAAAGGTTGAGAGTGAGTATGGAGTTGGCTCTAACTTTTATTTTGAGATTAGACAAAAGATTGTTGA
>JAIKVP010000022.1 GCA_024685635.1 Lachnospiraceae bacterium
TGGAGCAGGATTCGTGCCATCTGTGCTTAATACTAAGATTTATGATGAGATTTATAAGGCTTCCGCTGATGAAGCATTTAAGACGGCTAAGCTTCTTGCGAAGAAAGAGGGTATATCCGTAGGAATATCATCAGGTGCGGCATTATCAGGCGCAATTAGCCTTGCTAAAAGACCAGAGAACAAGGGTAAGACTATAGTTGCTCTACTTCCTGATAGCGGTGACAGATATTATTCTACAGCTTTATTTACTGAATAAATTTAGGGCGGGGTATCCCGCCTTTTTTATTGCTAATAACTATAGTATTTAGATTAACTATTATGCTATAATATCTCCTATGAAAAAAGACTTACTTAAGGATATGCGAGAAGGCGCTAATTTAAGCAGGACTGAGCAGATTGAGCTCGTCTTAAAGCTTAGTCTGCCAGCGATTTTCGCACAGATTTCAACAATTATAATGCAATATATAGATGCATCGATGGTAGGTAGCTTAGGCTCTGCTGCTTCAGCTTCAATAGGTATTGTATCTACAACAACCTGGCTAATTGGAGGATTAGCGGGTGCAGTAGGAGTTGGATTTACAGTAGGAATAGCTCATGCCATAGGCGCAGGGGATGATAAGGGTGCAAGGCGATACGTAAAGACTGGATTTTTGACGGTTATATGCTTTGCACTTATTCTTATGCTTATAGGTATTCTTATTCACAAGGAACTCCCGGTCTGGATGGGAGGAGATGAGTCAGTATTAGAAAATGCAGCTAATTATTTCCTTGTCTATTCATTTACTCTTCCTTTAATGCAGATAAACCATGTTGGCTCTGGTATGCTTGAATGCAGTGGCAATATGAAGCTTCCAAGCGTCTTAAACGTAATTAGTTGTTTTTTGGATGTAGTATTTAATATGTTTTTTATCTATCCGACAAGAACAGTGAACATATTAGGCGATGCAATAACTATTCCTGGCTTTGACTTAGGCGTATTAGGTGCAGCTTTAGGAACTCTGTGTGCTGTAGCCTGTGGCTCAATAGCCATACTTTTGTCGGTTTTAGCATTTTCTGATAAGCTTCATTTGAGAAGAGGAGAGAGAGGGCTTTTAAGCTTTGGCAAATGGATTGAAACTATTAAGGTGTCACTACCTGTTATGGCAAGCTCGCTTATAATGGGATCTGCCTATGTTGTCTCAACAAGGATAGTTTCCCCTTTAGGAAATGTAGCGATAAGTGCTAATTCATTTGCAATTACGGCAGAGAGCTTATGCTATATGCCAGGATATGGAATTGCACATGCTGCTACGACCTTAGTTGGCCAGGCAAAGGGAGCCGGACGATTTGATCAGGAAAAGAGCCTAGCTAGACTATCAATAGCTGCAGGAATGCTGATTATGGTATGTACTGGAGTATTATTATACATATTTGCACCGCAAATGATAGGGATAATGACGCCTGATAAAGAGATTAGAGAGCTAGGAACTGCTATCCTTAGAATAGAGGCGTTTGCAGAGCCTATGTTTGGTGCGTCGATAGTCTGTGAAGGCGTGTTTAGGGGACTAGGAAGGACTATTATTCCTAGCGCCTTAAATCTTATTAGTATGTGGTTTGTAAGATTGCCACTATCGGCTCTAGCAGCACATTATATGGGCTTAAAGGGCGTATGGATAGTAATGTGTGGCGAGCTTATATTTAGAGGCTTGATATTTATAATTGCAGAGAGAAGAGAGTTTAGGAATAAAGCCTAGTTAGGTGCTGATTTAAAAGCACTTATAAGCACTCCTCAAATCCCTAATAGGCATAGGCTTTCCAAATAGATATCCCTGTAATCTCTTGCAGCCGATTTCTTTTAAGAAGTCGGCCTGCTCGTTGGTTTCAACGCCTTCGGTCAAGGTTTCCATATTGATTAGACTAGCCATAGTTACAATGCTGTTTAGAATAGCCCTTGATTTTTCATTTTCATTTATGCGCTGTAAGAATACCATGTCAATTTTCATGACATCAAATGTGTAATCCTTAAGCACATTAAGAGAAGAGTATCCACTTCCAAAATCATCAAGCCATAGTTCTATTCCAAGATTCTTGATTAATTGAACCGTATTCATAAGCTTCTCGTCATTTGCCGTTAAGGCACTTTCTGTAATTTCAATGTGAAGCATATCTGAAGGAACGTTGTATTTAGATGTCAGATTCTCAATGCTTTCCTTGACGTTAAATAGTTCAAAATCAAGTCGTGAAAAGTTGACCGACACAGGAACAATCTTGCTCTTATTTTTTATTCCGTTGTTAATATCTAAGCATACAATCTCAAGCACCTTTTGATCTAACTTGTGAATCAGGCGGTATTCTTCAAGCGCAGGAATGAATTCAGCAGGAGACAAGAAACCGTATGTTGGATCAATCCATCTAGCTAAAGCCTCCACACCACAGATTGAGTGGTTATCTGCCCAGACTACAGGCTGATAGTAAACCTCTATAAAACCCTGATTAACTGCGTCATCTATATGTGTTACGATGTACTGTCTCTTGTGGAAATCATCATCCATATTGTCATCATATTCACAATAGTGTAAATCATAATTTTTCTTTATGATTGAGCTAGCGTACCTAGCGTGGTCGCAGGCTATGGATGGATCAAGTTCTGCACTCTTAGGGGCATAGCTTCCGACTTTTAGTGAGAGCCTGGTTGAACTATGCTGTTCTTCAAGCATCTTTGCTAGAATATCAAGGCGTTCTTCAATATTATCTCGGTTTGTTAATACTACAAAGTGATCATCAGAATATCTTGCATATAAATCACCTTCAAATTGATTCTTAACTAGCTTAGCGGCTGATATTATAAGCTCGCTTCCAATATCGTAGCCATATTTTTCGTTGAAGGCCTTGAAGTTAGCTATGTCAATAAAGAGGAATAATTTGTTATCAATTCCCTCATTTGATAGAACTTCGATAGCTTTTTTTCTAAAATAGTACATATTAGGGATGCCAGTTAGCTCATCTCTGATAGATGAATACTCTAAGCTTTCATCTTTTTCTGCTTCAGAGAGACGCTGAGAATACACGGATAAAGAAAGCATCACTATTGATATCCAAAGTGTAAAATAGTTGACCTTAGTTGCATAGCTTACAGGGTGATCAGGGGCATGCTCCATCATATAATAAAAGAGTTTAAACACAGATGCTGAAAGAATAATTGAAACGATAGGGCGCCAATTTATAAGCCCCATAACAAAAATAATCATCATCACAAAACAGAGAATCTGCTCGCCCTTTGAATAATCAGAATAGGAAACGCTCATACCAAAGTAGAGAGCAACAAATGAAAAGAATGCCATTATGATTTTTCCAGGCACTCTGTTTGTAACCCTGCCCCTTAGGAATAATAAAGCAAAAATCAGCATCAACAAAGCAGATAATAAAAATGTTGTATACCAGATGAAATGTTCGATATACCAGATCTTAGGTCTGGTAGTATCGCCAGTAAACCAGCGATTCATAAGACTGATAATCATCCATATCTCTATGACGATTACTACTACAGACATATATA
>JAIKVP010000031.1 GCA_024685635.1 Lachnospiraceae bacterium
TACCGCTTTGACCAGACAGATAGGAAAGATAATTATTTTATATAATCAGGAAGCATATCATCTGTTGAAATATGCATCTGAAGAAAATTCTGATATTGCGAGAAGATTCACTGATCTGTTTGCTGATGTATTTCATGGTGATGATAAAGATATGCGTCCGCAGGTTGTAAAGGTCGGTGATCAGTTCTTTGAAGATAGGCTTGTTCATAGGACTGTTCGTGGAGAATTGGTGAGATCTAAATCAGAAGTAATAATTGCGAATGCGTTGCATTATCACAATCTTGAATACATATATGAGCCTGAACTAATCCTTGAAGGCAAGATGAAACGTCCTGATTTCAAGGTTGTGGATGATGATACCGGCGAAGAATGGTACTGGGAGCACTGTGGAATGATGGAAGATCCTAAGTATAAGAAACGCTGGGAGGATAAGAAGACATTTTATAAGAAGAACGGTATTGAGGAAGGCAAGAATCTTATCGTCACCTATGATGAGAAAGGTTCTTTGGATTCACAAAAGGTTGAAGAGATTATTGATGATGTGTTTGGGTGAGATTGATGTGAGGAGAAACACTTATGGGTTGGAAGAGGTATGATGATGACGACTGGGATGACGATGATTGGGACGACGACGATGATGATGACTGGGATGACGAACGAGCAGATAGAGATGATATAGAAGATTTGTTTGATGATATCGATGAAGTCTTTGATGATTTTATGGATTCAGGAATATATGATCGTAGTTTTTATGCAAGAATCAAATCACTAAAGAGTCGTGCACATAGGGCAGGTTTTAGTATGTCCGAAGATTATTATGATGATCTGGTAGATGCATTGGATGATCTTCAAGAAGAATTGGATGATATGCTTGATGATGACTGGGATGAGTCCTGGGAAGAATCATGGAATAGGATCTGGGATCTTGAGTGGGATGAATCTTTTTGGAAAAAAGAGGGATCGCATTTACCATTAAAGGTCTCCTTGGCTGAAGAAAAAGGCAAAGCCGGAGAACGTGTTGTGGCTAAGATCCTTAATGAATTATCCGGTTCTGAATATACTGTGATGAATGATATTCTTTTGCAGATGGGTAATATATCGAGTCAGATTGATCATGTTGTTATCTCAGAATATGGAATATTTGTTATAGAAACAAAGAACTTCGTGGGAGAGGTACGAGGAACCGAGGAAGCTAATAGATGGATACAAACTATAAATGATAAAAGTAATTGGTTTTATAGCCCCATTAAGCAGAATGAAAGACATTGTCAGGCTATCGCAAAGTGTCTTGAAATAAGTGATCCCGGTATCTTTATACCTATTGTTGTGTTTTCAAAGAAAACCAGTTTGAATGTTGAAACCTCTACTCCAGTCATTTATCCTGATTCGCTTATTGAGCATATTTCAAGCTATAAGGATAAGAGAGTATCGTCAAATATAAAGTTCGAGGTGTCTATGAAACTTAGATGTTATAACAATACATCTTTTATCGCTAGGCAAAAGCATATTGAGAAAGTAAAGAAAATAAGGCGAAGGTTCAATCAATAGATGTAAAAGCATTATTGAGGTTGGGTTATGAAAAGATTGCATATATTGTAATATGATCAGTATAAAAGTAAATGAGAATCGATACATTAGCTGTCATTCTTCAAGCTGTTTTGATAGCGTGACATAGATACACGATACAAATACATATGATAATAAGGTGATATTATGGGATTATTCAGCAAACCGGAAGTAATAGTTTTAAAAGATTCATGTGATTCAAAAGAATACTTATCGAGGTTACAAGAACTGAGAAATACAGTTCCTGACAACTCTGTTATTGCAGAAAAAATCGATAAAGAAATTGCCGTTACTGAAGCCGGAATATATGGTGAAGATAGTGTTTTGTTTGAACTTAAGAATAGTGGCATGAATCTTATAGTAATTCGTGATTTGTATGTTCAAACCGAGGATGGAAGAAGCGCTCAGATTGATTATTTTGTAATTACTCCTTATGCCAATGTGATTATTGAATGCAAGAATCTGTTTGGAAATATAGAGATTAACAATAAAGGGGATTTCATCAGAAGTTTTGAGTATAAAGGTCGTAAGTACAAAGAAGGTATTTATAGTCCTATAACACAGAATGAACGTCATCTGGAAGTTTATAAAGAATGTTGGGAAAGTGACAAAGGCTTTGTTAAAAAACTTATTGCAGGTAAGTTTTTTTCGGATTACAACAAAACAATCGTAGTGCTAGCTAATTCCAAAACTGTGGTAAATGATAAGTTTGCTAAGAAAGAGATTAAACAACAAGTTATTCGTGCGGATCAATTGATTAATTATTTGAAGAGTCTTAAAACCGATGCAAAGTTAACCTTGAAATCAATGCAAGAATCTGGGGAAAGAATTCTTGCTATGGATGTTAAGGAACGTACCGATTATTTCAAAAAATTTGAGGAATTGGCAGCTGAAGTTAAGACTGAAAATGTATCTTCTGAGGCTTCAAAAGAGGAACATCTAGTTACTAAATCAAAGGAGAATCTTGTTTGCCCTCGTTGTGGTGGACAACTTGTCTTACGTATTGCTAAGAAGGGAGATAACGCTGGTAATCATTTTTATGGATGTAGTTATTTCCCTAAGTGCAGATATATTCAGAATTTGTGATGGGAGATTCAAAAGATGTTTGATCGAATAGAATACACTGTAGAAAGAATAGATGGCGATTATGCCTATCTGAGGAATGAATCAGAGCCGGATAGTGAGTTAAAGTGCGTAGCAAGAGCCTTGCTTCCAGCTGAGATTTCAGAGGGAAGTAGGTTAGCGTATGAGATGCTTCAGTATAGTATGATATAATTTGACGGAGAAGACCATGAATAAAGAAAATCAAAAGGTAATAGATCGTATGAAGTCAGGTAACAATGACTTTATTACGAGTAAACACAACATAGGAGATGTTTCCCCTGAAGTTCGGCGACTCACAGCTAA
>JAIKVP010000081.1 GCA_024685635.1 Lachnospiraceae bacterium
TTAAAATGGCTTTTCAATAGGGCTTAGATAAGTGCGCCTTTTTCTGGAATACATGCTTGTTATCAAAAAGAATTATGATAATTCCCTTGATTTTAGACTAAAAAAGGAGCTGCACACTAACGATTTTTAATCGTTAATGCGACAGCCCCTTTTATTCTTCATCGTCAATAATATTAACAAGTGAAACTTCCCTGCCCCTGATAATCTTGCTGTTGATGCTCTTACAATCTGGGCAGCTATAATTATTGTCCTTGCTGGGGATATATTCTCTATCACAGTCTAGACAGAGGGCGGTAGTTTTAATCTCATTGATAACAATCTCGGAACCCTCTAGAATCGTACCTTTGCTAGCCTGTTCATAGCAGCTTTTAAGCAAATGAGGGAGAACACCAGTCATTTGCCCTATGTCTACAGTAATCCTGCTAACGTGGTTTATATCATTTTCTTTGGCGGCATCAAGCGCTATATTAACAAGTCTTATGCAGTAACTCATTTCGTGCATTATTTAATCCTCCAGTTATTCTGTAATTCTAATTAACTTAATCTATATAATTCAAACTAACTAAATCTACATAATTTATAATTCTAATTAACAGTATTTATCTCAATCTGCTCTACTTCTCATCCTCTAACGTCACATGGAAATACTGCTTCTTATATTCCTTTGGCGTAAGTCCAGTATATTTATGAAAGATTTCTGTAAAATAACTCTGACTAGGAAATGCTAGAATGAGAGCTATCTCTGCAGGCCTCAACTCAGAATAAGTAAGCATATTCTTCGCTGTTTCAACCTTCTGCTTTCTGATATATTCACTAATTGAAGTTCCAATTTCTTTCTTAAAAAGTCTAGATAAATAGCTTGGATTAAGCGCAACATAATCAGCCAAGTCATCAACTGTTATCCTCTCATGCAAATGGTCATAAATGTAGTCTACACACTTAGAGACATGAAGAGAGTGTATCGTATTCTTTCTTAAGTTCCTCATATGCTTAGTGTAATCAATACACATAACCGGATGCAGCTTAGATATTTCTTCCACGTTTTTTAACTGATCTGCCTTTTGAATATAAAAGTCACTTAAGCTATAAGCAGTAGACATATCAAGTCCACCCTGAATACAGTATCTAGCAACTAAAGCGGTTGTAATTACAAAATGATACTTCATATTTTGAAGAGGGTTCTTTGAAAGCTTTCCAAGGCCAGGCTTGTCAACAAGCTCATCCTTGCACAGCTCCTTAACCTTTTGAACATTTCCAGCCTTTATAGTTGAATAGAATTCAATCTCTGGATTATATGGTGCTCTAATGAAGCCATCCTCACGCTGAATGAACGATTTATAAAACTGTTCTTTTTCTATATTCATAAACATCTCTCCTAGTGCATAACTACGCGAAAAAACTATATTTTCAGACCTGTGATAATTATATCATAAATATGACAAAATAGAAACGAAAACGATATAATTTGATGTTTTTTAGTTCTATACTGTCAAAAATGCAAAACAAAAGTATAAATACACCTTCATATTAGTTGTTGAGAATAAAGGCTTTTGATATACGAGATGATAGGCTTTGAACACCCCCTATCATCTTGTGTATCGGAGTCAAACTCACAAGACTAATACTAATCAAATTGAACTAATTAAACATCAAAAACAAATAACAAAAAAACAAAAGAACAACAAACACGAAACTATTAACATCACAAAAAAGGGAAATAAATAATAAAAAGGGAGAATTAGTAACTTATTAATTTGCCTGACAAGCAAAAATACAAATTTAAGGAGGAATACTATGTCAATCATGAAAAGCAAGATTGTAAAAAAAGTATCAGCATTAGCAGTAACTGCAGCAATGACATTTGGTCTGATGGCTCCTATGGCAGCTACTAATGTTAATGCAGCTGACAGCCTTGACTCAAGCTCAAACATTGAGTCAAAGTACGCTTCAGAGGGCTACACACTTAAGTGGAATGATGAGTTTTCGGGAAGCACATTAAACACTAAGGACTGGAACGTTGAAGCACACGAGCCAGGTTGGGTTAATCAAGAGCTTCAAAGATATGTAAGCGAGTCTGATATGAACGACAACATCAAGCTAAAGGACGGCGTTTTAACAATCCTTCCAACAGCCAAGAAGAAAGATAATGCTTCAGCTACAGTTAGCGAGGTATTAAAGAGCAATACATTTGATGCAACTAACTGGACAAGCGGAACTAACGAAGGTGGCGAAGCAACATTTGATTACAAGGATGGCAAGGCAGTTATCTCAATTGCTAAGTCAGGAACAGTAAACTATGGCGTTCAGCTTCAGCAGACTAATTTGACCTTGGTTCCAAATCATAAGTATCAGCTTAAGATGAAGGCAACAGCTAGTGCAGCTAGAGCAGTTGAGATTTCATTCTTAGATCCAGATAATGGATACGACTGGTATGGCGGAGCTAAGAAGATCATTACAACAGATGCAAACGGCGAAATCAGCATTGATTTTACAGTGCCAGCTGATAAAAAAGAGTCTAAGACAATCGCATTGCAGATTAACTTTGGACTTATTACAGACGACAATAAAGAATTTGAGGCAGCAAGTGGCGCAGCAGAGGTAACACTTTCGGCACCATCATTAGTAGATCTTTCAGCTAATCCAGCTGCTGACGTTAAGACCGCATATGACTACACATCTGGAAGAATCAACACCCAGAATAAGCATGATTTTAAGTACGGACGTTTTGAGGCAAGGGCTAAGGTTCCTTCAGGAAATGGCTACCTTCCAGCATTTTGGCTAATGGCAACAGATGAAACAAACTACGGCCAGTGGCCACAGTGTGGCGAGGTTGATATCATGGAGGTTATGGGACAGGATATTACCAAGTCATACCACACAATTCACTATGGATACGATGCAAATACGGGCCATAGCCAGAATCAGGGTACTTACGTACTTAGCGGAGACGGTTCATTTAAGGATGAATGGCATACATTTACACTTGACTGGGAGCCTGGCAAATTAACATGGTATGTGGACGGCAAAGAAGTTTACACAACCAACAACTGGTACACAGGTAAAGACAAAGAGAGCCAGCTTACATATCCAGCACCATTTGACCAGGAATTCTATGTAATTCTTAACCTTGCAGTCGGTGGAAGCTGGGTTGGTTATCCAGATCAGGCAGTTGTAGACGACATGCCTAACCAATCATTTGATATTGATTATGTAAGAGTATATCAAAAGGACGAGGCAGTTTATGAGGCAGCTGAGGCCAATTGTAAAGCCCCAGAGTCTCCTAAAGCAACATTTAGAGAAGCAGATGCTAATGGAAACTATGTCTTAAATGCAGATTTCTCAAAGGATATCAGTGCATCAGACGCATCTAATAACTGGACACTTCACTTAGAGAGTGATGCAGAAGGCACAGCATATAAAGTAGAAAACAATGCAATCAAGATTTCTCCAAAGGCTGTTGGATCACAGAACCACAGCGTACAGTTAAAGCAGGAGAAGATCCCAATGTATAGAGGTTGGGAGTATGAGCTGACATTTGACGCTTATGCTGACGAGAATCGTACAATTATTGCCGATATCGAAGGCCCAGATCACGGCTGGACAAGATATATGGCTGATACAACATTTGACTTAACTACTGAGAAGAAGACTTATACCAAGACCTTCACGATGGAGGAGGCAACTGATGCTAACGGCTCATTAGAGTTTAACTTAGGAAATCAGAAGTCAACAGCAGGTGTAACTATCTCAAATGTTAAGCTTACACACAAATCAGGTACACTTATTCCTGAGGACAATTCAAAGACAATTCGCGCTGACGGAAACTATGTATATAACGGCACATTTGACCAGGGTGAGAATAGACTTGGCTACTGGGATATCGCAGGCGACAAGGCAAATGTTAGCGTAACCAACAAGAACAAGGTTAGAATGTTAAAGGTAGAGGTTAAGGACGCTGCTAATCCAATTAGCATTTCTCAGTCAGAGCTTCCAGCTTTGGCAAAGGGAGATTATGAAGTTAGCTTTGACAGTTATTTTGAAGGAAATGCAGACGCTAGTGGCTTAAGCGTTAAGGTTGCAAATGAAGAATACATACCAGAGCTTAGCAGCACAAGCAAGAAGTATTCTAAGAAATTTAAGGTCGATAAGAGCTTAGAGAGAAAAGATTCAAACATAACATTAACATTTTCAAAGCCTGGTGTTTATTATCTTGATAATCTGATGTTAAGTGAGGCATCACTCCTTAAGAACGGATCATTTGTTTCAGGTGTTTCAGGATTTGCACCATACATTTACACTAACGATTTGGCTAGCTATGTAGTTGACAATATCAACAACGATAGCGCATTTGTAATGACCATTAATAACACTGGTACAGAAGCATGGCATGTTCAGCTTAATCAGGACAATATTA
>JAIKVP010000094.1 GCA_024685635.1 Lachnospiraceae bacterium
AACCCCTGCTTTCTAAATATCAAATCAAGTCACTAAGCTTGGTCGCTCTCGCATACTTAGAATATTTTTTATACATAGAAGTCGTAGCAAATTTCTTCTTGCCCTTCCAGAACTTCTTATCTGCCTTGGTGTTCTCATCAATAGTAGAAACACCGGCAATTATAGCAATGTTGTCAACCTGATCACTAGGAATATACATAGTTACAGATGTCTTGGCCTTCATCGCTACATCACAGTAAAATGTCTTAGTGCTAACCTTTTGATATTTGCTATATTTCCAATCTGTAGATGTAATCTCGATGTCATCAGTATCGACCTCTTCGATACATTTACCCGTTTTATTGTCAATAACTGCGTAATACCAGTTACCTGTTACCATATCTGCTTCCTTAGCCTTAGCAACACTGTTAACAAATGATTTATTCATCTTGTATGAAAGAGTAGTAACATAGTCAAATGTTATCTTATCTACACCCTTGCCTTTAGCATTTCTAACCCGGTTAAAGCCCTTGAGCTTGTATGTTCTGCTGATATCCTTGATATAAAGTCTATACTTACCAGTATATTTCTTATTCTTAGCAAATGTAGATAGGCCAAGTTTACCAATATAGCCGTTGTCTACTTTAGGCTCTTCAGTTGTTGCAGCTTCTTCGCTAGTTGCCTCGCTATTAGCACTTGCTGCGTTATTGCTTGCTGCATTTGAACTTGCTAAATCTTCAGCCTTAGTTATATAAGAACTTCCAAGTCCATATATAATCAAGGCGATTGCCGCGACTGCTAATATTACTATTCCCTTTCCTTTGATAGTCTTAAACATATCTAAACCTCCAAACTCGCATAACCAATAGTTCAAAACTTCCCTATAAAACAACCAAAAAAATGATTGTTACCTATAATACCACATAATAATATAAAATGCTACTGTGTAAGAGAGCGGTATATAGAAGTGTGGTCATATATAGCTCTCCACGAACTATACGCATTACCTGTAGCACATACATACTCCCTGCCGTCATTAGCCTTATAATAACTGACGGCGCAGAACATAGACTCATTTACAAATCCAGTCTTAGCACCCACAACCTGTCCGTTAAACTCCTTGTCCTCAATACGTCTTAAGAACCAGTTAGAAATCTCAATACCATTAGGAAGATCTAACTTAGGATATTTCTTCTCAGTTGTGTAAATGCGCTTAGACAAGACATCTAGTAAAAGCGGATCCTGAACTGCAACACTCATAATAACTGTCATATCCTGCATTGTACAATGAAGATCCTCATTATATATACCTATGCAGTTAGTAAAATGAGCTGTATCTGAAATGCCAAGCTTCTCGGCATTTTCATTCATTTTCTCAACAAATGCTTCCTCGCTGCCACAGCAATATGTCGCTAAACCAAGCGCTGCGTCTGCTCCTGAGCACACTATTGTTCCGTATAGCAGATCTCTTACAGTAATCTTGTTGCCCGGTCTAAAGCCGACTGCGCTTAGGCCGTTAGAATTAACAATCTCAAGCATCTCAGCTGTGATCTCGCATTTGTCATCAAGATTATCTGGGTCAATATAGTCTCTCGCTGTCAGAACCGTTAAAACCTTGGTCATAGAGGCTGGATTGACAACCTTATCTCCATCTCTCTCGGCAACAATGTCGCCCGTCTTGGCATCCACTAAGCACATATAAGTGCTTGTAAGCTGCTCGGTCTTAGATGACTCTCCGGGACTGGTTAGGTTAATTGAGCCAGGAACTGAATCAAGCGTAAGAGTAACCGCCTGCCATGGGTCGCCACCGCTGCCTCCTTCACTTAAATCAACTGAATTGATGTCGCCTTTGCCCTGGTCAAACACTGACAAATCGGCCTTATTAAGAGATATGGTCTCATTTGTCATGGTTGGAACAATTATGTCCTTGTCCTCAAACCAGCATGTCTGCTCGGTTGTGGCTTCCTCAGTAGTAGCTTCCTCAGCAGTTTCTTTAGCAAACTCTGTAGTCTCATCAGAAGCCTTCTTAGGCTTGTTAAAATGCATCAAAAGCACTGAAACCAGTCCAACCACAATCACTACGCAAACTAAAAATCCTATGATTAGAGGCAGATAGGAAGTCTTTTCTTCATCCTTCTTCTTTTTCTTCTTTAGCTCCTCTACAGGCAAATGCTCTTTATTGTCAGCCATAATAAAATCTCCTATATTTAAAACAATGATACTACATTTTACCAAAAAAAATGCAGGCTGGCAAATGCCAACCCGCATTATCACAATATTATCATTTAACTTTGATCTTCTTTATGGCACTCCACTTTGAAAATACCTTCTTATTGTTGACTACAATGTAGGTTCTGACTGAAATCTTATACTTTTTCTTCTTGAGATTCTTTAAGGTTATATTGTTTACTGTTGCGCCTTTTACGATGACCTTCTTGGTCTTTTTGCCTACCTTATAGCGAATCTGATATCCTTTTACACCGCCTACGCCATACCAGATAACCTTAAGCTTTTTAGAACCTGCATTGATTACTCTCTTTAACTTGGTTGCTGTAGGCTTAGTAACTGTCTTAGTTGCCTCTGTTGTAGCTGCCTCAGTTGTTGACTTAGCTGCCTCTGTAGTTGCTGCTGCCTCTGTTGTAGCTGTTGCCTCTGTTGTAGCTGTTGCCTCTGTTGTAGCTGCCTCAGCAGGTGCTGCGTCAGTAGTAACGCCGGTGCCTGTATACTCTGTGCCATTTACATAAAGTTTATATCCATTTGTATAAATCTTACCACCATCAGCAACCTCAAGAGCTGTCAAATAGCTGTCAGAAGTTAAAATAAAGCTTGAATCATTGCTAATAGTAAGGCTTGCCTTCTTAGCTTCCTTGTTTACAAATGCTCCTCTTAGTGTTGAAGCAGCTGTAAGTGAAAGGTCAAGTGAGGAAATGCTGTCGACATTTATGTCACCCTTTAATTTCTGCTGAGTTGCTGTAACTGTAGCTGAACCGCCGTTGCTTCCTGAGCTTCCCCAAGAACCAGTTGCAAGGTTCATAAGATAACCGTCGCCGTTGTTGGTGATAGTTGCATCTGTCAAATCAATTGTACAGTCTGTGTTAGTGATAAAGAAAATGTCACCATTTGTGTTGGTGATGCTTCCACCATTCATTGAAAATGCTGAAGTTCCTGTTGCTGAGTCACCTGACATTGACTGGTAAATCATGATAGCCTGATAGTTGGTTGACTGGCTGTTCTTCTGAGTATTTGATGCATTTACAACTGTGTCCTTTAATGTAACTGAGTTCTTGCCCTCGATTACGATGCCTTCTGACTTAGTTGAGCTAAGAGTAGCATTAGACACTGTAATATCTGCTGTTGAATAGATTGCAGGTGAGCCAACGCCAGTTGTGTTATATGTTCCACCGTCAACTACTACTGTTCCGCCGCCTCTGTCTGTACGAATAGCAGCTGAAGAATTGCCTGCTGTGTTGATTGTCAAATCGTATGCGTATGTGATTCCACCACCAGTTGTCATGATTCCGCCACCGTTATTGCCTGTGGTGGTGATCTTAGAATCCTTGATTGTAACTGTTGTGCCATCTCCGTTAGCGCCGTTTGTTCCGCCGTTACCGCCGTAGCTAAATATACCGTTAGCGCCTGTAGCGTCTGCTGTTACAGTTGCGCCTGTGATGGTAACATTTGCCTTATCTTTAGCTAAGATTGCTGAGTTGGTTCCGTAGAAATTGGAGTTGTCGCCGCCGTCTGAATCGCCGGTCTTAGTAGCTGTGATATTGTTTAATACTACTGTGCCGCCTGTGATTAAAAGTGCGTTCTGATCTGCTGTGCTTGAAGAATAAGCGTCGCCATTGACCGTTGTATCTGATGAAATAGTTGATGCTCCTGTCCATGAAAGAGAGCTAGATGAACTTGATGATCCACCTGGTTTGTCAGGTGGTGTATTATCTGCAAATGAAATAGTTGTTCCCGAAAATGCTAAAGCCACCGCAAGTGTAAATGCTGTCAAACTCTTAGCTGCCTTCTTGCTTGCCTTGTTGATTTTGAATAAATCTTTTCTCATACTAAATTCCTCCTAGTCTGTTTGATTTTTAGCTCCACTAATACTAATAACTCTAGTATTAATATACCACTCTATTAAGTTATACGAAAGGAAAAAACAAAAAATAGGGGTAATCTAATATTTATTTTGAAATTAATAAAAAAATCTCTAAAGACCCTTAAATATTGGGTCTTTAGAGACTTAAAAATCTTAATATTATTTAGCTTAATTGTTTTAATAGTATGTTAGCTTCACTAACTCAATAGTCTTCTAACTTTATTATCTTAATAGCCTGCTAGCGATTTATACTATGCCGAGCTATATTTATGATTAAATTTCTATTTACTTTATATTCGCCTTAACCGCATCAGAAACTGCGTCTCTTACCCTTGGGTCAAATGCCTCAGGCAGGATGTAGTCTTCATTTAACTCCTCGTCAGAGATAAGACCAGCGATAGCCTTAGCAGCAGCAAGCTTCATATCCTCTGTAATCTGTCTTGCTCTACCCTCAAGCGCTCCCTTAAATATACCAGGAAATGCGATAACATTGTTAACCTGGTTAGGAAAGTCTGAACGGCCTGTACCAACGATTCTTGCACCAGCTTTCTTAGCAACGTCAGGCATAATCTCTGGAGTAGGATTAGACATAGCAAAGCAGATAGCGTCCTTATTCATTTCCTTAACCATCTCGGCAGTACATACATTAGGAGCAGAAACACCGATGAAAATGTCAGCGCCCTTTAAGGCATCTGCTAATGTTCCTGTCTCGTGGTTAGGATTAGAGATTCTAATCATCTCCTCCTTAGCAGCGTTAAGTCTCTTTGACTCAGGAGAAATAATACCCTGGCTGTCACAAACGATAACGTTGACAAATCCGTATCTTAAAAGCAACTTAGCAATAGCAATACCTGCTGCTCCAGAACCGCTGATTGCAACCTTACAATCCTTAGGCTCCTTCTTAACAATCTTAAGAGCATTGATAATTCCTGCTAAAACAACGATTGCAGTTCCGTGCTGATCGTCGTGGAAAATAGGAATGTCAAGCTCTGCCTTAAGTCTCTCTTCTATCTCAAAGCATCTTGGTGCCGAGATGTCCTCAAGGTTAATTCCGCCAAATGTAGGTGCAAGATACTTAACTGTCTTGATAATCTCCTCTGTATCCTGTGTATCTAAGCAGATAGGAAATGCATTAACTCCACCAAACTCCTTAAATAGTACACATTTGCCCTCCATAACTGGCATGGCAGCCTCTGCGCCGATATTGCCAAGTCCTAAAACAGCGCTACCGTCTGAAACAACGGCGATTGTGTTGGACTTGATGGTATACTTATATGCAAGCTCCTTATCATCAGCAATCTTTCTACAAGGCTCAGCAACTCCAGGTGTATAAGCAACTGACAATGCGTGTGCGTTGTTAATCTCCACCTTAGATACTGTCTCAACCTTACCATGTAACTTCTCGTGTAACTCAAGTGCCTCTTCGTATGCGTCCATAATATCCTCCATATATTCAAAATATTAATTAGAATACCATCATAGCACAAATAGCATTTGCTAACAAGCGTTCAGAATATAGAATATATGCCAAAGATTTCATGATTTATCTGCATTTTTTACAGTAAGGCTTTTTGACAATTCTTGAATATAGCAAGAATAAATGATAAAATATCTACATATTTTAAGAGAAAGAGGTGCTGATATGGCAACTAGAAAAGACGACTGCATTTTCTGCAAAATCGCTAATGGAGATATTCCTTCTAATTCAATTTATGAGGATGATGATTTTAAAGTATTCTTAGATCTAAGTCCTGCTAACAAGGGACACGCTTTGATTGTACCTAAGGTACACTACGACAACGCTTACGAGATGGACGACGAGTTCGCAGCTAAGGTTTTTCCTCTTGCAACTAAGGTAGCAAGAGCTGTAAAAAAGGCCCTAAATGCTGACGGTGTCAACATTCTTCAAAACAACGAAGAAGTAGCAGGCCAGACTGTATTTCATTTTCATATGCATGTCATTCCTAGATTTAAGGATGACACTGTGAATGTCAGCTGGGTTCAGAATGAGTCTAATCCTGAGGAGCAGGCTAAGCTGGCTGAGATTTTGAAGGCTGAGATGAAATAAGTGCGGACAGGTAAACGTACTTAAAATCGCCAATGCTTATCAGTTTAAGCTAAGATTATTAGATCTTAAACTTAATAAGCATTGGCGATTATTTTTTATGACTTATTTGTAACTATTAATTCTAGACTATTCTTAATTCACTAACTATAATCTTCTTATAATTCATCCGTATATTGAATTATAGATTCATATCAATAGAACTTAAACTGCACCTGAACTGGCTCTTTAAGCCTTTGTCCACTTCTTGAAGCCACGTTGGTGGTAATATTAAGAATGTAGGACTCCGTCGTGCTATATGGCTCTCCTGGCTCAATCTCTATCTGATTGTTGACCGAATCGTATCTGATAGATGTCTTAAGTGGCACGTTGGATGAGTTCGCTACGTACATATTATTTGAATTAACCGTTGCTGGATCAAGCGGTATATTGAACGTAATCTTCCACAAAAAATCCCCCGTCTTAAACTTAAGATCCTGCCTTACAATCCCCGCAGCATTAGGAGTTGTGCTTTCAATATTAAGAAATTTCTTACCCATATCAGTCGCATCCTTTCAACTAAAGTCATAGTATATTTTACCACATTAGGTCTAGTTCTTTCAATTAGATAAAGTTAGATATTATAATTTAATCTGCAATAAGTGACAATATTATAGTTTATTGTTAGAATTAATCAGATAATATCTGAATATGCTCATTCTAGCAAAAAATCGGGATAGAACGTTAAGCCCTATCCCTATATGTAAGAAATAACAGCAAACACACTGTGTATCACACCTTAAATCCTCGATTGGAGCTAACCCCCATCGAGAGTTCATTAAGTCCGGCCTTGCCATAAGTTAAGCCGGCATAAACCTGCTCAACATTGTTCATGATAGCTGGATCCTTGTCCTCTTTGGCAATCCTGTCAAATGTAGGCTTAACAGCCTTAATGACAGCCTCTGCCTTGACAATTAGACTTTCATCTAATCTTATTCTTGAATCTATAATATTCCTGTGCGCTGTAATCAAATACCCCGCCATTGGCTTGGCATTAGGATCTTCCATATTAAGGCTGTGAATTAACTCTCCTACATATCTCTCTGATTTTTTGGAGTGTAGTATAAATGAGTCATTTTCACCTGCCAAAATCGCCTTCTTAGCTGATTCGATGGAATCTAATGCAAGTTCAACTATGATTACTGCAAGTGCGCTAGCATTTGCCTGACTAATCCGCAGAGTATAATCTTTTATTTCACCACTTGTCATATAAGTGCCCTCTTTCATTTGATATTGTTAATCACCACAAAGCTAATATTATCAGCTCTGCAACAATTGTAATATCATCTCTGCTCGTTGATTAGCCTTAGACAAAATGGAAGACGTTGCTTGTTCAAGTACGTTGAGCTCTGTATATTCTGTCATCGATGTTGCCATATCAGTATCACCCATACGGCTTGATGCATCCTCAACGTTATAGCTTTGTACATCTAAATCTGCCTGTGCATAACCTAAACGATTGGTGTAAGCTCCTAGTTTAGATCTAATATCAGAAACCTTGTTAATTGCGTTATGTAAGTCCTCAATAGCCTTAGAAGAAAGCTCCTGCGTACCTACGTTACAATACTCAATTCCTAAAGTTTCTGTACTAACCTTTTCAAAAATAATTCCCAACATATTAGTAGCGTCGCTACCAATCTGAACCTGTAAAATGCTGGCGTCCTTAACCTCTGCAGTAACTTCTCCCTCGTCTGCTGCACCTGTCTCTGTCTTAATCTTTAGTTCAAAGCCGTTGCTGTTAGTTAAGGTAATTATGTTGTTTTCAATACTCATAACAGTATTCTCATCGCAACCATCATCTGTAACTGTAAATGACGCCTCTACATCTGTTCCATATATATAGTCTGTTTCGCTACCCTCATAGTAAATATGAAGATATGCTTCAGAACCATACTCATAGGTTTCAAAATTAAGAGTATCTCCTTCCTGCTCTAATGCGATATTACATCTATCACATATAGCCTGAATCTTGTCATATATAGACTTGTCGTCAATCTCTTCTTGTGTAACTTCAATCGCCTCTGAGTTGATAATTAATTTACCAGCTCTTAGGCTGAATCCATCTAATAATGCCTTGGTTGGGTCAGCTTCAACAGTAATGCTATAAGATCCAGGATCTACAGTTGTAGACTGGCTATAGATACTGATTGATTCTGCCATCATTCCTTCGTCCTTTGCAACATAAGACGTATACTGTGAATCTCCATTTAAGAGGTATTTACCATTGTAATCTGTTGTTCCAGAAATTCGATTAATCTCGTCCTTTAGTTCTTTAATCTCAAGCTGGATTGTATCTCTATCCTCTGGAGTATTCGTGTCATTAGCTGACTGAGTAGCAAGCTCACTCATACGCTGCAAAATCGAATGTATCTCATTTAATGCACCCTCAGCTGTGTTAATAGCTGCAATTGCATCTGCTGCATTCTGATTTGCCTGATCAAGTCCCTTAATCTGTCTATTCAAACGCTTAAGAATTGCATATCCCGCTGGGTCGTCCTTTGCCTGATTAATCTTATAGCCTGATGACAGCTTGTAAGTTACATTGTCGAGATTGGTGTTGGTACGATTAAGATTCAAATTAGTCCTAATCGCGGTCATATTGTGATTAACCTTCATCGTTCTCATCCTTACTTTCGGTCTTAGATTCATCCTTGAACCTGATTAGCATTCCTTGCTACCGCTTATACTATACATATCGGCACGACAGGCCGATAGCCTAACCCTGAATTGGAAATTAGATTTTTATATCCTTCTAATCATAGAAACTAAGCTCTTAGCCGCCTCGTAGAGTGTCTTAGAAGAAATGTCAGACTCTCCCTCATCTGCGTAAGTTGATAACGAAAGCGCTCCAGTTACTAGATTTACATCGCTAATACTTACGCCTGATTGAGAAAGTTCTTCAGCAATTATGCCAGCAACAAAAGACACTCTTTCATAAGCTTCTTCATCAGCAACCCCTATTTCAAGCCTCAATCCATCTGCAGTATTAATAAGTGCGCTCTCTACCCTGCCGGCAAATCTAGTCTCAACAGACGTCTGCATTTTAACAGCGCTGTTAGTATCTTTATTAAAGCTTAGATTCATCGTCAAAACCTCGTCGTTTATAGCAATCGGAATCATATAATTGTGATCCTGCCTCATTCCGTTTGCAACGCGCATCATATTGTGAATCATAGTGCCAGCCTGAAGGTCTCTAGCTGTAAACTTAAGCTCGGCATCATTTTCATGAAATGCATCGGCAAATGCATTCACAAACCAGTTGTCATTATAGATTTCAGCTGGGCTTAGGACATCTGCGATATCGTCAGCATTTTCTAAATCGTTGATAAGTTTTGCTTCAGCGCTGGTGTCTGCTAGCTCGTTTGCCGCTATTGTATCTTTAGCCACATTGGCCGCCTCTGTATCTTTAGTCATATTGGCCGCCCCTATATCTCTAGCCACATTGGCCGCTGCCCTAGTATCTGTTGCTATCTCACTAGACGCTAGCACTTGACTGGCTGCATCCCCACTTAAATCTGCCTCAATGCTATCTAAAATCTTCTGTTCTAAATCCTCAAATGCAGAATTAGATGAATTTCTAATCTTTAATTGATCCTTAATTCCCTGATAAAACTCGCCACTGTTTAAGCTCACCTGCTCCGCTGCCGCAAGGTATGCTGGAGTATAAGGGAGGTCATGTTTTTTAAGTAATTCAATGCTCTCCTTAGATACCTCTGCTAAGTTCTTTAGCATTTGCTCGTCGCGCTCAATCTCCGCCTCGTCAGCATTTTCTGCAAATGCAGACATTACCTGCTCGATGATATTCTTACCCTCTCTAGTCGCAGATTCTAGCATTCCAAAATTGTCATCGATTGCATAGTCTGCGTTAGAGGCGTTTCTGCTTCTGTGCGAAGCTAAAAGATTCTTTAAGGTAACCTCCTGCTCGTTCTTCATCACCGAACCTAAATCCCTGTCAGAAAATGAAGTCACTGCGTTTATAAGTCTATATATTCCGATGTAGCTTTCTCTTTCTTTAGCTGTTATCTGATTGCCAGAATCAAGCTTTACAAGGAACTCGCTGTACTTTTCTTCCTGGCTCTTGCCGTTTTTTTCTTGCTGCTTATTAATCTCTATGCTTAGCTCGTCAAGGCCCATCTCAAGCGGATTAACCTGATCTCTAATCATTCCTAAAACTGTCTCTGGCTGCATTTGCTTAAGAACTGAAGTTAGCTTCTCGTCCATTTTCGCAATTCTATCAATCTCTTCAGGATTGATTTCCATGTTGTTATATGCAAGTATTCTCGCCGCTTTTTTGTTTAGCTCTGTTAACGAAACACCCATCTCCTCAAGCATTCCGTCCATATTAGAAAATGCTTTAGATAGCTTGTCTCCCATATCAGCTCTTGGCGCGGTCATAAGCGCCTCGTAAGTTGCTCTCTGATCTCTATTTGAATAAGAGTTAAAGTTAGTTGAAGATGTTGCTACAACAGTCTGACCTTGTGTCTGCAATGAGATTGCAACTCTTATTCCAGCCTGATATATATTTCTAAGGGTTAGCGATTGATCATCAACTACGCCTAAGGTCTCAGCAGGAAGAGATGGTATAGCATTTCTCACCATCATAGTTTGCTGGTATAGGTCTAAATTGGCTGATGATGGCTCTACCTGCGAGTCTCTAAATAGGGTTAGGGCATTAGCCTTATCCTGATTGTTTAACTCTTCTATAATTCTATTTAGGCTCAGATTATTGACATCAAGTCCTGA
>JAIKVP010000053.1 GCA_024685635.1 Lachnospiraceae bacterium
CCAAAGTTTATGTGTAATGAAAAGAATTTGATCCCTGCTTCTCAGCAAAACACACCTGATATTGAGGGATACTATTATACGGCTAACGACGGGAGTCAAATGGCCTTTTGGATATATAAAGCAGACAGAGTTTCAAAAGAACATACACATGATTATGATGAATGGATGCTTTGTGTAGAGGGAGAATATATCGTAATAGTAGATGGATCAGAATACATATTGCATGCGGGAGATGAACTGTTTATTCCCAAGGGAAGTGTCCAGGGAGGAAGGGTTAAAGCCGGTACGCGATCAATTCATGCCTTTGGCGGACAGAGAGTGAAAGCGTGATAATTATACAGGATAGTGAAATAAGCAAATCGGCAGTTTGTAGGGCTTTTCTATAAGAGAAAGAACTTGATGAATTCATGTTTTTCGAGATGAATGATAGAACATAAAATCGGAATTTAAAATGCTTAAGAGATGGACCTATGTACATGTCATTAAACCAACCGTTCAATGACAACAATAAATTAAAGTGATAAACTGACTATAGATACATATCACACTGTAAATATGAAAGGAGAACTGATAAAATGACTAGTAAAGCAGCAGATCTTATCGAGCTCTTTGTAGAACTTGGCAAACTCGCATTTAATATAGCTGTAATCAGTCAAATAACATTATTCATTTTTTCGTTAGTGCATTGATTTAAATATCAATACATAGATTGAAAAATCAGGGGAGTACGAAGGGGGAGTTTGATATGAAAACTACCTATAATCCTACAAAATAATTCGAATGATGATAAAGAACTTCGAGAACTAAAAGATATATTTATTACAAATCTTTTTTCTTAGAGGTTGGCGCAAGCTAACCTCTTTATTTAACTATGTCATTCAACTATAGGTTTAATGACGCGAGCGGATTGCTATGCTAAAATAATAATCAGTATGCTAAAATAATAGAACCTAAAGGAGTGATGTAAGATGAATATTACTGAGATTAAGCAAATGATAGAGACTGCTCCCGAATATGCATTTTTACGCGGAATATACGACGTTGGGATGATTACGCTTGGAGGTAGCTATGCGTATGGAACCGACAATGAAAACAGCGATATCGATATAAGAGGTTTTGCGCTCAATCCTAAAAGAGAGATTTTGCTTGGTGAAGATTTTGATCAAGTGGTAGATGTGGCAACGGACACGACAATTTATTCATTTAACAAGCTTCTTGACTTATTATGCAAATGCAACCCGAATACCATTGAGATGTTAGGATGTAAAAGAGAGCAGTATATACATTTGTCTAAGGTTGGGCAAATGCTACTCGACAACACTAAGTTGTTTTTGAGTAAGCAATGTATCCATACATTTGGCGGATATGCAACTGCGCAGCTTAGGCGCCTGGAGAATAAGAGTGCGCGTGTTGCTGAGCAAGAGCATAGAGAGAAGCATATTCTTTCGACCATAGAAAATGCTAGATATGTGTTCGAGGAGAGATACGGCATCAAGGGAGTTAACCTTTATGTTGGAGAGAGTGATAAAGCTAATTACAGCCACGAGTTATATGCGGATATACATATGGATCATGTTCCGCTTAGAGACATACATGGTTTTATGGGAGAGGTTACCGGTATTATTCGCTCTTACGATAGAACTGGTTCAAGAAACACTAAGGCTATAGAGCATAACAAATTGGGCAAGCACATGATGCATTTGCTTAGATTATATATTATGTGTATTGACATCTTGGAGAAGGAAGAAGTTATTACTTATCGTGAGGATGAGCATGATATGCTCATGGATATAAGAAATGGTAAGTATTTGAAGGATGATAGACAGGTTAAGCCGGAATTCTATGAGTTGCTTGATGAGTATGAGAAGAGGTTTGAATATGCCAAGAAGAATACTTCTCTCCCGGATAAGCCTGATTATAAGAAGATAGAAGAATTTAAGATGACCGTAAATGAGATGGTGGTCCAAAGTGAGATATAGTGCTGCTACAGATTAATAGAAGTTGATGAGGAGGTTGAAAAAACTATGGGTGGAAAAATACTAAAATGTAGATCAGATAAGAAGAAGTAGAAGAACGGATACATTAATATCTAATTGGTTCAATTTTGAGCATTTATGGTTGATTATTGGTACACGCATTGCTATAATTAAGGTAGCGATGTGTGTATTTTTTAGGTGGTGATTGATATGACAGTAGCTGAGATGATTTCAAGAAAGAAAGAATATGGGTATTCTAACAAGTATATTGCAGATATTTCAGGAGTGCCGTTAGGTACAGTTCAGAAGATATTTGCAGGAAGTACTTCTGCGCCTAGAAGACAGACTGTAGAAGCACTTTGTAAGGTGTTTTATACCGAAGAAGTGAAACCCGATAAATGTTACTATTCCAAGGAAGACAGCCGACGAGACGATATGAAGGTTATGGAATATGGGGAGTATAATATCGGTACATCTGCGGGAGATATGAGCGGTAAGACTATTGCGGATTATTTGGCATTGCCTGAAGGAACAAGGATAGAGATGATTGATGGCATTTTTTATGATATGGCTGCGCCAACATTTATACATCAGAGAATTGCTGCAATGATTTTTACTGCGTTTGAGAACTTCGTGAACGAGAATGGAGGCCCGTGTATACCGTCTATAGCTCCTACAGATGTACAGCTTGATTGCGATGATAAGACGATGATTCAGCCGGATGTGCTTGTCGTCTGTGACAGAGATAAGATTATTAAGGCGAGAGTTGTCGGAGCACCGGATCTTATAGTTGAAGTTTTGTCGCCTAGTAATTGGTATATGGATATTATTCGGAAAAAGAAGAAATACGAGCATGCCGGTGTCAGAGAGTATTGGATAGTACTGCCGGAACAGAAGCAGGTGCTGGTTTACAACTTTGAGCAATCATCCGAGTGTGTAGAGTATTCATTTGAAGAGAAAGTTCCTGTAGCAATATGGGACGGTCGCTTGATGGTTGATTTTAAGTTTATTTATGAGAAGATAAGCTTTTTGTATGAATAATATTGATGATTATGAGAAGAGGGATTAGATGTATAAGTCTATTGAAAATGAAATCTTCCATATGCACACATATAGATGTAGACATGCAAGTGACGAAGGTGATGAAATATATGTCAAGAAGGCAGTAAGTCTTGGGGTGAGTAGGATAGTTTTTACTGATTATGCTCTTGGCAAAGACCGTTTCCGATAAAATGGAGCGGCGGCATCCCCATGTCTTTGCCGGTGTGGATTTTGCTTCCAATGTGGAGCGACACAAAGCCTGGGAGGAGATCGTTTTCTACGAGCCCAACGCTTCACTGTGCTCGTGTAATCTGTATTCCTTATCCTCTTCCATGATCTCCAGCATACATTTGGCCGCTTCCGGATCAAACTGGGTTCCTATGTTTTTCTCTATTTCTTCTCTTACGGTTGCCTGGGGCAGATAAGCCCTGTAGCTTCGATTTGAGGTCATGG
>JAIKVP010000054.1 GCA_024685635.1 Lachnospiraceae bacterium
TTTACTGTTTATAGGTTGTAATTTACAACTTTCGCTTTTCCTTGAACCAGTAATTAATTCAAGGCGAAACTTAAAGTCATATTCAGGTTTGTCTCATTATTCAGTTATCAAGGTTTATGCCTTAAATTAAGGCGTAAAAAAGGTCACTGTTAATCAGCGACCTATTGATAATAGCAAATTGAAATATCTTTGTCAACAACTTTTTTCAAAAAATTAGACTTTATTTTAAATAAGACTCAAAAGCTCAGAAACATTTTCCACACCTATCAGTTTTATCTTCTTAAAATCTTCTTCGCTTTTCTTAATCTGTTCGTAGTTAGTTTTTGGCATAATCACCGTCTTAAAGCCTAACTTAACAGACTCTTTAACTCTCTGTAATGCCATTGACACTCCTCTTATCTCACCTGTAAGGCCAACTTCTCCAAAGACAATTGTATCGTTGGCTAATGCTTTATTCTTAAAGCTTGAAGCCATGGCAAGAACTATTCCAAGATCTATAGCCGGCTCATTAAGCTTGATGCCACCTGCCACATTAACATAGGCATCAGAACTTCCTAAATGAAGGCCTGCTCTCTTGTCTAAAACAGCAATCAAGAGATTAACCCTGTTAAAATCTAATCCTACAGTAGTTCTTCTAGGTATATTAAAGCTAGTCTCTGAAACTAAAGCCTGAATCTCAATAAGAATTGGTCGAGTTCCTTCAACAGAAGCAACAACAACAGAGCCTGCAGCATTTTCCGGGCGGCCTGACAGCATAACTTCTGAAGGATTGGCAACCTCTCTTAGGCCATCTGGCTGCATCTCAAAAACGCCTATTTCGTCTGTCGAGCCAAATCTATTCTTAACGCCTCTTAAAACACGATAGACAGCATGCCTGTCACCCTCAAAGTATAGCACTGTATCAACCATATGCTCTAGAGTTCTAGGTCCAGCAACAACGCCTTCTTTGGTTACATGTCCAACTATAAATATAGTAATACCGTTCTGCTTAGCAATGCGCATGAGCTTGCCGGTTACCTCTCTAACCTGCGAAACACTTCCCGCTGCCGATGCAACCTCTTCAGAATACATTGTCTGAACAGAATCAATGACAACAACCTCTGGTTTAGAATCAATAATAGCAGCCTCTACCGCATCAATAGAAGTCTCGCACAGTAGCTCCATAGTATCAGAAAACTCACCTATTCTATCTGCCCTCATCTTAATCTGTTGAACAGACTCCTCTCCCGATACATATAATAATTTCATCTTATCATGGCTTAAGTTTTTACATATCTGAAGCAAGAGTGTGGACTTACCTATCCCCGGATCGCCTCCTACTAAAATTAGGGAGCCGCTTACAATACCGCTCCCTAATACTCGATCCAGTTCTTCAATATGTGTACTTATACGTCTCTCAGAAAGTGCCGCAACCTCCTCAAGCTTAACTGGCTTGTTGTGAGTAAGCGTCTGTTTAACTGACGTTGACTTCTTGCTAACTGTCTCCTCAACAAATGTATTCCACTGCTGACAGGCAGGACACTGTCCTAACCACTTGCTTGACTCGTAGCCACACTCCTGACAAAAGAAAACCTTCTTCGTCTTTGCCATATTATTTCTTAGTTACCTTAATTGACACATTAGCGCCCTCTCCCAATTCCACACTAATCGGAAGCTTGCCACCTAAATTGGTCTTAACCTCTCCAGCATCAGTTCCATTCTTAACAATCTCATAAGCGCTATCAGCCTCTAACTCTAAAGTAACCATAGCGTCCTCAGGACCTTCTACAGAAAATGAAATCTCTCCATCAGCTGTCTTAAGATTATGAACCGCAGTTCCTGGTGATGACTCATATACCAAAGCCTCATTGCGCTCAAGTCTGGTAATCTCATTAAATGTCTTAATCTTGTAGATATCACCATCGTGCTCAAAATCTGCCTTCTTAGTCTTGCTAGTTAAGGTGTAATCTCCAAAACTTAATGAACCATCCTGCTCTGTGCGAATTAACTCGCTTACTACTGCCATAACGGTATCCTCCTAAAATATATGATGTATTTAGTTATTTAATTTTGTCGGAAAAATCAAACATATCCCGACTTAAAATTCATAAAATCCTCATAAATAAAGTATAACAAATTTAGTGAAAAATAGCCACCATTTTTGGAAACTAAAAAGTAAAAATTCTGTTAACATTATTTGACTTTAAAAATGAGTTCTTTCTTCCTGGTGGTAACTAATACACTATCACCTTTTTTGATAGCACCTTTAAGGACCTCTTCTGAAAACTTGTCCTCTAATTCAGACTGTATAGCCCTTCTTAAAGGTCTTGCGCCGTAGATTTCATCAGTGCCCTTCTCTAAGAGATATTCTATCGCATGGTAATCACATCTCATATCAATGTCTAACTGCTCTTTAGCTCTCTTAGTAACGCGTGATACCATAAGTGCTGCAATATCCTTAAGATTATCCTTATTTAGCATTTCAAATACTATCATCTCGTCGATACGATTTAAGAATTCTGGCTTAAAGAGGCGCTTAACCTCTTCCATAACAGCTTCCTTCATCTTATCGTGCTCAACAGTTTTAGAGCTAGAAGCTGCAAATCCAAGATTCTTAGGTGCCACAATATTCTTAGCTCCGCAGTTAGAAGTCATAATAATAATTGTATTCTTAAACGAAACTCTCCTACCCTTAGAATCAGTGATATGTCCCTCATCTAAAACCTGTAAAAGAATGTTAAAGACATCAGGATGCGCCTTCTCTATCTCGTCAAATAATACTACCGAATAAGGGTGTCTTCTAACCTTCTCACTTAGCTGCCCTCCATCATCATGACCGACGTATCCTGGAGGTGAACCTATCATTTTCGAAACGCTATATGACTCCATGTATTCAGACATATCAACCCTTATAATATTTTTCTCATCGCCATAAACAGTCTCTGCAAGCGCCTTACAAAGTTCGGTTTTACCGACACCTGTAGGACCTAAAAACAAGAATGTTCCAATAGGATGATTAGGCTCCTTCATTCCTACCCTGCCTCGCTTAACAGCGTGTGCGACAGCAGTTACAGCTTCATTTTGACCTACTACTCTCTTATGAAGCTCATCCTCTAAATGCAAAAGCTCGTTCATCTCATCGGCTTCCATTCGCTTTAGGGGAACCTTAGTTATCATTGAAACCACACCTCTTACGTCCGCTTCCTCAACGATAATTCCAGAGCTTATAACCTTCTTTTTGCGGTCGTTTAGGATCTTATTTAGCTTCTGCCTTGCATTTTCCTGCTTGTTTTGAAAATGCTTCATCTGCTTTAGATTACCGCTTAGTAGGGCATTTTCTTTTTGCTCTGATAAGAGCTCTATCTCACGCCTAATTACAATAACCTCTTTGTCATCATCTAAGTCGCCTATTTTCTTCTTAGCAGCCGCCTCGTCAATTACATCAATCGCCTTATCAGGCATAAATCTGTCATTTATATATCTTGAGGAAAGCTTAACTGCACTCTCAATCGCCTCATCGCTTATCTTAACATGATGAAAGCTCTCGTAGTAAGGTCTTAAGCCTCTTATAATCTCTAAAGTCTGTTCATCATCCGGCTCGACAACCTCTACAGGCTGAAATCTTCTCTCTAGAGCTGCATCCTTCTCGATATGCTTTCTATATTCATTCGTGGTGGTTGCGCCGATAACCTGAATCTCGCCTCTTGCTAAGGATGGTTTTAAAATGTTAGAGGCATCCATAGCACCCTCTGCATTTCCTGCGCCTATAATTGTGTGAATCTCGTCGATAAATAAAAGGACATCTGCGCTCTTAGTCAATTCCTCTAAGAGCTTCTTAATACGTTCCTCAAACTCACCACGATATTTGGTTCCTGCGACCATCGCAGTAAGGTCAAGAGCAAGAACCCTCTTATCCTTAATTGAAGCTGGGCAGGCGCCGTCTACAATATACTGAGCCAAGCCTTCAACTATAGCCGTTTTACCAACACCCGGCTCACCAAGCAGACAAGGGTTATTCTTGTTTCTTCTGCTAAGAATCTGAATCATACGCTTGATCTCTGACTCTCTTCCAATGACAGGATCTAGCTTGCCAGCTGAAGCTACAGCGGTTAAATCTCTGGTGTAGCGGTCTAAGATAGGCGTCTTAGATGTATTTTTTTCTCTGCCACCGTGCATCATAGAGTATTCCTTCTTGGCCTTCATAGGCTCAACGCCAAGAACTGTAAGGGTATCCACATAAATCTTTTGAAGATTAGCACTTATACTTGATAATAATCTAAGACCAATGCAGTCTTTCTCCTTCATAATGGCGAGCAAAATATGCTCGGTTCCAGCCTGCTCCTGACCGTATAAATCTGCCTCTTTGATTGCATTGTTCAAGACACGCTCGGCTCTTGGGGTGTAGCTGCCCTTGCTTCTTGTAACTATACCGCCGTCACCTTTGATGGTCTGATCGGTAAGTCTAAGCATAACTGCGAGCTCGACACCATTTTCCTCTAGGATTCTTCTTGCAACACCGCGTTTCTCAATTAATAAACCGATAAGCAAATGCTCGGTTCCTATGCTGACCTGGCCATGACTCCAGGCGAAGCTCTGTGCTTCTCTGATTGCGATATTGGCGCTATCTGTATATTGATTATCCATATCTGTCCTCCAAACTGTTAATGCATTTTATCTCTCTGTCTAAATCATATCCACTAATCTAACTCTAAGCATTAATCTCTATCTACAAGTCCCTATATATCTCCCTGATAAGCGAAACAAGCTCATCCTCGCTCATATTCCTGCACTTAGCCTCGGCGGTAATCATTCTAATCGCCGTTACAAGTTCGTTATCCGGATGATCATGAAGCTCAATGCAAATGACAGCTCCCCTTTGACGATTCATAGTTAAATAGCCCTCGGTCTTTAGCATGGTATAAGCCTTGTTGACCGTGTGCATATTAACTCCTAATTCATCAGCTAGCTGCCTTACAGACGGGAGGGATTCGCCATTTTTAATCTCTTCTTTAGCGATGCCTAAAACTATCTGATTACGCAATTGAACATAGATAGCCTCATCGCTTCCAAAATCTATATTAATGAGCATGTCATCACCCCTTTTTAGTTACACTTGTTATACAAATACTATAACACAAGGAACAGGATTTGACAATATAAGAAAATGCTAACCAATCATGAGAATATAAAACACCAACTAATGCCTAGAATATACAAATTAACAAACATATAATAAAAAAAATGCCAGCCGACAGATTATCAGCTAGCATTTTATCATCAAAAGTCTCCATCAAAAACATATTCAACAATAGCCTTAAGGACTCCATTTTCATCATTAGAGCCCGCCTTATAGTTAGCAAGCTTGCTTATCTTTGGATGCGAATTAGCCATGGCAAAGCTATAGCTAGCATTTTCTAAAAGTTCGTAATCGTTCATATAATCGCCAAATGCCATAGTCTCGTCGTAGCTTATATCAAACTTTTCTTGAATAGCCTTAAGAGCTGAGCCCTTGTTAGTGCCACCATTCATAATATCCATCCAGTATTTGCCCGAGGTTTGACCGTTGTATTTATCGCCGTATTTTTCAACTAAATAAGGGTATGAGTGCTCCTCAGAGCCCTCACCGTCAAATAAGGCAACCTTAAAGAATTCATCATCAACATCTAAATCATCTTCTACCAAAACGCGATTGGTATAATACTTTACTATTTCATCATTAGCCTCTTTTGTTTTGGCCGGCATATGATAAGTACCATGCATTCCACAAAGAAGAATCAGACCGTCTAAATCTCTCGATAAAAGAGCTAATTCCCTTATGTCCTCCTTCTTCATCAAATCGAGATGAAGTCTCTCCTCTTTATACATGACAAAGGCGCCATTGTCGCATATGAAGACAATGTCATCTATATAGTCTATAAACATTTCCTTTATTCCGGCATAAGACCTTCCTGACGCCACCGCAAAATGTATCCCCTTTGCCTTTAGTTTTTCAATCAGTTTTGGGAACTCTTCTGGCAGCCTCTTATTGGAGTCGAGCAAGGTTCCGTCTAAGTCACAGGCTATAAGCTTTATCATAGTAAATATATTCCGGCCAAGACCGAAATCTCCTTTCTAAAAATGCTAATTACTAGCATATTATACTAGCAATTTACATATTCTAAACAAATATCTTCTATCTTTTCATAACTATAAAAAAGCGCCACAAGCATATTACTTATGGCGCTTAATTAATAGACTAATCATTTTAGCCGTCCCATATAATTAGCAATCAAGATTTAGCCGCTTAACTTATAACTGTTTAGCAGCTAAAAGTCACTAATTAGCAGTTAATATTATGCTTCATCAATAGCCTTACCAATATCATTTCTCATATATTTGTTGTCAAATGATATCCAGTCGGTAGCCTTATAAGCATTGCTTCTGGCTTCCTTTAGGTTGCTTCCCTTAGCGGTAACACCTAAAACTCTACCGCCATTTGTGACAATCTTGCCATCTGCTAGCTTAGTTCCAGCGTGGAAGCAGTAATATCCATCCTTGTCATCAAATGCATCAAGTCCACTTATAGGAAGTCCCTTGTCATAAGAAAGTGGGTATCCGTTTGAAGCTAATACAACACACACAGCCGCATTGTCCTCAAACTGCAAATCAATATCAGAAAGCTTGCCGTCAATACAAGCCTCAAATACATCAATAATATCGTTAGACATACGTGGAAGTACAACCTGCGCCTCAGGGTCACCAAAACGGCAGTTATACTCTAACACCTTAACACCCTCAGGAGTAATCATCAACCCGCAAAACAGCACGCCGACAAACGGTCTATTCTCTGAAGCCATAGCATCAATGGTCTTCTGATAGATATTCTCCTTACAGAACTTATCAATCTCATCTGTATAAAATGGGCTAGGACTAAATGTTCCCATACCACCTGTGTTAAGTCCCTGATCTCCATCCTTAGCACGCTTGTGATCCTGCGCAGATGTCATAGGCTTAATAGTCTTGCCGTCAGCAAAGCATAAAACCGAAACCTCGCGTCCAGTCATAAATTCCTCAACAACGATAGTATCTCCAGCTGAGCCAAACTTCTTATCAAGCATAAGCTCGTCAACTCCAGCTAGCGCTTCCTCTTTAGTGTTACAGATCAAAACGCCCTTGCCAAGTGCAAGTCCATCCGCCTTAAGCACGATAGGATATTTAGATGTTTCAAGATAATTCTTAGCATCCTCAGCAGAAGTAAACACCTCGTAAGCCGCTGTAGGGATATTGTATTTCTTCATAAGGTCTTTAGAAAATGCCTTGCTACCCTCGATGATTGCTGCATTTTTCCTAGGGCCAAATGCTCTTAAGCCCGCTGCCTCAAAGGCATCTACCATACCAGCAACCAATGGGTCATCCATTCCAACTATAGTTAAGTCGATAGCTTTTTCTTTTGCAAATGCTACCATAGCGTCAATATCCATAGCAGCAATATCTACACACTCTGCAATCTTTGAAATACCAGCATTGCCAGGTGCACAATAAATCTTGTCAACTTTATCGCTCTTAGCTACACTAGCAGCAATTGCATGCTCTCTTCCGCCACTACCTACGATTAAAACCTTCATCAGTATGTCCTCCTTAGACTTTACGAATTCTATAAATATATTTAATTCTTATGAACCACCTTATTATCAACGACCTCAATCTTATTATGAGCAATCATATCAATCGCCTGTGGAAGCAGCTTCCACTCAGCTTCCTCCATAATACGCTGCTGGAGCTCTTTTGGACTGTCGCCCTCCTTAACCTCAACTGGCTTTTGTAAAATGATAGGGCCAGTGTCAGTTCCCTTATCAACAAAATGAACTGTAGCTCCTGAATACTTAACGCCCCTTGCTAATGCAGCCTCATGAACCTTAAGTCCATAGTAGCCTGTCCCACAAAAGCTCGGAATAAGTGAAGGATGAATATTGATAATCCTATTCTGATAAGCATCAATCATAGCCTCTGGGATAACAACCAAAAAGCCAGCTAACACTATAAGATCAACTTTAGCATCATCAACCGTCTTAAGAAGAGCCTTGTTAAACTCATCCCTATTAGCATAATCCTTAGGGGACACTACGACTCCCTTAATATTGGCATCCTTAGCTCTTTCAAGGGCATAAACACCTTCGTTATTGCTGACAACCAAGGCAATCTCAACATCCTTGATAGTATTGTCAGCAACCCTATCTATAATAGCCTGAAGATTGGTACCACCACCTGATACCATTACAGCAATTCTAAACATTTTCTAATCCTCTTTCACTAAATAAGTTCACAGCATTTGTCACCTGACTTAATCTCACCTACGTTAAACGCCTTATAGTTAGCAGCCTCAAGCGCAGCAATAACGCCATCAACGTCAGATGGATCAACAGCCAAAACCATACCAAGTCCCATATTAAATGTGTTGTACATCATCTGCTCATCAATATTACCTGTAGCCTTAATAAGCGGGAAAATAGGTGGGATTGGATAGCTATCCTTCTTAACAACTGCCTTAACGCCGTCTGGAAGCATACGAGGAATATTCTCATAAAAGCCTCCACCTGTCACGTGAGAGCAGCCCTTAATAGTTATATTAGCATCCTTGATAGCCTTAAGTCCCTTAACATAGATAACTGTAGGCTCAATCAAGGCCTCGCCTAAGGTCTTACCTAGTTCATCATAATACTTATCTAATGACTCCTTAGTCATATCAAATACCTTACGAACAAGAGAGAATCCGTTAGAGTGAACGCCGCTTGATGAAATACCAACTAAAACGTCGCCATCCTTAATATTCTCACCTGTAATCAAGTCTTTTCTATCAACCACGCCGACAGCAAATCCAGCCAAATCGTACTCATCCTCTGGCATAAGTCCAGGATGCTCTGCAGTCTCACCGCCAACTAAAGCAGCACCTGACTGAACACAGCCCTCTGCAACACCACCGACGATAGTAGCAATCTTGTCAGGATAGTTCTTGCCACACGCTATATAGTCAAGGAAGAACAAAGGCTCTCCGCCTGAACAAGCAATATCGTTAACACACATAGCCACGGCGTCAATACCAATTGTGTCATGCTTATCCATCAAAAATGCAAGCTTAACCTTAGTACCACATCCGTCTGTTCCAGACAAAAGCACCGGCTCCTCCATTCCCTTGATTGAATTTAAGTCAAATGCACCAGCAAAGCCACCGATACCACCGAGCACCTCAGATCTAGTTGTTCTCTTAATGTGCTCCTTCATAAGTTCAACAGACTTATAGCCTGCCTCAATGTCAACACCTGCTGTTTTATAATCCATGTCTTCCTCCTAAAAAATATCATTTTCAAGTTACCCATATATCTTACAATATAAAAATCAATAGTTCAACAAAAAAACTTTATGCATTTACATCATAGCTAAATACATAATCATCCATAACAAAACCGTTGCCAATATCAGTTACCTGCTCATCAATCTTCTTAAAGCCCCTATGCTCATAGACTTTGATTGAGCCATCATTATGCTTATTGACAGTTAAGTAAATGCTATTTAGATTGTATGCAAATGCCAGCCCCTCTAAAAAATTAAATGCCTGACTAGCATATCCTTTACCACGATATGGCTCTAATATATAAATCTTGCTCAAAAAGAGCTTGTTAGTATCTCTCTCAGGATGTATGCCAACATAGCCAATATAAATGTCAGCAAGCTTTAAGAAATAGTACTCATAGCCCTCATCTAGCTGCTCTTTAATAGCCTTTTTAGACTGAAACTTCTCAACCATATAATCAATCTGCTCATCAGAAAGAATTACTGGAAAGTACTCATGCCATACCTTGTCAGCTATATTAGCCAAATCAGAAATATCATCATTCATCAAAACTGGAATAAACTGTAGCTGCATAAAAATATCCTCCTAGTTTTTAATAAGTGTTAAGCAATTCGTCTCATCTATCCAGACTGCCTGTCCGCCCTCTGCTTTATTAACCCTAATTATAATGTCATCAAGATTGTTCTTTATTGCATCAGCCTTATCGCCATAATAATACAAGTTATATTCACTATTATCATCTGCATATGTGGCTCTATCCGCCCAGACACCAGCATGCTCATAAACCATCTGAGCATACTCTTTATTAGTATGCCAAAATCTAGCCAAAGTTCTTAACCTCCAACTATTTACTACGATTTATTTCAGCGATTGCCTTATAGGCTGCAACTGCACCATCAGCCGCAGCTGTAGCTAGCTGCCTTACTTCCTTAGTTCTGCAATCTCCAGCTGCATATATACCTTTAACATTGGTAAGACAATCCTCGCCTGCCTTAATATAGCCAGCGCTATCAAGTTCAATCACATCTGCAAATGCATCGTTATGTGGAATCTGTCCTATAGCGACAAACAAACCGTTAATCTCTATATCTTTAGTTGAGCCATCTTC
>JAIKVP010000055.1 GCA_024685635.1 Lachnospiraceae bacterium
TTTACTGTTTATAGGTTGTAATTTACAACTTTCGCTTTTCCTTGAACCAGTAATTAATTCAAGGCGAAACTTAAAGTCATATTCAGGTTTGTCTCATTATTCAGTTATCAAGGTTTATGCCTTAAATTAAGGCGTAAAAAAATCACTGTTTATCAGCGACTAGATGATAATAACACTCTAGAAAGTATTTGTCAACAGATTTTTACGGCTTTTTTTCAACATCTTTTTAACACTTTATCAACCTTTAAATGTTGATAACTATATTTCTAAAAGCCTTTATTTATTGCGTTTTCAGTATTATACGCTATTTGAATGTTGATAAAATCAAAAAAGCAAGCGTTATAAAACGCCTGCTTTTCTTCATATTTATATTATTATATTTTTTGACCTTCCTTAAAAACTCTCATCCAGAGACTATTTTAGCCTGATTGTCTCAGTCTTAGATGGCGTCATAAGAATAAACTCGTTGGTGTTAGTCGTTGGGAACAAGTCGCTGATTCCCCCGTCGAACTTGCCTTTAAACTTTAGGTTGCCGGAAGTAGTGTAAACCTCGCACGACTTCTTACCTATAAGAATAATTTCTTTTTCATTTGCATGCATATTAGTATAGTAGTAAGATATCTCTTTGCTTAATACAGACGCGCCAGAAAGCGTGTATCCATTGATAACATAGCGGTCTTCATCTTCGTCAGCCGCCTTCTCCTCGTGCTTTACAGAATTGCTTGAAGCCATCTGTTTGTCTGCATTTGCAATGTAGCCAACGAACTTGGAGTTATAGAAAATCGACTTAACCGAGCTGTTAAGCTTCTCGTTAAGCACCTCTTTTGGCTTCTCTTTCATAGAGTAAAGAATCATTCTCTTATCGCTATACGCAACAACTGTATTATTGTCGGCAAATGCAATTCTTGGGAAGAGCTCACCTTCAAATCTTGTGTTGCCGACCTGGCGATCGACCTCATTTTTACCGACATTTCCAAAGTTATAAAATGTCAGATTACTCGTAACTTCACTACTATCAACAACCACATAAGCCGCAACTAGCTTGGTTCCATCCTCAGACATTGCAATCGCCATCGGGTAACCATTCTTACTAATAGTAGTTTTAATCTCTAAAACCTTCGCGCCAGATATGTCAAATGCAGTGATATAGTCGACCTTTTCGTCCTCTAAAATGACAGCAACCAAGCCCTGCTTAGCCACCTGAATATCACTGATTGGAAAATCCGTCGTCACTGTCTGAACCTTTTTAGTCGAGTTATAAAGCGTGTACTCGTTATTGCCAATGTCAGTAATAGCAACGTATTCGCCACAAATAACCACCTTCGGCATCGTCATATTAAAGGCCTCAGTCCAAATGATTGTGCCGGTCTTGTCTTCATAAGTAATACCGTCAACATTATACTTAACGAAGCCGCCCTGAAACTGCAAATACTCCATCGCCGTCTCATCAAACCTGTCCGTTGATGTCACAACCTCATATGACTTAAAACTCCTAAAATGCCAGAAAATAGCAAATGCAGCTATCAAGACAATTATTACCAAAATCGCAATCGATATCTGTTTTCTGTGACTTCTAGGAATCTTAACCACGTTGTTAGAAGAATTCTTCTTGTTGGCAAATCGCCCTGTATCAAGATTTATCGGGGTCGGTGTCTGTCCAGCCTCAGCCTCCTCAGGGAAGAGAGACTCCATCTGCTCCTTTTCCTCTTTTGACTCAAGGCCGTCAGCTAACTTCTCCTTGTCAGCAAAATCTAACTCTTTGTCACTATTATTCGATTCTTCATTTTCATTGGAATTCTCTCTTTCACCAAACGAGAGAAATCTGCCAGAATCTTTCTTATCCAAGGCCTACGCCCTCCTAGTTTTCAAGTTTAAGCTTCATATCTCCTTCGACAATTATGTGCTTATGTCGCATGTATTCTGACACGGCATAGGCAATAACTCCGGGAGCAATAAAATGCATAACTATAATTTCTATAATAACCATAATTCCATGGAAGCCCTCGCCAACCATGGTCTGATAGGTCATAATCTGTCCAATAAATCCAGCAGTGCCCATTCCGCTACCTGTCGCATTGTTGGTCATGCCAAGAACGACCGTTGAAACCGGTCCTAAAATGACACTCGACAAAAGTGCTGGAAGCCAGATGATAGGCTTCTTTGAGACATTTTTCCACTGGAGCATCGAAGTACCAATACCCTGTGTAAAAAGCCCACTAAATCTATTCTCGTGAAAGCTTGCAACAGCAAAACCAATCATATTGCAGCAGCAGCCAACTGTAGCAGCACCAGCTGCAAGACCAGACAAATTAAGGATTACACCCCACGCCGCAGCAGATAAAGGCAAAGTCGTCATCACGCCCATCGCCACAGACACTATAATTCCCATCATCAAAGGACTCTCTTCAGTCGCTGCATTAATTACAGCGCCAAGATCGATCATAGTTCTTGATATCGGTGGTCCAATCAAAAAACCGACTACAGTACCCGAAAATATAGTAACCACAGGGGTTATCAGGATATCTAACTGGGTTTTACCTGCAACTAAATGACCGCATTTGATACCGACATAGGCCGCGATAAATGCGCTTAACGGCTCGCCAAAACTCACAAGATTGACGACATCATTTTCCATAAATGTGCCATTTAGCATACTTCCAGCGTAAGCGCCCATCATTCCGCAAATGCTGGCACTTATCGTAACTAACGACTGCTCCTTATAATGAAGCGCAACACCGACACCGATTCCGGCGCCAGTTAAGTACATAGTTGTTGTACCGATGTAATTCATGAAAATGCCTGGCATACCGCCGATTATGACAGCAAGCTGTTCAAGAATAACACCGATGATAAGCGTTGCGAAAAGGCCGTAACCCATACCAATCATGCCTTCTGTAAATATATCTTTAATTATGAACTTAATCGCTTTCCAAATGCGAAGCTTTTTTTTCTGGCCTCGCTTTTTCTTTCTTTTATTAGACATAAATATAGCCTCCACTAATGATTGATTGTAGCATAAAATACATAAATCCGCCACCCTTTTGTTATTTGTGCATATGTGGTAGACTATGTTAAATGATTAATTTATATCAAAGGCTATTATTAATAGACACGTGGATTGAATTGATCATATTATCTAAGGAATATCCCTAGGAGGCTTTGCTATGAAAATATGGGGCAAGTTAATGAAAAATAACAGACTATTAAAAGACTATACCGCAGAAGTGTATGATCAGGAGCTTAATAGGACCAGGAAAGTATATAAGAGTTTAGAAATGATATGCCATGAATTTGATATCGCACAGCCTATCTGGCTTGAGCTTAACAAAAAGCAGTTTATTTGTCATAATAAGACTAGATTTAATAAGGATTCTTTTTTGGAGGATATTGAGTTTGATTATTTGGAGTTTCAGGTGATTGAGGAGGATTATTAGACCATACTCAGCTTTGATTTTACTTTGATATTTAGTGTAATTATTGTTCTTGTTAATTAATTAGACTGTTATCTAATCTTTGATACTCTTAATCTGTCACGCATTTTTGTGGCAGTTTTTTTATAGCAAATGCTAACTAATATAATTATAATCTTCTTTATAATTTTTATAACAAGCATATTCTGCCAGCTATAATTACACTTGTAATTTACTAATAATAAACAAAACTGTCACTTAAATATTCGCTTATTTAAAACCATAATTATTAGCTAAAAATAATTGAAAATATAAGTGACAGTTATAAATATTTCATTTATATAATTCTTAATATAACAAA
>JAIKVP010000145.1 GCA_024685635.1 Lachnospiraceae bacterium
AGACCATGGTTATTATTGCTCATAGACTTACTACTATTGAAAACTGTGATCATGTATATAGAGTGGAGAATGAGAAAATTACTAAAGAACGATAAGTTATAGAGATTTACTAATTGTTTAAGTGCCAATTAAGGACAAATAGGAGTGTATATTACTAAGGAGAGATTATATGATTCCATTTAATGTTCCGCCATGTGTGGGCGATGAGATACAGTACGTGTCTCAGGCAATTAAAAAACATAGAATTAGTGGGGATGGAGAGTTTACAAAAAGGTGTAATAAGTGGTTTGAAGACAATACTGCTTGCGCTAAGGCTTTACTAACTACTTCTTGCACTCATGCAACAGAGATGGCTGCGATTCTAGCTGAAATTAAACCGGGCGATGAGGTTATAATGCCTGCTTATACATTTGTTTCTACTGCTGATGCATTTGTTTTAAGAGGTGCAACTCCGGTATTTGTAGATATCAGACCTGATACTATGAATATAGATGAGCAGCTTATAGAGCGGGCTATTACAGATAAAACCAAGGCTATTGTGCCGGTACATTATGCAGGTGTAGCTTGCGAGATGGATACGATTATGGATATAGCTAAACGCCATAATTTATTTGTTATTGAAGATGCAGCTCAAGCAGTTAAGAGTAGCTATAAAGGTCAAAGTTTGGGAGCCATTGGAGATTTTGGCTGTTATAGTTTCCATGAGACCAAGAATTACTCTATGGGTGAAGGCGGGGCTATCCTTATTAAGGACAAGTCTTATATTGAAAGAGCTGAAATAATAAGAGAGAAAGGAACCAATAGATCTAAGTTTTATAGAGGTGAGATTGATAAGTATACTTGGGTCGATGCGGGGTCTTCTTATTTACCTAGCGAAATGAATGCAGCCTATCTATATGCGCAACTTGAAAGGGCCGATGAGATATATGATGATAGGATGAAGAGTTGGAATAAATATTATAAGACACTTACACCATTAAAGGAAAAAGGTTTACTTGATTTACCTTTTGTTCCTGAGGAATGTGTTCACAATGCTCATATGTTTTACATAAAACTGAAAGATATTGAGGAGAGAACTAGCCTTATCTCATGTTTGAAAGAAAGAGGAATAGGTGCTGTATTTCATTATATTCCACTTCATACTGCCCCAGCTGGCAAAAGGTATGGAAGGTTTGACGGCGAGGATAGATTTACCACTAAGGAAAGTGAGAGATTACTTAGATTGCCAATGTATTATGGCTTAAAAGAGGATGATATAGAGATCATTTGTAATAATATAGAAGATTATTTTAATAAATAGACTAACTTGCTATTTGATTGATGGTTTTTAGAATCTTTACTACTTGTTAATCTCAAAAAAATCGTCTATAATACAAAATGTTGTGTAAAATTGTTTTAAAAGGAGAGGTGCGCTAATGGCTAATCAGAACAGCAGAAAGAAGAAAAAGGCTGATTATGAGACAGACAGTGTCAAGCTAGGACGTTTAGTTTCAAGAATATTCTTTTATTTGATAATGATAGTTGTGCCATGTTTTTATGATTCACAGGCATATCTTAATATGATAGGAGCAAAGGGCGGTTGTGCGCTGATTTGTACTTATATCGGCATTGTTGGTCTTGTATGCTTCTATTTTCATGGCTTTTTAGCAGGCGAGTACAAGCCGGATATTACATTTAAGCGTTGGAATGCTATGGATTTCTTAGTTATATTGCTTTCAATCGGTATGATGTTTGCTTGTTTTACATCTGCTAATGTATCTGAGTGCTTAAGTGGAGAGAAGGGTTTCTACAACGGTGCGCTTAAGCTTGGATTATTAGCTTTGTTATATTTCTTCATATCTAGGCATGTAAAAGCTGTTAAGCAGATATGGAACGTAGTATTTATAGTTGTTGATGTTGCAACATTCTGGTTGTTCTTAAATTTCTGCTCTATAGATGTATTTGGTCTTCATGCCATGATTTTAGAGGAGCAGTTCTACGCATTTAGTTCCTGCCTTGGAAATGTTGATAGTATTTCTGCATATTATTCTATTATTTCGACGATTATCTTTGTTTTCTTTATAAATGAAGAGGATGAGAAGCGCAAACTCCCAATGTTTATACATATGTGCTTTGCAGCGCTTGGAGTTTTAACTGTACATTCAGATGGTATTATGATTGGTATGTTCTTCTTCTCGATACTATTTGTTTTTTATGCACTATCAAATCAGTATCGATTGACAAGAACTTTCTTGATTCTTGCGGTTGTTGGTGTAGAGATGACTATTATTCAGCTTATGCACGTGGTTCTTCCAGAGAAGATTTATTATACCGATGAGCTTACTAACCAACTTATGGGCAAATGGGTTGGAATTCCTGTGATGCTTGTGTTTGGGCTATTATATTTCTTTGCTAATAAGTCTTATAAAGCTAATAAGGCTTGGGCTCCTAAGTTGCTTAATGTTTTGGCATACATTTACGCTATAATTACTACTGTAGGCTTTACAGGTGTTTGTGCATATATCTGGAAGACTTTGGAGCCTGGCTTTGGTACAGGCCGTGGTGGAATCTGGCTCGGTGCTTGGGAATTCTTTAAGTCATTTTCTCTTAAGGAGAAGATTTTTGGAGTTGGACCTCATATGCTAAGAGATAGAATGACAGATTACTGTGCAGCTGCAGGAGCAGATGGCAGTTTAGCTTATGCTACCTGTCATAATGGAATTTTAGAGGTTCTTACTACATTAGGTATATTTGGTCTTACTTGTACAGTCATTTTATGGATAGTTATGGTTGCTCTCTATCTTAAGAATTATAAGAAATGGGAAGTTGAGCCAATTGCCTATGTTATAGCAGCATTTGCTTATCTTGGACAGTCATTTGTTGGTAATCCATACTCAATGACAGTGCCAATGTTTATCGTGGTTATAATGCTTTATAGAGACAGATTGTTTGAGATGAGAGTTGAAGAACTTAAGGCTCTTGAAGCAGGAGATGAAGCTGGTTTAACTAAGACTGAATCAAAGGATTCAAATAAGGCTAAAGAGTCAAAGAATGATAGTAAATCAAAGAGTGACAAGAATTCTAACGCTAAGAGCGCTGAAAGTAAGAGCGCTAAGAATTCTAACTCGAAGCCTTCCAAAAAACAATAATTCAAAAATGCTTTCAATATAAAGTGAAAATAAGTATTATTAACGATCAGGTAGGAGAGTGGTTTTCTACCTGATTTGATATAAGGAGCGGTATATGGCAGAATACGATTATTTGATTGTAGGCGCTGGCTTATATGGTGCTACATTTGCAAGAAAGGTAAAAGAGTCCGGTAAGACTGTTCTTGTTATAGATAAGAGAAATCAAATTGCCGGAAATGTATACACTGAGAAGATTGACGATGTAATTGTACACAAGTATGGTGCTCATATATTCCATACCAACAGCGACAGAGCCTGGAATTTTGTTAATCAGTATGCGACTTTTAACAGGTTTACTAACTCTCCTGTGGCTAACTATAAGGGTGAGCTTTATTCTCTGCCCTTTAACATGTATACCTTCAACAAAATCTGGGGCGTGGTAACGCCTGAGGAAGCCAGGCTTAAGATAGAAGAGCAGAAAAATGCAGCTGGCATAAGCGAGCCACGGAACCTGGAGGAGCAGGCGATATCCCTTGTCGGTACTGATATCTATGAGAAGCTTATAAAGGGCTACACTATGAAGCAATGGGGCAGGCCTTGTAATGAGCTTCCAGCATTTATCATTAAGAGACTTCCGGTCAGGTTTACATTTGATAACAACTACTTTAATGCTAAATATCAGGGCATCCCTGTCGGCGGATATACCAAGTTAGTTGAGAATATCCTTAAAGGCATAGAAATCAGGCTTTCAACTGACTATCTTGCGGACAAGGAGAAGTATGATAAGCTTGCTGATAAGATTGTCTACACTGGTCCGATTGATGCATACTTTGATTACAGCTTAGGCGCGCTTGAGTATCGCTCACTCAG
>JAIKVP010000150.1 GCA_024685635.1 Lachnospiraceae bacterium
TACCGCTAACTTTTTAAGCCTATCAGAAAGTTAGCGGTATTAGTTATTCTTTTGCTTTGTGTTAATGGGAAGTTGTGTAACTATATTATGCATTTGTTCCATTATACTCATGGAATTCATAACAGACATACCTTCTATTTAATTTTTTATATGATAGTAATTGCTGCTGATTCATATATGTTTTACAGTTCTAAAATCAAAAAAACTGATAAGGCAAGATTATTAATTGCAGCGACCGCTTTGCTTATCATATGTATTGCTTCTGCATTTTATAATGATAAGGATAAAATCTGGTCATACATTATAACCGTAGTGCTGCTATTACTTTACTTGATGCTCGTTTTAGTCAGAAAAAAGATTAAATATAAAGTATGGCAAACAGCGCTGGTCAGCTTAGTAGTACTAGAATTAGCGATAAATTTTATTATTTCATTTGAAATAAGTGGATCAGATATATTCTCAAGAGATACTGCACATAAAATTGAGTCTGTAGTAAGCAAGCTAGATATTAACGGTTTAGAGCGCTCGGTATATAACGATTCGTATATCATCAGTAATGTAGGTTTGATATATGGATATAATACTTGCTGTGGTTTTTCTGGGAATGTATCATTTGCATACAGCGATGAGTTGAATAAGTTAGGCATTGGAGTTAACGATCAAGCAGTTTGTGAGAGAGGTTTTAATTCTTTCCTAAGTTCTATTTTTTCTAGAAAATATATCTTTGATACTAAAAGAAACAGTTCTAATGATGGAGTTACATACATTTCTAAAAACGATGCTGTTTTTAGCAACTGTGAAAAAGAAGAATTAAACGATATAACCTTATATAAGAACCTTGAGAGTGTTAATCCTATAGTTGTACCTGAAAACGATATTAAAGTGTATTCAGATTATTCGCTTAATAATGAAGCTAATAGAGATAAAGTAGATGATTATAATAATAAATTGTGCTATTCTTTGACCGGGATAGATTCTATTATGAGTTCAGAAAATGCTGATTATAAGTTAGAGTATAGTAATAATTGTGAAGCAAGTATTAAAGCTGATAAATTGACTATCACTAAGAATGAAGAACTAGGTGACTCAGATGAAACTGTAGAACTAGTGCTTTCATTTGTTGCTCCGAAAGATGGAGAGTATTCTATATATCTATTTAATAATATTAATTTAGGATATCTAAGGGCGGGAGAAAAGGCATATGCATATGCTGGAATTGCAGGTTATCAATTTAGTGAATCTAATGAAAAAAGCTGTGATATAGTTCTTAATAGATTAAATCATGATAAATGGCTTCAGGCATATAGTATACTAAAAGATAATCAGATAGATGTTAAGGAGGCTAAGGCTGGCTATATTAAAGGAACAATATCCGCAGATGCCAACAAGCAGGTCTTTAGTACAATATCATATGACAGGGCATGGAAGGTAAGTGTTGACGGTAAAAATGTTCCTGCCAAGCGTGTTGGGAATGGTTTTTTATCATTTGATGTTGATGCTGGAGAACATGAAATATGTATGCAGTATAAAGCAGGTGGCGTTTACTTAGGTATCGCTATCACTATAGTATTTATTGTTATAAGTGTTCTTATGCTTATATATTATCGTAAAGGTCAAGAATCTATATGGCTTGAAAAAGACAGTGTGACAGATAAAACTAGTGAAGAATAATTTATCCTTATATAATGCTTTCGGAGGCTTTTTATCATGACAAAAGAAAACTGGTTCTATAAAAATAAAGTTGTACTGATTGGTGTGCTAATTGTTGTACTGACACATCTAATTACTATGCTTGTAAATAAATGCACTTTCTTTGGAGAAAATGTATATACAGGCGGAGACAACACGGCTCAATATTTAGGGTATGCGTCAGAAATAAGACGAAAAATAGCTGAAGGAGAATCATTTATTTATAGTTGGAGGTCGGTTGGAGGACTTGGCTTTCACCTGATAGGAATAGGATTCATAGCTAATATAACCTCCTTTATACTCGCCTTGTTCCCTTATAATTTATTCAATGATGTTTGTGATGTTTTGGTTGTATTACATTCTGTTCTTATGTTTTTGACGATGAGCTTTTATTTGCTCAACAGAGAATCAGGCAAAAGAATCGATAAAGATTCATATGAACAATTGTTGTTTTCAGTACCTTACGCATTATTGCCTGCATTTTGCAATGCGAGTTTATATTGTACATTTTTGATTGAGTTTGTATTAATCCTAATATAACTATTGGCATTAATACA
>JAIKVP010000174.1 GCA_024685635.1 Lachnospiraceae bacterium
TTAAATAACTTATCTCCATTAATAGATACTAGCGCCTCTTCAGTAAGAGTATATTTCTCTTCATTTTTTTTGTCAGCGATTTCATATACTCTTAAATACTCTGAAAATCCTGGTTCCTTTATATTACTATTCTTATAATGACCTAAATCTAATTCTTTTTTTACCTTGTGTAGCTCTAATGGCAAAGATAGCCCATCTTTTTCATTAAACAAATTAACATTTGCATAATCTTTAGATATAGCATCATTAATATTCAATAAGTTCTTAAATACAGCAATCTTTATTAAATCTTTATCATTTTTTAAATCATTAGCAAGCAAAGATATCTTACTACTAACACTAGCATACTTACCCTTAAGCTCTTGAATCTGTTGGTTAGTTAAACTATTATAACCCCCTATCCAATTGACGGTGCAAAGGCTATCAACATATGATTTAAGGCTTGACAAGGCATTTAGCCCATCTTTATGCTTATTATAAAGATTAATACTGCTATCCCTCAATTGGCTTACTATGGCATTTATTGAATCATATTTAACTGTTTTTGTGATATTTAAAAACTCATATTTAGGCATTTTAAACTCCTCCTAACCGACAAAACCATATATAGTTATATTTATTATAGTCAAATGCTAATAACAAAACCGCAACAAATCAAAAAAGGCTCAGAAAAAAACTGGGCCTTTTATAAATCACAAAACTCCAACCAGTCTTAAAACAAGAACAACTAGAAAGAGCATAGGAATAAAAAGAGGAATACCTCTTATATATACTTTAATATCTGCACTACTCATAGTCATGTGGAAAAACATTGAAACTCCTATGTATCCTAATATTATCTTAAGCCATAGTAAGTCTTTTGGTAAAATTCCAATCCAGTAAAAACAACCATAAACAACAACTCCTCCTATCCACATTGGAGCTGAGGATGCAAAAATATTCTGCAAAGCCACCATTACCTTGTTACCACGATTTCTAAAGGTAACATGGCCTAGCGATTCCCCTTCGTGTTTAAAAAGCGCAACCTCCGTAATCTCTGCCCTCGTGAGAACAGCCAAAAAAGCATGAGCAAGCTCATGCAGCATTACGCCTGGAAAAAATACATAGTTAATCAAAACATGAGAAACCTTAGGATGTAATGCCATTCCTAAGATTACTCCTAGTGCCTCCCCTATCAGCCCGATAATATATCCAACCGCAATAACCAAAAAAGGCAAGACTACAGCTACAACAAGAGCGTATAAGGGTGGAATACTGTATATTTTATCTATAATCTCTGATAATTCTACCTTCATCATTCTACCTCTATTATTAGAATCACCAAAAGGCCTAGAATAAGTTCTAAGCCGTTGGTATTATTTACATTACTTTTCCTTTTGCTTCAGGCTTGTTCTTCTTAACCTCTTTAGCTTTCATAATCTTTTCAACATTAGCCGCTTTCTTAGCTGGCATAAAGCTGTCCATTGCTTTACTAACCTCTTTATAAAAACCATCTGAATCTAACGGATTGCCATGTCTCTCCTTAAATATAGCTGCATTTACTTTGTGTAGTTTCTGAACCTTGACAGCCTTCTTAATACTATTTCTTAATAGATTATAATCATCCGTCTTAAACATTCTCTCTACAACTCTATCACCTGTATGATACTTAGTCTTAATATATTCTGTTTTTCTCTTAATATAGTCCTCAGCGTCAGCTTTAGTTACACCTTCTTTTCTGAGTTGTTTTACACCATCCTCTAGCTTGGCAACCCTAACTGCGCATGCAGGATTAGATAAGCTATTATCCTTCTCTCTAGTAAACAACTTAATAGAAACATAGTATAAAGCTATATCAGTTATTCGCTCAATCTTAACATCATCACTAGGAATATTAATTGCAGAAGTATGCTTTTCATATGTCTCCATAAACTTAATAGCTTCTTCGGACGCCTTAAAAGTGTAATCTGCCATATTCTGATCATTCCAGGTAAGGCCAGCTTCTCTGGCAAGTTTAGTTAACTCAGGATCTCGATTCATCATGCCTTTCATTCTGCCTAGCATCTCAGCATATGCGACATTATTCTGATCAAAACCGTCACAATTTCTCATTTTCTCTGCAATATAACTAATTCCGTAGCTTATTAAGTTAGCTAAAGGCTTTTTATCTCCATTGGAATAAGCTGTAAATGCCTTGTCAGCCTCACTTCTTCCATGCATTACAACTGGCAGATATTTAGCGCTTTCATATTTTTTTCTATTACTCATAAATGCAGTTGTATATTGATCTCCCATCAAAATAGCAACTTCATTAGGGTCACATGACTTAAATCTCTCGTCTTTTTTAACTGCGTCAGGTGTAAGAGTTCCAACAAATGCAATAGCAGCAAAATCTTTATCAGAGAGCTTATCACCAATCTCTCCCTCTCCTATCCACTTGTAGTCCTTCTTAGAGTAATCAGTATACTCTTTAACTCCGTAACGCTCACCCTTATCCATCATAGAACTATCAATGTCCATATCCATCTTAAAGACCGCATCAAGCAAACTAAGTTTATCCTCAAAGTAAGTATTTAGTTTAATTGCGTTATCAAATGATGCAGCTTGAAGTTTTTTAACCTGTTCACGTCCATGTCTTCTAATTCTGGCATAAGGACTGTTGTCTCTATATTTGTAATCCTTGTTTCTAAGTTCACCATCCTTGTTGTTATCGCTGCCAAAAGTTTTATCATAGTCAATATAATGCTTGCTATTTGGACCGGCTTTTTTGGACCTGTTAACGGTTTCAATATATCTCTTAAATGTGCTTTCATTTAATACAGCATATAAAATATTAAAGGCAATCTCATAGCGCTGTTTACCAAACTCGTGGCGAATGGTTCTGCCATGCTTATCCTTTAAATAATCTATGGTATCATTGGCTAAGTCTCGCCTTGCCTCAACTAGCAAGCCTATATTCTTAGCTGATAAAGCTTTCTCATACTTCTTAAGTGAAGTAAGCATTTTATCATACTCTTCTGAATTGCTTTTGCGATTTCCTGTCTTAGTGGCCTCTAATTCCAAAATAGCGCCCTTAATAAAGACTGGATCTACATTTAACAGTTCAGGGTTAAGTCTTCTCTCGTAGAAGTTGCCAAGTTTAGAATCACCTCTAAAGTTGTTTCTAGTACCTTTATAAACAGCTTCATTAAGCTCTTTAATCGACCTTCTCTCAATGTTCTTACTTCTCAAATCAGAAAGGGTTTTGCCTCCTTCAACGTCACTGCTCTCAACCCATTTCTTAAACTCATCTCTTTTAGCTCCCTTAGCAAAACCATCTTCAAGTCCTATCTCTTCGCCCTTATCATTAATGAAATGACCAGAACACAGGCTGTTACCAATATCAAACATACGTTGATTTCTAGGAGTTAAGCTCGCCTTAATCTCCTTAGCGCCGTTGATAGATACATTAATATAATCTAGTGTTATAATATTTTCTATGATAGAACTAGCATAGTCTTTCTTGATATCTTCAAAGATATTGCTATCATATATCTCATTGCCACTTTTGTCTTTTCTGTGAATTGGCTCTTTACGGTATCTAATGCGGAAAAAGCTGTCATAAACTGGCTCATCAAGCTTACAGTTGAAATTTTCAACGTAGCTTCTCTTGTCATCCTCTGAGGCATTAATCATACTTAGATACTCTTCTAGAGTAAGGCTAGGATTATCCTCTATATGAATGCTTGAGCCAATCTTTTTTTGAGCTTGCTCGTCATTAGAAATATAGTCCAAAAAGCCAAATCCTGATGACATCTCCTGAATAGCAGAAAATAGACATCTAAACTTAAGATCTGACTTCCATGTAATATATAAAGCCTTCTGCTCTCTCATCTCTGTATCTAAAGGAAGAGTCTTTAATACCTCCTCATAGTCATCTGCAAACTTCAAATAGAGTCTTGCTGTTACATTGCCAAGAACTCTATATGCAGCCATTATTTCTTCTGGCGTTCCATTGCCTAGGAGTTCTTTATATACGTCCTTTCTGTAAGTTGACATCAAAAGATCTTCTTTTTCACCAATTACTTTATGCTCACTATACCTATCTCTCAAGTCCCTGCTAGTGGTTCTTCTTACAAGCTCAGGCTTACCCTCAGTCTTTCTTCTGGCATTTAACTCTCTAAGTCTTTTCTCCTCAAGCTCGTCTTCCTTATATTGCTTCTCAGAAGCAACATTTACACGAAATGTTCTCTGTCCAAAGGCGTTCATGATAAACCAAACCTTGTCCTCAATCGATCTCTGCTTATTATACGTCTCCTCTATAAGTTCTGCTCTTGTCTTCTTGTCAGGCATAATAAATCCTCCTTAAATAGATCCTCATTTACTTCTGCATTGCATTTTTGCCCATCTGCTTTGTAATCTCAGGGGCCTCAATCTTTATATTTCTAAACTTAACCGCGATATCTCGCTCAACATCAGATGCCATAAACTTGGTACATTTATCTTCAAAATTCTTACCCTCTAGGTTTTTAATTAATTTCTTAAACATAGGCATCTGAGCTAAATCATCTGCCATTGCTAAGAATTCCTGCTTAAGGTTCTTAGGTGAAACCTTCTTAAGATAGTCTAAATTAGGTGCATCATACTTACGCGCAATATCATCTTCATATAGCATAATCTGGTTTAAGATGATTATAGCCATATTGTTCTTAATCTCTGCCTTCTCTTCAGCAGTGAACTTTCTCTTACCCTTAGTTCTATTAGCGAGCATCTCATTGATGTCATCAGATGCCTCCTTAGCCCAATCAGCGATTTTGCCAATGCAACCACCTTTTCTTCTACCCTTTTCCTTGATACGGGTTCCCTTAGTAATTGCTATTGACTGGGTTCTGCTAATATGCCTTGTAGCATTTCTTACTCTCTCCTTAAATGCTGGAATATTCTTATATACGTCCCACATTTCCTCGCGTACACGAATCCCCTTGCTCTCTAGGAATAAGTTGTCCATCTCAACCTGCTGCTTAACAGGAGTTTCAATAGACGATAAGATAAGAATTGCTGGTTCAAGAAGATCCTGCTTAGCTGTCTTTTCTTCTTCTGAAAGCTTAGAATCTTTGCCAATCTCCATATGCTTAGAAGTAAGTACATCCCTTAAATCAACAATCTTCTTATATAGTTCTTTCTCTTTATTAATAAGCTCCTCAGTATATTTATTACCCTTCTTAAAACTACTTTCACCTTTAATAAAGTCGTTTTGGTTCCTTCTTGTAATCTTAGCTAATTCCCTCATTGACTCTTTAATCTCATCATAGATTTTTCGCTGCTCTGCTGTAAATGAATTGGTTACATCAGCAGTTTGCTCTATACTAGAAACAGTATTAATAGAAGTCTCAATCTTGTTAGGTTTAGCAAGATTAGTGATAAACTTCTTTTCCTTATCCTCAAAAGAATCTTCATAAGCAATACCATTCTGGAAGAGGTATTTTTCCATCATACGCTCATATTTATCCTTGTGCATCAAAGCCTGCTTAAGATATCTATAAGGATCAAATTCTGCCATCTCATTAAGTTCTTTATCCTGTTTAATAGTCTCCACATCATCCTCAGTAACGAAGTGGTATTTCTTCTTAGCAAAGAGATTATGAACAACCACCTCTTCCGGCTCATTCTCAAAGAAAACATTTAATTCATTCTCTCTCTCAATCTCTAAAGCAATACGTTTTCTTGTATATTCATTGATTGCGCCAACAATCAAAACTCCCTTAAGAGTTTCTTCCATCTCCTTTTTCTTCTTCTCATCATCAAACTGGCTAAGCAGCAGCTCACACTGATCTCTGTAATCAGTAGTATAATTAAGCTGTCTTTCAACCATGCCGATTTCTTTTTGAAGCACAACTGCACCAGCTGAAGCCTCTGAAGCTTCACCCTCAGTATAACTAAGCTCCTCCGCTAATCTCTCCTTTAAGGAATCAAGTGTAGCACTAAGCTCATAAATTGTGTCATTCATCAATTCGATAACACTTTTCTGCTCTTCCTTCTTCTCTTTTGGATCTCCCATAAATATACCTCCTCGTATCGCCTTATAATAAAGGATTTTGGATAACATAGTTTATATTTGTTATTAGACTAACATATAAGATACAACAAAAGTGCAACACTTACGCTATTCTTTGATAAAGCTCTTAAGAAAGCGACTAATTATAGCTATTAATACAATATATATCAGCGTTGTCATCAAGAGTGGAAATGTAAGCTCTAAGCTGTCAACTCTTATTGTCTCTAACACTTTAGTCAAATCATAAACTGCTATATAACCAACAACAGCTGTTTCTTTAACCAGCAAAACGACCTTTTCACTAAAATCGTTGATAATATCATTTCTAAAATGGCTAAATAATTCCTTAAAAAAGTCTGAACTCTTGCTAAACCATAGCCTGTAATCCTTCTCAAGCTTGCCATCATCAACTCTAGCGACATATGTTTCAATTATTCTGTACATTTCCTCGCTAAAGCATAAGCTAAAACCAACTATCGCTGCAGCAATTCCGCCAAGCGTTAAATCCGTATAATACTTATAATAAACAAGCATTATAATCATAATTGCAGGAGTCTTATTAACCAGCCAGATAAATGCTCTCACAATTCCTCGAACAACAAGATTGCTTCTCCTGCTTATGATATAAAGGATATATCCAAGCGGTGTACCTATTAAAACTGCAAAAAATACAATCAAAATCGTAATTAACAGGCCTTTAAGAATAAGCATATACCTGTCTTTTTCGATAAACGCTTTCTTAAAATGATAGCTGATACCAGTGGCCTTACTCTTGCCGTATTCCTTAACCTTATCTGAGTTGACCGCAATAGAAACTCCGCCAGAATAACACGGCCTTGAAAAGCTCATCCTCTCGCTTCTCTCATCAGTTACGGTAATAGCGCTTGAAGCCATATCAACCTTGCCCGCTGCCACAGAATCTAACATATCAGAAAATGCCATCTTCCTTGCGCTAACCTTATATCCATATTTCTTACAAAAGCCAATCAAAAGATCAATCTCATATCCCACTGCCTTATTAGCAGACATATACTCAAACGGCACATTCTCTCCATCATAGGCAAATGTTATCGTCCCCTTAGTCCCATTAAGGCTTTCAAAACTCTCGCTAGTCTTATTGTCGGTCTCACTACCAAACCACTTGTCATCAAGCTTCTTTAGTCCACCGGTGTTCTCCAAAATATCAACATATTCATCAAACTGCGCTCTTAACTGATTGCCTCTTGAATTCTTAGGAAATGCAAATGCATAATCTGCTTCCTCTACATATCCATCTAAGTCATAAAATACATCCGTAGACCTTATAATCGCCCTGATTATTGGCTCATCATCTACCACTCCGCTTACTGCACCCGTTAAAAGTGCCTTATAGGCTATCTCTCTCGTGCTAAAAAGCTTGATATTAGCGTCAGGAAGTTGTCTCTTAACAACATCCTCATATATATATCCGTCAACTACTCCAACAGTAACTTCAGGATCATTAAACTCTGCAATATTGTCAGGCGCCTTAATCTTATTAACCTTCTCATTCTTAGAGCAAGACGAAAATATAAGACAAGAAAATGCCATCAGTAATATAAGAAGAACTATCCTTCTATTCATAACACAAATCTCCATTAATAGTTATATTAGTATAAGCTTAATTCTTATTTAGAATCTTTAGATTTCTTAGACTCTTTTTTAGCCTTGTCCTTAGCAGCCTCAATAGTAGACGCCTTCGCTGTCGCGTCACAGGATGCTAAGATATCATCAGCCGCATAAGCTCTGTCAAATGCTAAAGTATAATATCCATCATTATAAGGATCAAATGGTATCTCATATTCCTTAAGCCATATATAGCAGGCGTCAACCACACTAGCAGCTGATCTTATACGACTGTCCATAGACTTATATTCGTCTGAATTAAGTAAATGGACCACATAGCTAGCCTGCATTTCAGGATCGGCAATATTAAACTTGTATTTCTCACCTTCACCGTCTGGTCCAAACCATCGCTCAGCGAACTGATATAAACCTTCCTTCTTGCCATAGGCTGTATACTGACCGTAACCATAGCCGCCGTCAACATTAACCCACTGGCCATACTCGTTATAATAGCCGTTAGAATATTCAGCGTGTCTTGATTCTAAAAAGTCCTTCTTGTCTATAATCTTAGTGTTAACCTTCTCTGTGTAGTCATCATCATCTATACCCCACATCTCATTGTTGTAGTCCTCTAAGTTGTTGGCCTTAAATTTAGACTCAGAGTTAAGATTACACATAACTCCTAACACTGCAGTGGTATTGTTATCAAAATGCTTCATAAGCTTCTTAAAGAGTATCTGATTCTCAGTCTCTTTATCATAGGTCTTGTACTCTTTACTAGGAAGCGCCTCAACGATCTTCTCAAGAGGAGTGTTCTCAATTAATCCACTTTTCTTTAAGAGCGTTCCCTCTAAAACGAGTTCAAGAGTCGCTGCAATTAAGATCAAGACTATACCTGTGCCAACTATGATACGCATTCTCTTAAGTGGAGAAGCCTTCTTCCAGCCATCTTTAATAAGCTTAACTCTGTTAGCAGCTCTTATAACTTTTTCTTCACTGTAATTTTTAGCAGCGTCAGAACTATTATTTATTATATTGATAATTGTAGCTAAGAATCCAGGCTTAGAAGTTTTATTACGCCTTCTTGACGGCCTTTCTCTCCTGCTATACTGCTGATTGTTATCCTGATTAGCAGAATCGCTCATATCAACTATCACTTCCTCTAATTATCGTTAACACACACATAACCATTTTAGCATATTTAGCCCTAAATGATAACATTTTTCTGGCAAAAAATGGCATTAAAAAGCCTCGCTAAAGCTATCAAAGTTAGCGAGGCTAAAATATTATTATTACTTAATATGTGTCGTTAATGTTTCAATAACCTCTTCCTCGGTAATCTCTTCATCCTCATACATAGTAGTAAGAAGATTGTTATCCTGGATAAATGTTAAAATCGCGCTGTCATTAATCTGCTTGTTAGCATCTTCCTTTAGATTAGACGGTATTAGCTGCAGACCGGTTAACAAAACCCAGACGATTATCATCGCAGTAAATCCACCAAGAACAGCTCCTCCAACCCTGTTGATATAGCCAAATAGCGTAACATTGTTCTCATTTCTATTCCGTTCCATATAAGCTATCGCTATCTGAAATGATATAGTTATAAATAGATATAAGAAAATGTCAGCCGCAATCTTAATGGCTCTCTCCACCAAAAAAATTGATACATAATCCGCAAAATCCTTCTCTGCAATATATGTCTTATCATATTTACTAGCCAAATCTACCATGGCTCTTGTGATACTCTCCGGGAAGCCTGAATACCTAAATATATTGGCCCTTGCACTATCGGCAGGATTAATATAATAGGTGGCCTTGGCAATCTTTTTTATCTTCTTAGAAGATATATCATCCATACTAACACCAGTCGCAATGCTTAAATCTCTTGCTATCTTAGTATTAATATCATTCTGAATAAGCGCACTAACCTTATCCTCTAATGCTTCATCAATCTTAGAGCCATCTAAAATATGCTGTGCAAGCGTTGGACCAAAGTATACAACCTGAACCAGGGCAAAAATAGTAACAATAATCATCAACACCTTTTTAGCAAATACCTTATGGTATCCAACTAAAATACCTACAGCTATTATTCCCATAACAACTAAAGTAAGTGTATTCATAATCAACACCTCCATCTCTTCATTACAATACGAATCATAACTAAATATATCCTCCATTCCATTAAATTTATATATATAATAATACTCCTTCATTCAATAGCGGCTATAGTCAGAGGACTAACAGTGCTTTATTTAGTCCCCCAACCAATCCGTACTATTGTTATGATTATTGTATCATTTTAAATACAACAAAAGAGCAACAATGAAAAATTTTTTTATAAAAAGGATAAAAAAATCCGCAAAGCCTTATAAATAGGCCTTGCGGTAAAATAATCATATTAACTTGATCAGTCTTTTAATGCCTTCTTAGTAGGGAAGCCACGGGTCAACTCCTTATTACTCTTCATCATCGCATCCTAAAAATATCATTTCAAAAGTTCTTCATTCAGAAGAAATTGTTCTATTCCTACATATGTGATCCCGTTTTCATCCTGCCACGGTTTAAGATAATCCCGAACTACAACCATCTTGCTGAAGGAATCAGGTATCCTT
>JAIKVP010000191.1 GCA_024685635.1 Lachnospiraceae bacterium
ATTTTATATCTTATACGCATATACTAGGATTCCACTCCTTGCGGTAGAGATTATTCTTGTCTTAGGACTTATGCTTGTAGATTACATAGTAATCAGAATCTGCATAAAGAGTGGTTCTAAGAATATAGAGGAATTGTATTAAAATGCATTCTATGTGAGTTAAACTTGCAGTTTTGCTAAGCTTGCCTTGCCCTTGACACTTGAATAGATGGCTTAAATAGGGTATAATATTTAGAACTAATGAGGCTCTTTAAGGATTGAGAGTCTAACCATAATAACATCAAACGAAAAGGGGAATTAAATATGGATCAGAATATGATTAAGATACCTGCTAAGGCTAACTCGGCTATCAATTTGAAAGTTATGTTAGGTCATTTTGCAACTTCGCATTCTCATATTTCACAGTATGTTGACATGACCACATTAAAATGCCGACTCAATGAGGCTACTTTGGCTGCTAATGTTTTGGCTCAGAAGTATAGTAGTTCTACCTACGTTGATACTATTGTCTGTATGGATGGTTGTGAGGTTATCGGCTCTTTTATGGCTGAGAGACTTACCCAGCAGGGAGTTATGTCTATTAACAGACATAAGACTATAAGTGTTGTAACACCTGAGATTCACACCAATGGACAGTTGATTTTTAGAGATAATCTTCAGCCTATGGTTACTAATAAGCATATTATCCTGCTTATTGCATCTGCCACAACTGGTAAGACCATTGAGCAGAGCTTAAAGTGTCTTGAATACTATGGCGGTATTGTTGAGGGTATATCAGCTATATTCTCTGCATCTTCTACAGTTGCAGGCTATGAGGTTGATTCAATCTTTACTGCTGACGATCTTGATAACTACCAGACCTACGAGGTTACAGAGTGCCCTATGTGTGCTGCTAAGCAGAAGCTTGACGGTATCGTCAATGGATATGGATACTCAAGATTATAAAATATTGATTAATTTCAGATATATCTATATCGTGCAAATGAAGACTATATAAGCCTTTGCCCTCCTTTTTAGGAGGGCGTTTTTTATGCTTAATTTGAAATAATTGATCTTTTACTAAAAAATGCAGTAAAAATGCGCTTTTGTTAGATGTGCATCTAATTATGACGAAAAATGGGCAAACTGGATATATGGAATATTAAAATTGTTTCAAATAGATAATGCCACATATCCAAATTAAGCACATTTTCTGTCGGTTCGAGTGATGAATATCTAATCTCGCTTTCTTGCAAAATGACAAAAATTGCAAAAAATCGCCCAATTTTAAATTAACTCAATTTTTACTGACTTAAAATTTGTCGCTGGATTAGACAACTGTCTAAAGTTAAAATGGTGTGTAATTACACGGATTATTGCCGCTAGACCTAGTAAATAATCATCATTTTCCCCAAAATCGAGAAAAAACATATTTGATAATTATCTAATAAGTTTGGCAAAAATTGCCCTGTAAAACTGGCTAAAAATGCAAAAATTTGAAATAAATCTTGCAAAACCTTGTAAATACAAGAAATTTTAGTTAGATGAATATCGAATGTTATATTTAAGCCCTAAAACACTAAATAAATCTTGAATAAAAGTGCCATATAGATGTAAAATATTAATATCTAATTTCGGATGACCACTAGGTCAATAGTATCATTTGACTGTAAGGCCAATAGTATCATCATTCTCTAAAGGGAGGTATTTTATGTACAAAAGCAAAAGAATAGTTAGTTTCCTTCTGGCATTTGCTCTTATATGCTCGACTATTCCCAGGTCTGGCATTAGTTTTACTGCTTACGCAGAAGAAACTGCAAGTTCTAACGCATCGGCTAATGCTTCAGCTGATAGCACAACAACTGAGGCTGCGACAACCACAACTGAGGCTGCGACAACCACTACAGAGGCTGCGACAACTACTACAGAGGCTGCGACAACCACTACAGAAGTTCCTACTACAACAGAGGCGGCTACTACAGAGGCAGGTACTCCTTTAACCCCTAACTATAGTTTTAATATCAACTCTATGGGTATTATTACTGAGTATCTTGGCAACAAGGAAGAGCTGACAGAGATAGTTGTTCCTGATGCGATAAACGGAATTTATGTAACTGGAATTGGCGAGGGCGCTTTGGCAGATTGTCCGCTACTTACAACTGTTTATGTGCCTGAGAGCATGGTTGAGTTCGGTGCACAGGCATTTGCAAGAGATTATAAGCTTAAGGAGATAGCGCCATATAGCGGAATGCCTACAAGTTCTAACTTAGTAAGCAATACCGTGGTTTTACCTAAGAATACCACGCTTGTTTCCGCTGATGCATTTCTTACTTGCTCAAGCATTTTTAACTTTGGAATAGACATTAACAATCCTAACTATATTGCGGCTGATTACGACTCGGAGACTACTTTTGCTAAAGAGAATTTGACTGATCAGGGGCTTACAATAGGTCATATGCTTTTGACTAAGGATAAGATTAAGTTAGTTAGACAGGCGCCTAATTCAGGTATTACTACTGTTCCTTCGTCTGTGCAGATTATCGGTGATTATGCCTTTGAGGCGGTTCACATATCGGAGCAGAGCTTTACATTCCCTGCGTCGGTGACAACTGTCGGAGATTATGCATTTTACAAATGTAACAATATGGGAGATGTTTACTATGCTGAGGGATGCCAGTTATCTCGTCTTGGCGCTTATGCATTTGCCTATAATGAAAACTTAAGAACTACTCTTCCGGCGTCAATAACATATTTGGGAGATTACTGCTATACACACTGTAGGAATATAAAGATTGATTTTGCTTTGACCAATATTTTGTCGGTTCCTGCATACTGCTTCTATGAGTGCGACAACTTAAGATGCTTAAGTGACGTTGCTTCAGCTGAGGCTAGCGGTGTTGCGCTTCCTGCTGAAGGAGCTTTGCTAGTATTTCCAGCAAGTCTAGAGACTATAGAGGCTTATGCGTTTAAGGGGTGTAACAACTTAAATACTATATTCTTCCTTGGAGATAGCTTAAAGAAGCTAGGAACTGGTGCTTTTCAGGGTTGTGGCAATCTTCACTACATCGATATTCCTGAGGGAGTTGTGGAGATTGAGAATAATACCTTTGATGGTTGCCAGAATCTGAACACTATTATCTTGCCAGATACGGTTGAAATCATAGGTGACGAGGCCTTTAAGGATAATAGAAATATTCATGAGCTTGTCATCCCAGAGAGTGTAACACAGATTTCTAACTCAAGCTTTACAGGTGCTAAGACTGATGAGATTGATACATCGCAGAATGAGTATTCTCAGAAGTTTGTAAAGGGTACATTGCCTTATGTTGGTGAGGTATTTACTCTTGGCGGCGTTAAGTATAAGGTGTTAGATAACACCAAGCTTAAGGTTGAGGTCAAAGGCCTTGCTAAGAAGAAAAAGGTAAAAAAAGCTACTATTCCTAAGTTTGTATGGAAGAATGGCTATAAGTTTAAGATTACCAAGATTGGTGCTAAGGCATTTAAGGGCTGTAAGAAGCTTAAAACCTTGACTATTCTTACTACCAAGCTTAAGAAGGTTGGCAAGAATGCATTTAAGGGAACAAAGGCCAAATTAAAG
>JAIKVP010000067.1 GCA_024685635.1 Lachnospiraceae bacterium
GACTCTGGCAAGTCCAATAGCCATACAGTCATTAGCACACACTACAGCCTCAGGAAGCTCATCTGGATTTTGCAAAAGTCTGTCAGCCCACTGCTCACCACTCTTGTACCAGAAATCACCGTACATAATCCACTCGTCCTTAAACTCTAGACCGTGGTCTCTCATGGCATCCTTATAGGCATTGGTACGCTGAATAGAGTGAGAGTGCCATTTCTTACCGGCAAGAAAGGCAATATCCTTGTATCCATGCACCTCAATCATATGAGAAACCATGTTGTACATACCAGCATAACCATCAGTCTGTATACTATGAAAATGCTTGCTCTCGTACTCAACAACGACAACCGGCTTTTTGTAGCTCTCTAAAAGCTTCTCTTCTATAGCCTCAGCAACTCCAGCGGTCTGAATAGTATCCTTAAGGATAACAACCGCCTCGAACATATCGTAATTTATTAAGTTAAATATATTAGACTCGCCCTTCTCACGGACCTCATTGTCCTGGTACTTTCTGTACATTGAGAAAATGCAGGCGTCAAAATCATCTTTATAGGCCTTTCCCAAAAAGCCTTCAATAAACCTAGTCTGATACTCTTCATCTGGTTGTCCTACAAGAATAGCAAATTTCTTTCTACCCATTCTTACCACTCCTAAAAACTATAGATATCTATACTCCACAGATATGCAATATTATACCATATAATGCTGAAATAATACAATTAAACGCTTAAAAAAGACACAGATTTTTCAAGGGATTTCTTGGTTATTTTGCTAGAGTTTCCTCTTTTATAAAAATAGCCTGACGAAAGATATCTCCGCCAGGCTAAAAATCTTATTATTCGGTTTAATTGTCTTGAATGGTAAATCATTTAATCGTAAGCTATATCATCGCACAACTTAAGGATTGTCGCCTTCTCATCGTCGTCTAGAACATTGTCCTCAAGCACACTGTAAAGAAGCGAAGCTATCTCATCATAAGCATGAATGCCGCTCATATAATCATTATCTTTAATCCATGCGTTAAGCGCATCAGCCTCGTTGTTCTTAATGCGTCCATCGGCTGCCACTCCCATAGCAAAGCCCTTTAGTACCTGCATAGCATTCTGGGTTTTGTTATAAACCTTTGAATGAACAGTGTTCTTGGTTAGTTCTATAAGCTTATTAAGCTCGTACTCATATACCACTCTATCTTCTAAGATATCATCAATCGTCGCTAGCACTTCAGCAAATGCAGGCTGATCGCGATATTTAGCATTTTTAGCTCCCCATTCCTCGATGAACTTAATCTCATCTTCAACAACCATTCCATCGGCTGCGATTCCTTTGATTAAGCCGTTAAAGGTGTTGAGCTGCTCAGCCATGTCAGCATCTATCTTCTCAGATAAGTTAAAGTCGTGCTGATACTTTTCAAGAATCACGATGTCTAATGCATTCTGCTTCTTGATATATTCAAACACACCCCAAGCTGCCTTGATTCCGTCAAGCGGTGCAACTGACTTATATGTGACACCTATCTGCTTAGCAATGCTAGACAGACGGTATGATGAGCTGTTGATATACTTTAACGATAATTCCATTGTGCATGCATAATAGCTCTCTGGAAATTCAATTCCTTTTTTCTTTAGCGCCCTTGCTAAAACTGACATAAGATATGTCACATTATGACCCACTACAAAGTTCTCGCTAAACAAATGTGAAACTTCTTTCCAGACTTGATCAATCGTAGGAGCATCAAGAACCTGATCCTCCGTTATATTGTTAAGTTTAGTCGATATGCTATCAAAATAATCCTCTGGGTTAACGTAGTAGAGCTTAAAGTTATTAATCTGTCCGTCCTTAACAATTGCATATCCAAAAGCACAGACTGAGTCGCATTTGGTGTTAGGACATTCAACATCAATAACTACATAAGAATCTAGATTATCAATCACTGCCATATAATTATCCTCCTTTATAGTTCTAATTATACACATAAGATTAATCTAGTCAATCGGGAGTTTTTTCTTATTTTAAGCTCTACTCCTTCACCCTGATAAAGCACAGATTGTAAACTTAATAGCAACTTTAGTTATATATCTAAGCTAATTATTCTGTTGCAAATGCTATATATAATTATTTGCTCTTCTTAAACTTAAATATTACCTTGCTAAGTCCAGCCTTCTTAAGCATTTTAACTAGCTTATTGTACTGCTTTTTATTCTTTGCAAGAATAGTTACCTTAACAGACTTCTTGTTCTTAGCACCCTTAAATGCAGTCTTATTAACACTCTTAAGTGAGTTGGCATAAATCTTAATAGTCTTAAGATTCTTACAGTTCTTAAATGCATTCTTGCCAATCTTGCTAAACTTCTTAGACTTGATGTTTATATTCTTTAGATTGCTTGCGTTCATAAATGCATTTGCATTAATTGTCTTAACCTTATTGC
>JAIKVP010000192.1 GCA_024685635.1 Lachnospiraceae bacterium
GAATATTACCTCGAAAATGCTAATTTAACAGACGAAATGCTATCCGATTTGTTTAAGAACAGGCGAATATTCCCATGCTTTTTTGGTTCCGCCCTTAAAAATGACGGCGTAGACGAGCTCTTAAACGCCCTTAAGCGTTACCTTCCAATTATGACCTACCCTGATTCGTTTTCCGCAAAGGTCTACAAAATCGGACGCGACAACAATGGCGCGCGTCTTACATATATGAAGCTCACAGGCGGCAGCATCAAGGCAAGAGAGCTTATCGGCGAGGAAAAGGTCAACCAGATCAGACAGTACTCAGGTGACTCATTTACTCAGGTAGACGAGGCATTTGCCGGTGAAGTTGTTGCAGTAACTGGCCTTTCTAATACATTTGCAGGACAGGGACTAGGAGATGAGGCGGCGTCATATCTTCCTGAGTTAACCCCGGTATTAAGCTTTAGAATTATTCTTCCGCCTGAAACCGACCCGCTAAAGCTCTATCAGCAAATGCAGGAGATAGAAGAGGAAGAGCCATTAATGCAGCTATCCTACCAGCCTGAAAAGGGTGGAATTTTAGTGCAAATGATGGGCGAAATCCAGTGCGACATCTTAAGGGAGTTAGTTAAAGAGCGCTTTAATGTAGAGATAGCATTTGCCGAAGAGGGCATAGTATATCTTGAGACAGTTAATTCTACTGTTGAGGGCGTCGGCCACTATGAGCCGTTAAGGCATTACGCAGAGGCGCATGTGCTTATTGAACCTGCTGTTAGAGGCAGCGGTATTTCAGTAGAATCAGCTGTAAGAGATGATGTTTTAGACAAAAACTGGCAACGCCTTATCATGACTCACATAATGGAACGCCGCCACAAGGGAGTTTTAACAGGCTCGACCCTAACTGATGTAAAGATTACAGTTGTCGGTGGTCAGGCGCACAAAAAGCACACCGAGGGCGGTGACTTTAGGCAGGCTACCTATAGAGCAATCAGGCAAGGTCTAATGCAGGCTGAAAATGTCCTTTTAGAGCCAGTATACAGCTTTACCATGACCATCCCTTCAGACAAGGTTGGCCGAGCAATGACAGATATAACCGAGCGCGGCGGCGAGCTAGAAAGCCCAGAAATATTAGAAAATGTCAGCACCCTAAGAGGTCATGTTCCCGTATCAAGCTTTAGAGGCTACCAAAGGGAATTAATGGAATACACAAAAGGTGAGGGTCAGCTAGAGTTAAGAATCGCAGGCTACGCCCCTTGCCACAACGCTAAAGAAGTGATTGAAAGCTTTAACTACGATCCGGAAGCAGACGTCTATAACCCAACCGGTTCGATATTCTGCGAGCACGGTGCCGGCTACTATGTCCCATGGAATGAAGTCAGAAGCCATATGCACGTTGACTCAGGCCTCTATTTTGGCGAAGTAAGTTCTCAAAAAAATGCTTCCGACATCAAGTCCCGCTCAATTGATTTATCCTTAACTGAGGATGAACTAGAAGACATTTTTAAGCGAACATTTTCTGCCAACAGAAGAGATGACAAACACGAAAAGAAACGCTCAAAGCCACTACTAGAGTCAGCTCCCAAGATTAGACGTTCATCTAAACTTCCGATTTTTAGGGACAGATACCTACTTGTTGACGGCTACAATGTACTGTTTGAAATGAATAACGGCGTGGTTGCTGACAGCATAGATTTACAGGCGTTAAGAAACAAACTGCAGGACATTCTCTGTAACTACCAGGCCTATAAAAAGATAAACCTAATCCTTGTATTTGACGCATATAAGGTCAAAAATAACCAGGGTCAATACTTTGATTACCACAATATTCATGTGGTCTACACTAAGGAGAAACAGACTGCTGACGCCTATATCGAAGCATTTACCCACGAGCACAAAAAGACCTACGATATAACGGTAGCGACATCCGACGGTCTAGAGCAAATGATAGTCCTAGGCGAAGGCGCAAGGCGCATGTCCGCAAGAGAGCTTTTAGAGGACATAGATAAAATGGAAAAAGAATTAAGAGAATTGTATTTGGACAAAGAATTGTAACATTTTCGTGTTATCATTTATTATCATATCGCTTAATTCGGACAATTATAAAGGAGGCACGAGTTATATGAAGAGGTTTTTGACATTTGCTATGCTTATGTCGATGGTGATTTGCTTTAGCCTTTCTGGTTGCGCTTCAAAGGATAGTGCAGATAGTTCTTCTTCAAGTGAAGAGACGACTGAGGTCGATTCTAATGCGCCAGACGCTAACAAGCTAGTGGAATCAGACATAAAAGTTACAGATACTTACGAGAATTCAAATGACGGTGAGCATGCTATTACGATGAGCGGCGAGGCCAAGATATATAAGAATATCGGTGTTACCAAGACAGGTGAGGCCGACGGTGACGAGGCAGATTTCTACGGAGAGAATTCAGCCGTATTTGCCACCAACGGAGCAAATGCAGGTATCGCCGACTCCCTGATAAAGACAGACGGAACCCACGCCAATGCCATATTCTCATACGGTGAAGGGACAACTGTAACTGTTGCTGACAGCTTAATTAAGACAACAGGCAACTGCTCAGGTGGTCTTATGACAACAGGTGGCGGAACTACAAACGCTACTAACCTAACTATAGAAACCACAGGTAACTCTTCAGCAGCAATCCGTTCAGACAGAGGCGGAGGAAATGTAAAGGTTGCCTACGGCTACTATGAGACCGAGGGCGTAGGCTCTCCGGTTATTTACTCTACAGCCAACATAGAGGTTGATGAGGCTTATTTGCAGTCGTCAGCGTCCCAGGGCGTAGTTGTTGAGGGCAAGAATTCAGTCAAACTTAACAACTGTAACATGGTTGCAAGTAACACTAAGAAGAACAGTGACAAGTCGGAGTTCTACCAGGCTGTAATGCTTTATCAGTCTATGTCAGGTGATTCTGACGAGGGCATTTCCCAGTTCTCAATGACAGACGGCAACTTAATTAACAACAATGGAGATGTTTTCTTTGTAAACAACACCTCCGCAGAAATCAGTCTTGAAAATGTTACAATAAACAACCTTGATACTAACGGTGTATTCTTAAGAGCTGCAGCTGCCGGCTGGGGAAATGAAGGCGCCAACGGAGGCAAGCTTAATCTCTACTGCAAGAAGCAGACGATTAATGGCAACATTTTAGTAGATGACATTTCCACACTTAATATGTACCTAAATAGCACTTCTAATTTCTACGGCGCAATCAATCCAGAGGGTCAGTCAGGCGAAGTTTTCGTTGAGATAAATGATAGGGCTATATGGATCTTAACTGAAGATTCTTATGTGAGCGGGCTGAGATGTGACGCTACTGGAATCAACCTAAATGGCCACAAGCTCTATATAGACGGCGTAGAATATATAGAAGGTAACGATTCAGAAGGACAGGCATTTAGCACAGAAATGAAGAGCGTTTCATCTGGCAAAGGAGGCCCTGATGGCGGAGATGGCGGAACACCTCCAGATATGGCATCTGCTGATGGCAAGGGAAAAACCCCACCTGATATGGCATCAGGTGATGGCAAAGGCGGCACTCCACCTGACGGAGGAGAAGGAGGTAAAGGCGGCACCCCACCTGATGGCGGTAAGGGCGGCACCCCACCTGATAAACCAGCTAACTAAACAATACAATAACAATATAGCAAAAAAAAGGGTGGCTACAAAAGCCACCCTTAATTATTCAATATTACTCTTCAGATATAACACCTGTTGGACATGTTCCTGCGCATGCGCCGCATGAGATACATGTATCTGCGTCAATCTCGTACTTATCTTCACCTGCGCTGATTGCACCAACTGGGCAAGCTCCCTCGCAAGCACCACACATTACGCATCCATCGTTAATAACAAAAGCCATAATGTTTTACCTCCTTGTTTATGATTGTAGTAGTTAGTTTATAAGGAAAAACATTCCTTAAATCTAAATACACTTTAACATAACAGGAAACATATTTCAATAACTTAGATATGCTTAACATTTGTTTTTTTTTACAACAAATGTTAGATTTTTGGCCTATTTTACTAGGCTTTAAGCCAACTACTTAAGCATGTTACTTAAGCCAACTACTTAAGCCTAATCTCTAAGCCTGATCCTTCACCCTATGGTAAGCAGCTCTTATGATATCCCTTGCCTTCTTGCCGTCCTCATGAGGAAGAGGCTCAACACCCTTAAGCGGATATTCCATTCCAAGGTTCTCATACTTAACCACACCCATTGTGTGATAAGGCAAAACATCCAATGCCTTGATGTTATCTAAAGTCGCCAAAAACTCTCCGAGTCTAGTCAAATACTCTTCGTTATAAGTTATACCTGGAACTACAACGTGTCTAATCCACACATCCTTATTAATACGATTGAGATATTTAGCAAATGCTAGAATCCTCTGATTAGAATGTGAGGTCAACTTCTTGTGCTCTTCATCGTCAATGTGCTTGATATCTAACAGGACAAGACAGGTAGATTCCATAAGTCTGTCATATTTTTTCATCAAGTCAGCATTGCTCTCATCAAACATAATTCCTGATGTATCAAGGCAGGTGTGATAACCTTTAGCTCTAGCCTTCTCAAATAACTCTGTTACAAAGTCTATCTGCATAAGAGGCTCGCCACCTGTAATTGTGATACCACCCTCAGTTCCGTAATATGGAAGATAGTCTTCAAAGTCCTTAATGATATCGTCAACCTCACGCTGCTCGCCTACATTAGGCTTCCAGGTATCTGGATTGTGACAGTATAGACATCTCATTGGACATCCCTGAGCAAATATTACATAACGTACACCTGGCCCATCAACTGTACCGAAGGTCTCTATTGAGTGAATATATCCCTTCATATCAGTATCCTCCTTAAAAAATAAGCGGAGGAAGATAGGCTTCCTCCGCGAATTAATCTTGTACTAAAAATTAAAGAGCCTCGTGGAAAGTACGTGAGATAACATCATCCTGCTGCTCCTTAGTGAGCTTGATGAAGTTAACTGCGTAACCAGATACACGAATTGTAAGCTGTGGATAGTTCTCAGGATGAGCCTGAGCATCCATAAGTGTCTCTCTGTTAAGTACATTAACATTCAAATGATAGCCACCCTTCTCGGTGTAACCATCAAGCATATTAACCAAGTTATCTACCTGATTCTCTGTTGGCTGTGCCATAATCAATTACCTCCTAAAATGAATTACTTTATCTTATCGTTCTCGTATGATGAATAATCATCCATGCCCTCTAAAAGAGTTGGCGCCTGACACGAAAGATTACCCTTTGCGCAATCGATGCAACCAAGCTC
>JAIKVP010000233.1 GCA_024685635.1 Lachnospiraceae bacterium
CCAAATGTTCCTTCAGATTGTATACTTCTGTTCATACGAAGCAGAGCTCCATGAACTGACTCGAGATTCTCGATAACTTCTTCGTGCATAGAGGTTAATTCCCTGTTTAATCTTGCAGTTCTGTTTCCTTCTTTTTTCTTAGAAAATATCCTCGATTGATAAGGTTAACTCGTTACGAATAAAATTGTTTTGTAGCCTTTCCCTTCTACAAAGTATGGTGTTAGGTCAATGTGATCCATTACATCACAAAAAGTATAAACTGGATCAGAAATATCAATTAATTTTTCGATAACCAATGGTAATTTTAGTTGTCTTGTTGTATAATTATCATTGGCTTTATAATTAGTTGTTTGCATAATCTAATTATACCAAAAAACAGCTATGAGCGCGAGCTCATAGCTGATTTTCTGTTAGGGTAGTTTTTTTACAGCCCCTTCTACTATTTTATACTGGTTAACAGGGTCTGTCCCCGTGGTCCTTAATTAACCGACGCTAATACACGCTCTCGGCGAAGGCGATCACGTTCTTCACGTCCCTCTTCTTCAAGTCTTTTAATCTCTGCGTCTATCTCCTCTTTTGTCCAATTGTCATACTTGCTTAAATCAATAGGTGTATCATCCTCGTACCATTCACGATCATATTTATTCTCCATATCAGATCACCTCCCAAAAAAGGACTGCTCAAAAAGAACAGTCCTTCAACTTCCACTTTAGTTGGATAAATCCCTCTCGGTAGGACCCACCGCTCTTACAACTGCCACTTCGATTATTATACAATCCAGTAGGCCTCACTGCTCTTACAACCGCCACTTCGATGAATAATCACCCAGCAGGCCTCTCTGCTATGCAATTATTATATTCTTTTAAAAATGCTAAAGTCAATAGTTTTCTTATTATCCTATCTTTTTAAAAAAATATGGTCTAGCATAAATTGGTTAACAGGGTCTGTCCCCGTGGATCCTGGGCAGAATACCCGTGACGCTTTTTTACATAAGTCTCTTATATATATCCAACATGCTTTCAATCTGATACTGTAAAAGCCATGCTGCGTCATTGTACTCAGGAGTAAGCTTTATTACCTTTAGCAGAGCAGGATAGTAAAGCTCGGTTTCTTTTATCATCCTTATAATACGTTGTCTGCTCAATCCCCACGACATAGTGGTAAGATTATTACATCTGTCAATGCATTTTATCAATGATGCTTTAGGGCTTGCTGCAATTTTGGCATAATAGGACTGCATAATCTTATCGCGGTTTTTATCATTTGTTTTAATATGAGTGAGTATATCGACCAGTTTTTTGATATTATCATTTACCGGAAGTTCTTCTATGATTTTACCACAATCCTCAACAACATCATGTAGCAGACATGCAGCTATTATTTCGTCGTCTTTTATGTTCATCGCCAATGCATGACATGCAAGGTTTAGTGGATGATATATGTATGGTATGTCTGATTTCTTGCGCGTCTGTCCCTTGTGGGCATCAACCGAATAATCAACTGATTTTAATGTGTTAGCAAGGTTATTGTGCTTGGCAGAGGTTTTGACATATGTCTTCATATGTTCCCAGTTATAAATCGTTTCTTTGGTCTTGAAACAGCTTAGTCTTTCTTCGACAATAGAAGAAAGTGAAACATCGAACAGGTTGGCAAGGTCTATGGCTTTAACAAGCTCAGGCAGATATTCATCTCTCTCCCAGGCAGATACCGCCTGATTGCTGACATCTAAAGCTTCTGCAACATTTTCCTGGGTAAGATGTCTCTCTGTTCTCAGTTTTTTAATGGTTTTTCCTATACTCATATGAAAGCTCCTTTCTTAAAACCGCAATATCAGTATAAAGCTATCCGGACGAATCAACAAGCTTTTTGTTACAGATAGATAATAAATGAATTTTTGTCCAAAAGTAAGCAAGTGGATGTTTAATGTTGTTTGTCAGATTCAAGCAGAACTTTAATCTGAGTGATTATTAATATAAATGAAGCAGGCTTATTATGTCTACAACATGATAAGTTCTGTCTTATTAGGAGTATTATTATGCCTTTATCACTTAAAGTACAGCTTTATTAAATGCCGCAACAATAAAGCCATGCTTGCTTATAATAATCAGTCATCCCTCTTACAATAGTATGCGTCTTACAAACATCTTTTATGAATTTAACGAAAGGAGTATTTTATGAACACAATTACTTTTATGACGGGGCTTTTGACATTTTATATTAAAGGAGAGATATCGGTTGAACAAAACTTTTTAAAGCTTAAGCTTCCTAATGTAATTCTTACATTTATACCGTTTGGTGCCGAAAAACATAATATTCCGGTAAATCAGATATCAAGCGTCGCATCTAATTTTAAACTGAATATCAAAGAATTGCTGTTTGGAATATTGGAGCTTGTGCTGGCCATTATCTGTTTTGCAAGCCTGAATGCGTTTTGTATCTTCCTCGGAATTGTATTATTGATACTCAGTGCATCTGCCATATTAAGAGGGATTATAGTAGTGTTAGAAGTGGATTCATCAGCAGGCGCGACATATATAGTGCCTTTTTTAGTATTTGAGAAGGATAAGGCTTTTCAGGCTGAAAAAATTATAAATGATATTGTCACTGACAGGCTTAATGACACTAACAGCCGACAGGTTGTTGAGAACCAGACGAACATCCTTGTTGATGCGTTAAATAAGCGATGATTTAGTCTTTGTAAATGAACTGATTCGTAATATCATTAAGATGTTTAATAAAAAAGTCTGCCATCCGAAACTCATATGATAGATGGCAGACATTTCTTATATTGCTACATAAAATTTAACAGTTCTGTTCTTATGTATATATTAAATCTGCATGATTGTCGATATCGAAATTCCTGGCATTTACAGGCTCTTGCCCTCTCCTGAATATCCAATTGGTTCCCACAGGCATAAGCAGTATTTTCTTTAAAGGTATATCACATCTTAGTGAAATAGCTCTGGCTGTTTCTATATCGTTTCCTCCCATGTAAATATATGTATCACAGTTACTTATTATGGTATTTCCGTCATAGTGGTAGGTTTCCATAAGCTGTGATTCCGATTGTATCATAATCATAGCAGATATTCTGCGAGACCTGATAGATGATATCATGCGCGGAAAATCATTGATTCTGACATTGGTTGCAAAATCATCAAGTATAAATCTTGTTGGTATTGGAAGCATGTTATTTTTGCACTCATTGTCTGCATACCTTAAGAGCTCACTTAATGCTTGTGTAAAGAATATATTGGCTAAACCATCCATTGATCTGTCAATGTCGCTTACCACCACAAAAAGGGCTGTCTTTTTGCAGCCGATAGATGAAATATCTATGGTGTCTTTACTGAGCATTTCATTAATTTCCGGAGTGTCATAAGAACCAAGTGTGGCATTAAGTGTACTTACAATACATTTCAGGGTTTTACCCGGTGCGCATCTGAATTTTTTGTAAGCTTTTACTGCGTAACTGTTATGATTATCTTTTTCTAAATCTTCAAAAAGCTCATCAAGCAGGGTTTTATTACTCGAATTGTCTTCATCTATATTGAACTCATCAATCAGCCTGAAAATATTTTCTAAAGTCATATCTTCTTCGCGGCATTGTTCAATTAAAAATCCAATTAATGACTGAATCAAAATCTGTGATGCTCTATCCCAATAAGGGTCGTGAAAAGTGCTTCTGCCACTTTGATAAATAAGAATATTAGAGATTTTCAGAATATCAAGAGGGCTATGTATATATTTAAAAAAGTTATATTTCTCGGAATTTTTTGGATTTGTAAAATCAAGTTTTATAACACGATATCCTTTCTTACTTAAGTAACTCTTATATTTTTCGTAAAGATTTCCTTTCGGGTCAGAAATAATATAGCTTCCTACAGCCTGTAATATGTTAGGTTCAACTAAGCAGCGGGTTTTGCCCGCGCCACTTGTTCCGACTGCGATAACATTATTATTGAGTTTAGTCTTAAAACAGTCAAGACTATAGTATTTATTCTCTGCAAGTATCATTACATCATTATTCATAGCAACCTCCAATCTAATTAAACAATAAATGACCTTTTTATACTGTCACATATACCGAACTTAATCGCTTCAGTGGCACTCATCAGGTTATCATAGCTTGTTGCATGGTTTATTTCTTCTACTGTTTTTCCTGTGTGCTTTGATAGGATTTTATTAAGAACAGACTTGGTTTCCAGAATTGAATCAGAAATGTTTTTGACACTTGTAGCTGAGCCACCTATACCATTTGCTATCAAAGGCTCGTGAATCATAACCTTACTGTGTGGAAGAATAAAGCGCCTTCCCTTTTGCCCGCCGGCA
>JAIKVP010000257.1 GCA_024685635.1 Lachnospiraceae bacterium
TCAAATGTACAACAACTTCACCATTATACCGATGTACCTCATTATCATAATAGCAATCTCCACCATAACCATCCGGAGTTTCCCATTTAATATGAGCATCAAGGTCATTAGGGCCGGAATTCCAGTCAAGAACAATCCTAAGCTGGTTAGGCTTCAATTCTTTAGCAATTTCCATATCGTAGACATCTGACTTATTCTTCTGCTTAACCGTAACGCTCTTGCTGAACGTAACATATTTCTCTTCATTGACAGCTTCTCTCTCATCTTTAACAACGAAAGTATACGTTCCCTCTGGCAACTCTTTAATAACATATTGTCCCCTCATATCAGTAAACGCTGTTGCACAAGGTTGCTGTTCTGTATTATCCCCTTTATATACCTCTATCTTTATATCTCTTACTGAATAATTATTGGTAAGATCAGTTACATATCCTGAAATATTCTTACATATCGGAACTTCTTCGTCTAAATAAATATTACCCAACTGATTAACCGGATCTTCATTTATTAAAATCTGACCGGAGATGCTATTATATCCTGCTTTAGTCACTGTATAACAATATAAACCGGGATATAAATTTTTATCAAATGTAAATGCACCTTTTTTCGACGTATAGGCATACAAACACTTCTTAGGATTATTAGCTTCCCATATCTTAACTTCAGCATTAGATAGGGCTGTTTTCCTTCCGTATCCTTGCCCACTAACACTTCCTGTAAGACTGACCTTAAAGAATTCCTTCAAATCAAGAGCAACCTCCTTCTCATCCAACACATTAATATATTTCAACTTTTTTTCCGTCATTTTAGTATTATATTCGAAATCATACCCCTTCTTATTACCATCTTTACCACAGTGAACCGTAAAAGTATCATCATCCTTCTCATATTCACTCAATTCATTCGGCTTAACCGTAAATAGTCTGTATGAGATCATTTTTGTCGCGTCTTGACTCACTGTAACATTAATTAAATACTTCGAATTTGTATCTCCAATAAATGAATACACTCTTTTAGAATCATCTTCTTCATAAGCATAAGTGCTCTTATCCTCGGTGTTTACAACTCCAACTGGTTTCGGAATACCAAATATACCCTGGCCAAATGCAACCTTCCATATTTTCATAGAAGCATCTCCTGAAATATCTTTAGGAAGCACGATGTTTACCTTCTGCCATTTCTTATACTCGTTATATACATTCTCAGAATTAATTCTATTTACCATGGCATCGGATGAAGGAAGATTTAAATCGTTGTCGATCGTATCCATAACAAAACGATCTTCCATGTAGTTAACTCTATCATACAGATTTAATGAACTAAACTCGTTAATGCTTTTGATACCATCTGAACTAGAGCTATAAATATAGTCTTTAGACGAGACTAAACCGAGTCCTTCTTTTTTGAGTCTGTCCCTTATAAGTTCAGAATATATCTTTTTGGTGTACTCATATCTATTCTTTGATATATATCTGTTATCTGCCCTATTATCAAAAAACGCTGGATTTTTACCGCCATTCTTATTTTTAAGATATAACAATCTATCGAGTATATTTTGTCTCTCCGCATTCGATGAAACGTTCGATGAGCCATTCGATGAAGCATCAATCGAAAGGAGCTTGGACAAACCATCCCCTGATATACCATGAGTGATTCTTACATACTTAGTATCAATATTTTTAACAATACGCTTAGAGACTGTCTTATTATTTTCTTTAATCTTCTTAACTGAAGTATAATAATCACAAGGCTCTATTAACCCATATGTTTGATGTGCATAATAGTCTCCAAGAGTGTGCAATGCCATTCCTACGATAAAATTTCTAATAATTTGCTTCTCGCCAGAATCAGTAATTCTTTTAATTTCGCCTTTATTATTAAGATGCTTTTTAAACCATGGTTCTCCTTCATACTTAGCTACTATTGCCTGTTTTACTTTTCTAACAATCCTCTTGGATAACCTTTGCGAATCCATACTCTTTTTTTTATTCAAAAGTTTTCCATCATTTTCCATATTATATGCCATAAGCATCATTTCAAGATATCCATCTACTGATATAAGATATCCATTAACATGAGCTTTTTTTGATTTTTTCTTCGGACTAATATACTCTTCTTCAAAGTCCTCTGCGTTGAGACTATCTCCCGGGAATTTAATACCACCATGGAATTCAGGATTATCAGTCATTCCCTTTAATCCTGAATTCGCATTATCAGGCCAATCGATACCTAACTTTATGAATTCTATTTCCTGATTTTTCTTACTAAGCATCTTATAATGATTCGCCCATAATCCCTTTACATACTCTTCATAAACAGTAGGAACTTTATCTACCTCATCAATGCACGCATCTTCTGAATCGTATACATTTTCCTCTACATAATTATTGACGAAATCCTCATACATTCCCGCTGCTTTTTCATAGTCTATAACACCATATCCATAGCAATCGGTATCTCCAAACGGGCTTGCTGACTGCCTTAAAAGCTCTCTGATGCATTTGTTGGATACAGAGATGTCCTGCTGCCACAAGATTGATGCAAGCGCAGTCACCTGAGGTGCTGCGAAGCTTGTTCCTGATGTAAATGTAAGAATACCGAAAGATGTATATGCTATTACATCCTCTGCCGGTGCTACAAGTTCTATACCATCTCCTGATGCGCTGTCAGAAGCAATCTTAGCCATACTGTCAACAGAGCCTACAGCTATTACCTCATCATACTTGGCAGGATATGAGACTGTTCCATCATTGCCTGCAGCTGCAATAATAAGCATACCTTTATTATACGCTCTTTTAATAACCTTGTGAAGTTCAGGGCTATCAACATTAGTGCCCCAGCTTAAATTAAGAATATTGATTCCGTTATCAATCGCCCACTCAATAGCTTCTATAACTCTACTTACAGGAGCCTCGTTATTCTCATCAAGAACCCTAAGTGATGTGAGATCTATATTAGGATTAAGGCCTTCTATATCTCCATACAAATCATTATATTCAAACAAATTCAAGTCGTTGTCAGAATCCTCATATGTTTCATCCGCATCGTCACTAGCATCAATTACATCATTGTCTAAATCTTCGTCCTCGTCATAAGACTCCTCGTCATAGTCTTCAACATCGTAATCTTCGTAATCATCATTATCATAATCGCTACAATCATCTTCATCTGTTAAGTCATCGTCAGTATCTTGTTCGTCTTCTTCAACATCAACCGCCTCTATATAGTCTGCGTCAGTAAGATAACTAAAATCAACATCTGCCGGTTCTGCTTCAGTTGTTTCTTCCTCTTCTTCTGCTTTCTTACCCACACCAACAAGCATACCACCTACTCCGGTGCCATGCCCACTTCTATCATCATATAACGGATTCTCCTCATCCGTATCATGTATAAAATCAACTCGATTAATCTCATCACCCTCTCCGAAGTAATCCACACCGGAGTCTATAATCGCAACCTTAACCACATCCTTAACGCTGTCTCTCATTCTAATCGCTTCTTCTGAATCAGCCTTAGATATGGTCTTATACCAATCTACTCTGTCTGTTTCAACCGGGACAAGCTTAGAATCTGCCACGGCGTAAAGCTTGCTGTTCGCAGGAAGGACAACCTCATCTCCCTCATACACCGCCTGAAATCCAAATGTAACACTCTCGTCAGGCTCGATATCTGCATTGTAATCCTTGCACTTTAATCTATATGAACCACCCTCATTACTTACAACATCTGCATTCCACATATCTATGATGTCTGCGTCATAATCCATAGCCAATGACCAGTCTCTAAGAGTTGTATCTCCTGTATTGGTTATGACAGCATCAATAATAGCGTGATGAGGCCATGTATTCCTGACTTTGTACTCAATCTTATATAAATCCGATACATCCTTGGCGTCCTCGTAATACGAAAAATCTTCAAAGTCACCGAAAGTGCCATTAACCTTCATTCCGACAGTATATATCTCACCGGCGTTAATCTTCCTCTTCCATGTAGGATAAGACAGCGTAAGCTTGCCGTCCTTAACCTCGTATTCAGAATTCCACACACTGTCAATATCGCCTTTAACCTTAAGATCAATATGCCAGTTACTAAGCGGCTCACTACCCGTATTCTCTATGCTGATGTCAGCTACATAGCCATCATTCCAAGAGTTTTTCTTAACAACAAGCACTTTTACGCCCTTATCCTTAAATGTATATACATCATTATTAAAATCTGTAGCCACAAGCATAGCATTTGACGACGCATCAGATGATGCATCACCTGATATAGTCTCGGCAATAGCCATAGCATTTCCACCAAAAGTAAAAGAAATGCATATAATTATGCTCATGATAATACTCAAAGCCCTTGCAATATAATTCTTCATTTATAATCATCCTCCTATACTCAATACATCTACAAAAAGATTATATTAAGCTCCCATACACATCAAAAGGAAGCTTAATAATAAAACTCAGACCTAAAATCATCCAAACAACAGCTATAATATGCTTATTTTTTATGTCTGAACAACCACCAAAAGATTGTAAAATCCTGCAGCGTCATGCTATCTGCCTCCCTTCCTTAAAATATTTACCACTAATCTATCAAATTATCTTCCAATCTCCAAACCGTTCGTTACATAATTTCGACCGTTCATGCACAAATTAAAAAAATCATATGAATCAAACCATCTTTTAGTCTGATTCATATGATTTTTAAGTTTATAAAACAGATACTTTACTAATCTCCCACTAAACCACTCCGTTAGGTATTACTATC
>JAIKVP010000292.1 GCA_024685635.1 Lachnospiraceae bacterium
AGGTCTGATAGAGTATGGGACACCGGGGGCTTGTTCAATAGAGGATCATAGAAGCGGAAAGAAAGGCTGTTAATACCATCGATATATAAAATGGTGGGGTCAGACCCCTCCCATCTCTATTATGACAGGGATTTGTAGAGATCTAGCGAAATGAATAATGATGGGGCCCTCACATTACGAATGAAAAAGGAGAATGGACATGGGTTATATTTTGGATTTTCTGAGTGATGAAGAATTAATAAAGTTTATTCAAAACTGTGATTACGGAGTTCTTTTGGATCCGCTTAAGAAAAACAGTGCAAAATACAGACGATATGATTCAAGGCTTGGTAAGAAGGATAAAAGATCGGTTCTTGTCAAGAGAAACTTGCCTGATATTGTCGTGCAATTATTCAGAAACAAAGATGAGGCATATGTTCAAATTCTGGAGAGTTTTGCAGAAACACATACCAAAGAGTTTGTTCGAAATATTGGTCAGTTGCTCGACAAAGAAGAAATTAGCGAAGATATAATAAAATCTTTCAGTAATGAAGAGTTGGCAGAGTGCATAAACAGTTATATAGCAGCATCGGATAGTAAATTTGATAAAAAGTGGTTCTGCATTCAAATGAAGTTTATTGGATGTGAAGATATTGATAGTAGAGTTGCTGATATTCTTTCGTTATGTGATGGTGATATGGAGGAGAACCAGCCGGGTACTGAGGATGAAAAAGCAGAAGGTCATAGTGATGAAAATACCAAAGATAATAGTAAACCTGAGGTAAATAAACGACAGATAACACCGGGCAAAGCGAAAAGGAAGAAGTTAACTCCACAGGAAAAGGCGGCAAAAACGAAAGAAGCTGAAGAGAAGAAAAAAGCGGAGTTGGAAAGGACGGTACAAAAAGAGAATGTCATTGAGACGGATGAAGAAGATGACAAAGAAGACGATATCGATGAAAATGGTGTAGGCGAGGATATGGTAGATGAAAACAGCGTAGGTGAAAGCAGTGTAGGTGAAGGATCAGAAACAGACCTTGAGAAAAAGGATACCGTACAGACTTTGATACAGGAAAAAACAGATTCAAAGAAGGAGAAAAACAAAATGACAGCATACATCGGAGAGATACGGATTGTTGAAAGAGGGATCAATGCTTTTTACAATTTTACGCCGATAGGAAAATATGAAAATGATGTATATACGCCACTTCTGGAAAGCGAAATCGAAGAATTGTTACCGGTATCTATAAGGCATAATGTGAATTTTTATTACAAGTTTAATAGTCCGGAACAAGACAGTTTTATGCGAAAGCATTTTCGGGATGAGAAGCCGATAGCCTTCTGCTTTGAGACAGGCGAATTGGAAGAAACCTATAGTCCGAATAATGAGACCATTCCTACAGGATATAGATACGGGGCATTCAAAGGATATGAGGAAGGAAAAATTATTGACTTATCAAAATTGGGATTGTATAAGCTGCTTACTCCGGACAGCATAAAAGAAGAAATAGGGTCAAAGCGAAATGTCAGAATTGAATGCGATGATATTGTGGAAGGTCAGGAAGTAATGATAAGCATCAAAAAAGGGTTCTACGCCGGACCTTTTGAAGTGATGATGCATAAAAACTACTATACCGAAACAGAAATGTATTACTTAGTTCTTCCTGATGTTGAAAGCAAGCATTATGTAATGGGATATAAGGTAGAGGATTGTCAGAGAAAACGAGTTGAGGCTTCATTTGAGGTCGAAAATCTTCTTGGATGCGACAGTTGGGATTATTATTCCATAAAAAAAGGCGCAAATCCGGTTCCGATAGACCTGATTACTGATAAGGAACTTTTACTTAGTTTTAAAGAAGCGCTTGAAGCAGATGAAGAAATAAGCGGTGCAGACTTTGATGCAGTTGAGGTTGTAGAAAGGATCGGAGGTTCTCAGATTGCAGGCGATTCTTTGCCGGAAGAGATAAAACAACTGAGAAAAGACCGAATCAGAAAAATACTGACAGAGGAAGAAGAGCTGAATCAGTTTTATGAAGAGGCATCTGAACTCGTATTCGGACTGCTGCTGAATAACAAAGATCAGGTTCGAACGGATGAACTTATAGCGGGTGTCATAGATCAAAATCCGGAATTGTTGATGAAATTTCAGGGGATGCGCTCAGTTCAGGCCAAAATTGAGGAGGCCAGGGCAGACCTGGAAGATTTGAATGCTCTGAAAGAGAGGACAGAAGGTGAAATACAGGCTGCCGAGACAAAAAGTCAGGAAGAGGCTAAGAATGCTGAGTTATCCAAAGAGATAGAAGAGCGTGAGAAAGAACTTCAGTCTCTCAAGGATAAAATCAAAACTGCAGAAGAGGCTTTAACGCTGCAGGAAAAGATCGATGTTCTGATAGAAAATGAAAAGTATTACAAAAAACATATTGAGAATTTACGAAAGGACACGGATCAACTTGAAAGTAAATTTGTCAATATGGTAACAAACTATTCGGAAAGAATGACAGATATCATATTTGATGGATATATGTCCAGCAAAATGCTGAAGGCAGCTGCTTCGTGGGAGAATGATAATGATCAGAAGAATCTTGATGAGAAAGTGGAAACACTTAATGCTTTGGAAAGCGATCTAAGTGGCAAAGAGGAATTGATATACTATATCATTTCCTGTATGAAAACGGTCCGTCCGAATTACTCCAGAAACGATATCATGAATATTATGGTCTGTGTTGTACAGGGATTCCTGACAGTTTTCTCGGGCCTGCCCGGATGTGGCAAGACTTCCATTTGCAATATTGTGTCAAAGATATTAGGGCTTGAGGAGTATGGAAAGACAAAAGAGCA
>JAIKVP010000073.1 GCA_024685635.1 Lachnospiraceae bacterium
TGTAATGACCGCGCCTTCTTAAGAGCGATACATTTTTATGAGGAAAATAAGCGCGTGAAGGATGAGGTTAAGGCACTTGAAGGCGGGGATATTGATGCATTTCTTAAAACTGTAAACGCGTCTGGTAATTCTTCCTATAAGTACCTGCAAAATGTTTATACTAATCATGATGTAACGCATCAGAATGTTTCGCTTGCTCTTATGCTTAGCGAGATTTATCTAAAGGATAATGGGGTTTCAAATGCAGCAGAAGATGAGAGCCCAGAGCCAGATAAGACATCACTGGTCACATAAGCACTAAAGCCACCAATCTTATATCCATGCTCCTTAACCCCAGCGATAACACCCTTAATTAGAGCGATAGTAGTGCCCTCCTCACTGTCCTTTTTATCAATATCATCAAGGTCAATCGTAATCATATCATAGCCCTCTGATAAGACCTTAACCAAGGAATCTTCCTCTTTAACAAATGCAATCGCATCGTCATTAATAGAAGCCGCCAAGGTCTCCCCGTGCTGATGATCCGTATGATTACCGCCAATCTCACTTCTTCCAGGAGCACTATAAATTCCAATAAGTTCATCTCCAAAGAGCTTTTTATACTCTACTAAAGCCCTAATATATCTATCTCTCTGACTATCAATCCTAGCCTCATCAAGATAGATATCAAGCAATTTATCATCCATCAAACCGTCAGTAAAATCCTTAATCAAATCATCAACCTTTAACATTTTCATTCCTCCTTGTCCAAAAAACCAAGCCCCAAAATAGTGAATCATCTTACTTAATATTAAACAACAAAACAGTAGACAATTCAAGGCGGATTGACCATATATTTTTTTTCAAAATAAGCAGTAGATTGACTTGTTGAGTTAATCTTTTGCCTATGTTAAAATAAGCTAATGACATAATCATTTAGTAAGATTTTGACGAGACATAAAGGAGGAATATACACTATGAAAATACTAGTTACAGGTGGAGCAGGTTATATCGGAAGTCACACATGCGTTGAATTGCTTGATGCGGGCTATGAGGTTGTAATATTAGATAACCTGTATAATTCAAGCAAAAAAGCCGTTGACAGAATAGAAGAAATCACAGGCAAGAAGGTAACATTTTATGAAAATGATATGCTTGATAAGGCTGCCTTAGATAAGATTTTTGACAAGGAAGCTATCGACGCGGTCATTCATTTTGCAGGACTTAAGGCAGTTGGCGAGTCGGTTGCTAAGCCGCTTGAATATTACAAAAATAACATTCAGGGAACCTTAACTTTAGTTGAGTCTATGAGAGAGCACAATGTCAAAAATATCATTTTCTCATCTTCGGCAACGGTTTATGGAGACCCCGCGTTTATCCCTATTACAGAGGAGTGTCCTAAGGGAAGTCCAACCAATCCATACGGCTGGACTAAGAGTATGCTTGAGCAGATTTTAACTGATATTCACACTGCAGACAACGACTGGAATGTAATATTACTTCGCTATTTTAACCCTATCGGTGCTCATAAGAGTGGTATGATTGGCGAGGATCCTAAGGGTATTCCTAACAATCTTTTGCCTTATGTTGCGCAGGTTGCAATCGGCAAATTAGAATGTGTTGGAGTATTTGGTAATGATTACGACACGCCAGATGGAACGGGTGTTAGAGACTATATTCACGTCGTTGATTTAGCGCTTGGTCATGTTAAGGCATTAGATAAGATTAAGGAGAATCCTGGCGTTAAGATTTATAACTTGGGAACTGGCAATGGCTACAGTGTTCTTGATGTGATTAAGGCATTTTCTAAGGCTTGCGGTCATGATGTTCCATACCAGATTAAGCCTAGAAGGCCGGGTGATATTGCGACATGTTATTCAGATGCATCACTTGCTAAGAAGGAGCTTAACTGGGAGGCTAAGTATGGCATAGAGGATATGTGCGCTGATTCTTGGAATTGGCAGAGCAAGAATCCTAATGGTTATAACGACTAATTAAGCATTTTTTGAAATAATCTAATTTATCATCATACAAATAAATAACAATATTCCTTGCGCATAATCGTCTGGTTATGCGCATTTTTTCACTTGTTAATAAACTTTAATTGTTAATATAATAACAATCGTTGAGAGTGCCCACCTATTATGCTAAAATGGTGATTAAGCAAGTTGTATATGCTATATTTTTTAGTGGCATAATATTTGGCGACGCATAGATAAATGTAGTATATATAACATGTATTATTTTGTATGAGGTGAGGTTATGTTTAAAAAGAACAATTCTATTAGCGATGAATCTAGTAAGATCGCGGAACTTGAGAGACAGTTAAAACTGGCTAAAACTGAGGCCGACGACAGATATAAGTTACTTGATCTTATCAATACAAGCACACATCTTGGAATCTGGATTTCCTATTACAACGAGCAGGGTGAGAACTACAAGGTTGTCTACACAGACGACTTTAGAAGAATGGTTAAGCGTTCTAGAGATGAGTTCGCTGACACCATGGACTCCTTGCCGGCTATTATTCATCCAGATGACATTGATGCTGTCTTTGCTAACTATGGTGCGGCAGCGGCCGACACTTCTAACAGAACCAAGTATAACATTGATTACAGACTTGATGTTAAGGGCGAGGGCTACAAGTGGTTCCACGCTGCAGGTGAGGTATTAAGATATCCTAATGGCACACCTAAGATTTTCATTGGAACATTTACAGATATTGATGAGCAATTAAAGACCAACGCTGCTTTAGAGACTGAGAGAATAAGACGGGTTGCAATTGACCGTATGACATTAGAAGGAACCTGGAGCATGGACTTAAGAGAGGGTGCTGTAGATGATCCTAATACACCTATGGTTTTTTCCCCACAGTTTAGAGAGTTATTAGGCTACTCGGGTGAGAATGATTTTCCATCTATTATGCAGTCATGGATCACCAAGATTCATCCAGATGATGTAGGCGCTGCGTCTGAGCTTATTGGAAGACAGTTAGCTGATATTTCAGGTAAGACAGTATTTGATATGGAATATAGAATCCAGCATAAATCTGGTCGTTACAAATGGTTTAGAGCATCGAGCTCAGTTATCTGGGGTGATAATAGAGAGCCTGTTATGATTGCAGGTTCTATCCTTGATATTTCAGAGGAGAAAGAGAATAAAAACAAGTTTAAGAACGAGCTTGAGCCTGCTATCTCTAACCTTCGTGACAGTATCACTAATGTATCAACTGTAGTTGAGGATGCAACCAATCAGATGAATACAGTTTCTCTTAAGCAGAATGATATTTCTCAGTCTGCGCGTGATATTGAGGAATCAGTTGATAGTTCAATGCAGATTATTCAGAGCATTCAAAAGATTGCTAATCAGACCAACTTGCTTTCTCTTAATGCAAGTATCGAGGCTGCTAGAGCTGGTGAGGCTGGTAAGGGATTTGCGGTTGTTGCTGGAGAGGTTTCTAAGCTTGCTGATTCTACTAAGGAGACAACTAACCATATCGGAGAGATTCTTACAGATATGAACAATATGGTTAAGGATGTGCTTGGCAAGATTAACGAGATTAATGATAATATCGCATCACAAAATGCCAATATGGAAGAGATTAACGCTACTATGGAAGAGCTTAGCAGCTTGTCTAATACCATTGACGATATGACGTTATCTTTATATCAGTAATAATTTAAGATAATCATAACTATTTACAATCAGTTAGAGGAATATATCCTCTAACTGATTTTTTATGCCCATAAGCACTAGCTATCAATTGCATTTATATTCAATAAATGTTATTATAGTTTGGTATTTTGTGGCGTTATTGCTACGTTTTTTGATAAGGAGTGCTATGTATCATTTTATATTAAATCCTACAGCAGCTTCCGGTGGCGGAAGAAAGGTCTGGAGGAAGGTTAAAGCATTATTAAGAGAATATGATATAGATTATAAACTACATATATTTGACGACAAGAAGGCATTGACAGAATGCGTAAAAGAGTTAAGTAATGGACAAAATGGCATTTGCAATCACATTGTTGTGATGGGTGGTGACGGAACGCTTAACATGGTAGTTAATGCAATTGACAATTTTAACGCTGTTAAGCTTTCATGCCTAAAGGTTGGCTCGGGCAATGATTTTGCGAGAAATGTTGGAGTCAGAAAAAAGGCTATAAGAGAGCTTGTTCATTTGATTAAGAAGCCTGAGGAGATATTGCTTGATGTCGGCGAGGCAGTATATTTAGACGAGGATGATGTAAGGCATGTAAGACGATATCTTATAAGTAGCGGAATCGGCTATGATGCCGACATTTGCGAAGAGGCTGAGAGAAGCAGACTTAAGAAGGTGCTTAATAAGATTAAGCTTGGCAAGCTGGTCTATTTATTTGTCGGATTAAAGCAGGTTATGACTAAGAAGGGCTCTATGGCCTTAATATATCTAGATAATAAGAGAATTGGAATCAGGGAAATGTTTTTTGCAGTTTCTATGATTCATCCTATGGAGGGCGGTGGTGTGCCATTTTGCCCTTATGCCGATCCTGGTGATGGCAAGTTAGATGTCTGTGTTGTTAAGATTGCTAAGAAGCCTAAGCTTTATTTAGAGGTAGCGCTTGTCTATCTTAAGAAACATTTGCTTTTTTCAAATGTTAAAAATTACAGGGTTAATAATATTCGAATAGTGCTTGCTAAACCTGAGTGGGTGCATTTTGACGGTGAGACACCATCTAAGGTTAGGGAGATTGAACATCGCTGTATGAAGGATTCTAGATTAACATTTGTTAAATAACCCTCTTATGGCGCTATGACTGATAAGGAGTAGAACTATGATATATACAGTGACGCTTAATCCGTCGCTAGATTACTTTGTGAGCGTTGATAATTTTCAACTTGGAAGAACTAACAGAACCAGCTCAGAGCTTGTGCTTCCTGGCGGTAAGGGCATTAACGTTTCGGTCGTTTTAAGCAATCTAGGACTTAAAACCACAGCAATATACTACTCTGCCGGCTTTGTCGGCGAGGAGATTACAAGGCTTATTAAGACCTTTGGAATAAATGCAGAGGGCATTAAGATACCAGAGGGCAGCTCAAGAATTAACATGAAATTAACCTCTGTTGACGGAACGGAGATTAACGGAATGGGGCCTGCGATTTCATCGGAGAAGTTAGATATTTTATTTGAGAAAATGGATGATTTGACTTCTGATGACATCTTAATTCTTGGTGGCAAGGTGCCAGATTCGGTACCATCTAAAATATACAGTGACATTATGCGCAAGCTTTCAGACAGAGGTATTCCTGTTGTTGTCGATGCGACTAAGGACTTACTTACCAATGTTTTGCCATACAATCCATTCCTGATTAAGCCTAACAATTTCGAACTTTCAGAGATATTTGGTGTTGAGATAACAACTAAGGAGCAGGCCATTCATTACGCTAAGCAAATGCAGTCGCTAGGCGCTAGAAACATCATTGTTTCATTTGCTGCAGACGGCGCGGTTATGCTTACTGAGGATGGCGATGTCTATGAGAGTGAGGCGCCTAAGGGAGAGCTTGTCAGCAGCGTAGGCGCTGGAGACTCGATGGTTGCTGGATTTTTATATGGATACAGTGTTAAGAAGGATATGGAATACGCTTTTCATATGGGACTCGCTGCGGGATCAGCTAGTGCATTTTCAAGATTTCTTGCTACTGGCGATGAGGTTAAGGCAGTGTATGAGAGGACTTTTGGAAAGAAATGATATGATTTATAAAGAGTGCTTTTAGCATTTTCTTAAAATATATAAAGGGAGCTTTATTATGGACCAGAATAAGATTAAAGAGGGCGTTAAGCTGATTTTAGAGGGAATTGGCGAGGATGTAACTAGAGAGGGACTTTTAGATACGCCTGACAGAATTGCTAGAATGTATGAGGAGATTGCGGCGGGTTATACTGACAGCGCAGCAACTCAGCTTGCTAAGCGATTTCATGTAGACAATACGGACATTGTGCTTGAGAAGGATATTCATTTTTATTCTATGTGTGAGCATCATATGCTGCCATTTTACGGAGAGCTTGCGATTGCCTATATTCCTAACGGCGAGGTGGTTGGCCTGTCTAAGATGGCTAGATTAGTTGAGGTTTACGCTAGACGACTTCAGCTTCAGGAGAGGCTTACTAATGAGATTGCTGACGCATTTATGAATGAGCTTAAGCCTAAGGGAGTTATGGTTTTAATCAGGGCTGAGCATATGTGCATGACCATGCGTGGAATTAAAAAGCCGGGCGCTAAGACTGTGACGGTCGTTAAGCGAGGAGCCTTTTTAGAAGATGACAAATTAGCTGACACATTTTATAAAATGCTTGAAGCGTGATTAGAGGTGTAGTTTATGTCTGTTTTAGGAGCAGAGTTTGGCGAGGGAGACGAGTTTATAAGGAAGATTCTTAAACATCCTGTGTTTACAAGGGAGCTTAGGCTTATAGAGGGTTCAGAGAGAACTAGGGAGTTTTGTAAGCATGACATCACGCATTTGTTAGATGTGGCTAGGATTGCTTATATTATCTGCTTAGAGAAGAAGCTTGATATTCCAAAATATGCAGTGTATGCTGCAGCCTTGCTTCACGATATCGGGCGTGGCAGAGAGTATACTGATGGAACGCCACATGAATTAGCAGGCATCAGGCTTGCTATGATTGTCTTAGAGGATATCGGTCTTGAGGAAGAGGATATAAGGTTGATTTCTGATGCAATCGGTAATCATAGAGATGTAAATGTTACTGCCAATGACGATTTAGCCGGCATTTTATATACTGCAGATAAACTCTCAAGGCGCTGTTATCGCTGCGATGCTTATGATAACTGCAACTGGGAAGAGTCTAAGAGGAATGAGACAATTGTATATTAAAATTAGAGCCTATGATAAGTTATATGCTAACTTATCATAGGCTTTATTTGTCTATAATACTATTAAATCAGTCTATTACAGGCTAATTAATTATAATAATTATGAATAGCCTATTATATAACTTCCTCTACCTATAAAGTTTCCTAAAATCCCTAGGCGAATAACCGGTCACATCGTGAAAAGCCTTGTTAAACGCAGTCGTTGACTGAAAGCCCGACATAAAGGCACATTCAGTGATAGAAAGATTGTCATTTAACAAGAGATTACAAGCATTTTTAACTCTTATATTAGACAGATATGCAGGAAATGATATATGCATAAACTGCTTAAAAAGCTTGGAAAAATAATAGCTCGACAAGCCAACATATTCAGCAACCTCAGCCTGGGTAATGCTATCGTGAGAGTTCTCAATAATATAGTTACAGGCAGAGTGGATGTATTTGAGGCTTGTGCTTGCACTCTTCTTTAGGTCATAATCCCCTAAGAACTCTTTAATCACATGCTCACCAATCTTAAGAAGAATGTCGTAAATAATAATCTTGCACCTGGTCTCCTCTAAAGGATCAGACTCATTATGTATCCTTTTAATCTCATATATCTTATCTCTTATAAATCCAGCAAGCTCAGGGTTTTTGGTATTTGAAATATGGCGATACTCATACAAAAATCTGGAAATAGAAACCAAATCAAGATTGCCCTCTATAATCGTAGAAGAAAACTGTATAAAGATAACGCCACCCCTTGGCGCCTTGATAGTCTCATGAACCTGCTGGGGCCATGTCAAAAGAACATCCCCTTCCTTAAGCTCATATAAGGTGCCATTAATCCTGTATGTGCAGCTGCTTTTTAGGCAAATGGTAAATTCAGCGGCATCGTGCCAATGAGCAGGGAATGATTCCGGGCTTTCGCTTTCTGTCAAAAAAATAGAAGACGAGGTATTAAATTGGATGTTTTCTTTGTAAATATTAGCATTTGTTTCCATAAACCCACTATAACAAGATAGGAAAATGCTGTCAATTGAAAATGACAAAAATTGGGCAGTTTTAAACAAATATATAATTTTATTCTTAAGGGCAAAATATTACAATATTAACATAAAGAAACTGCACCTTTTATGAAGATTTTTTTAGACGGAAAAGGGTGATTTTTATGACTAATATTGCAGTTAAAAAGAACAAGCAAAAAGAGATAGATTTTACAGTTGGAAGTCCAATTAAGCTTATACTTTCGTTTTTTTGGCCACTACTTTTGACAAGTATGTTTCAGCAGTTTTACAATTTTGCTGATACCTGGATGGTAGGCAAAGGACTAGGAGATAACGCACTTGCGGCGGTTGGCAATATGGGAACTTTATTTTTCCTGATTGTTGGCTTTTCAGTAGGACTAGCTAATGGATTTGGAGTGCTTATTGCGCAGAGCTACGGAGCTAAGGATTTTGAGGAACTAAAGCACAGACTTGGCGGAGTTATAGTGCTTGGCGTTAATCTTTCGCTTATACTCTCAGTGGTCAGTGTAATGTTCTTGCCAGCAGCTTTGAGGCTACTTAGAACCAATGAGATTATTATGGGCGACAGCCTTTTATATGGATATATTGTATTTGGCGGACTGTTTTCTAGCATTTGCTATAACGTTTGCGGTGCTATCTTAAGGGCTTTTGGAGACAGCAAGACTCCTCTTAATGCGATTATAGTTTCTTCTTTGGTTAATTTAGGACTTGATTATCTATTGATATTTGTCCTTAGAAGAGGAGTAGAGGGAGCGGCGATTGCTACTGTATTTGCGCAGCTTGTGTCTTCTGCTATATGTATTGCTCGTTTGATTAAGATGCCGCTAATTAAGCTTGAGAGAAAGTATTTTATAAATGAGAGCAAGGTATATGTTGAATTGCTTGCTAATGGCCTTCCGATGGCATTTATGAACTCTATTACAGCAGTTGGATGTATGGTTGTTCAGGGCTTTGTAAATGCTTACGGCGTTGCCTACACAGCGGCTTATGCAGCATGTAGCAAATACCTTAACCTCTTTATGAATCCTGCTATGACAGCTGGCAATGCTATGAGCGCATATACCAGCCAGAATTACGGCGCAAAAGAGTATCATAGAATTAAGGACGGACTTTTGGTCTGCCTTGGGATTTCAATAGTTTCATACCTTCTCTTAGGTGGATTTATGTATTTTAAGCCAGAGATTTTAGCAGGCTTCCTCTTAACTGGACAAGAGCAGATTGCACTAGTTTGCGAGTTCTTGCCAGCTTGTGGAATTGCAATAATCTTTGTTGACTGCCTCTTTGTAGTGAGAAGTGCCGTACAGGGTATGGGTAAGCAGACGCTTCCAACAATTTCAGGTGTTGCTGAGATGGTTATTAGAATTCTGGTTATAACTACTTTGATGGGCAACCTTGGTTTTATGGCTGCAGCATACGCAGAGATTGGTGCATGGCTTGGAGCACTTTTAATCAATGGATATGCCTTATATAGAGAGCTTACTCCACTTATTTATCCAGAAAAGGCTATCAAGAGAAGA
>JAIKVP010000304.1 GCA_024685635.1 Lachnospiraceae bacterium
CCAAATGATGAACCTAACATGGATCCTAATGCTAATCTAGGCCCAAATCTAAATCCAAATGCTGACCCTAACGCCAATGCTAATCCGAGCGCTAATCAGGCTAACGAAGGAGCGATGAATAATTCCAACGGCAACCTGACATTAACTGCGTATAGTGGGATGGCAAGTATGGATGCAGTTGAGTCTTAATGCCCTATCTTGTCAGAGTTTTTATAATGAGTTATAATCAAAAGGTGTAGGAAGTTCCTACACCTTTTGCTATATGAAATTAGAGGGGTATTTATTAATGTATTTGTTCTATGAATTTAAGGAATGTTTATCCCTGCATTTTATATTTTATGATTCTAAGGAGTATTTATATGTCAGATGTTGAAGTAAGCGCTGTTGAAAAAGATATAGTAATGATGGCGAGAGTAAGCTCTAACTTTGACTTAAAAGAGCCTATGTATGCCAACGCCGCAATCAATTACGTCAAAAAAGCGGATCCATTTAGAACCGGTGAAATCGGTGATATGTTTATGAAGCGTATGAAGCTGTACGCAGAGGGCAATTATTCCGAGACAACCTGTCTAGTCTGCAGACGTTTCCCTGCAGTCAACGGTCTTGTCTGTGAATCCTGCCTCAACAAGGTCTATCCACAAGGTGTTTCCGAGCAGATATTTAGTATGGATTCCCCAACCAGCGAGGACGAGAGTTTAGTAATTGCAGCTAGACTCCGCTCTTCAAGAAACCGCTGGAGAATAGCTGCAATAGTTGAAATATTTGCAATTGTTGGATTGGTTTTATATATGGTCGCATCTAAATTGTGGTAAACTCTAAGATTGCGCGAGTCTCGTTAGCATTTGCGATAAGGACGATAAAGCGGTCGTTATCAAGGTATGTCTTAACACTAATAACGTCGCCCCTCATCGTAGGCTTAAGGTACTCAACTCTAAGCTGATTAAACTTATAATCATCAGGCAGATAGTCATATGCAACAAGCACGTACTGCGCATTGTTCATATGGTTGTGGTAGTCAGTCATAGACTTGGTGACAGTGAGGCTGTTGGCCTCTTGATATGCTGACTCCTCAATATTTTTAATGTTAATTCTTCTAGGAGCATAGTCCATATCGTATGGCGGCTCAGGCTTATAAGTCTCAACCTGCTCATCAGTGACTCTCTTAGGAGTATTGGCCTCAAAGTCGAAGAAAGACCAGATAGAATTGGCATTTACTAAGACATTGTTATCCTTATCCAATATTAGAAAATTACGCTCGCCCTGGATTCCCTTGAACTTGTGGGGAGCGGTGCCAACCTTGATATGCTCGTCGATAGACGGGTATTTTTTAATTTGAATCTGCCATGAATTAAGAATCCAGGCGTCAGTCTCAGAGGTCGTTACGCTAACTCCTAAAGAGTTAGAATGAAGCTCTGAGCAATCCTGAAAATAATTAACAATCGACGGCAAGGTTAACTTACCGTCGGTTCCTGTTTCACTGTATCTAACTACACTATCAAATGTAAACATTTATAATTCCTCTTTCTATTTGCTGACTTCCTTTATGAGTCCCATAATTGTCTCGATTGGATTAGCAAGCTCGCTTGTGTTCATAGCATTTATGTAGCTTGCCCTGTTAGTGTAAACCTCGCTGACTGCATTTACCAAGGCTTTGTCAGTGAGCTTCTCCTCCTGAATAACCTTGCTGTAGCCGCTCTTTTCAAATGAAGCAGCATTTAAAATCTGGTCGCCTCTACTTGCAGCAGCAGACAAAGGAATCAGAATATTAGGCTTTCTAAGTGCCAAAAGCTCGCAGATGGCATTAGCGCCAGCGCGAGAAATGACAACGTCCGCAAGTGCTAAATATGATGCAAGCTCCTTCTTGACATACTCAAACTGCTTGTAGCCCTTCTTGCCCTCAAGCTTTTTATCAAGATGATCCTTGCCGCAGCAGTGGATAATCTGATAATTCTTAAGAAGCTCATCTAGGTTATTTCTAACAGCTGTGTTGATTGCTACAGAGCCAAGACTTCCGCCGATAACCATAAGAGTAGGCTTATCCTTCTTGAATCCCAAAGACTTTAACGCCTCGCTCTTATCGCCCTGAAACAACTCCTCCCTGATAGGAGAGCCTGTTAAGACCGCCTTACCCTCAGGCAAATGCTCAATAGTCTCAGGAAAATTACAGCAAACCTTAGTCGCTGACGGAATCGCAATCTTGTTAGCAAGACCAGGTGTCATGTCGCTCTCGTGGATGATGCAAGGCACGTGGCGCCTCTTAGCAGCAAGAACAACAGGCACAGACACAAATCCGCCCTTAGAAAAAACCACATCAGGCTTAAGTGCCTTAAGAAGCAGATTAGCCTCGTGGCAACCCTTTATTACTCTAAAAGGATCCGTAAAATTCTTAAGGTCAAAGTATCTTCTTAATTTACCAGAGGAAATGCCATGATATGGAATCCCAATCTCCTCTATAAGCTTCTGCTCAATTCCCTCGTAGGAGCCAATGTAATGTATATCGTAACCCGCTTTAGTAAGTTCAGGAATAAGAGCCATATTAGGTGTTACGTGACCTGCGGTACCACCGCCAGTAAGCACTATGCGTTTCATAATTAACGCCTCCTTAAGAAAATGTTAAAACTCTAACGGCTATTATAGCATAAT
>JAIKVP010000047.1 GCA_024685635.1 Lachnospiraceae bacterium
TGATGCAGTCGGAAGCTTCAACTCATGCTTACCACCTGATGAGTATGATGATGAATAACTAATCATTTAGGATGGTGTGAATGACTACTTGTTTACATCATCCTAAACCTCGTAATAACAACTTAATAATATAATAAATATGAAAGGAACAAATACAATGACTGAACAAATTAAAGAAACAAACTATGAAATCTTCTTAAAAACAATCAACAGCTTAAAACATTCACAAGGCTTCTATAGTAGATTAGCTCGTGACGTTGCTGAATTAGATGATGAACAAAAAGAGCAACTCAAGAATGAACTTAATAGTAAACCTCAATGGAATGATACTTTAGACTGTGTATTTTTCTTAGAAGGATAATTAAATATGAAGGGAACAACAACCATGAAAATATATGTAGTTATCTATACAGACTTCGGTGATACTTGTGATGGTTTTGCTAGAGTCTTAGGAACATATCCAACCAAAGAAGAAGCTAAAAAGGAAATAGAACGCGACATATTTACTTATGATAAAAATGGTGAATACGAACGGACTGTAGACCAGGATGATAGAGTCTTACTTGGTGATGAAGAAGATGGCTGTCAATGGCAAATCTTAAAAATTGAAAGTGAGGTGAACAATGAAACAAAAATTAAAAAAGCGAAATCCAATAGCTCGTGAGATGCTTACTAATAGAATGTATGCATCAAAAGTAATTCCAAATAAAAAACATTATAACAGAAAGAAAGGAGTAAAATATGACTGATATTAGAGACAATACTGTGTATACTGTTGACCGTAATAGTCCTGGTGATTGTGACCAAGGTACTACGATTGCAGTCTTTACACATAAACTTGCAGCAGAACGTTATGCAAGAAAACTGAATAAAGAATCTGGTTATAATATAGTACTTGATTCAGATGGTGACATGGATAAAATCTTAAACGATGATAACTATGTCTATTTTGATACAGGTGCTTTTGAAGTAGATGAACATGTCAACGATTATTAAACCACTAACTATGAAAGGAAACACACACATGACAAAAACAATCTATATCATTGCTTCTCGCTACGCCCATGATGAATGGTATGTAATCCACTCTACCTGCAAAACTCTTAAAGAGGCTCAGGTAAATTGGAAACATGAACTTAAAGGATTTTTTGAATACGGTCCTGATGACTGTACTTCCTTAATCCTCGCCAAATGTAAGTTCACTGATAACGAATTTACTGAACTTCAAGACCATATCAAGAAGTGCGAAAAAGATGACATGCATACCTACAATGAAGACTTTACCAGCTTCATGCGTAAACACTTCTATGATAATGACAACCATATCTACTACGAAAATTGCGAGGGAGCTTTTGAAATCTGGGAAAACGCCGAAAGTGATGGAAAAAACCCGGAAAATAAAAAGGTCTTTAATAAATACTTTAACCAATATTTCAAAGCAACATATTATTATTAAGAAAGGAGGTAAATCATGACACAACCTAAAAGAGAAATCGGTCAAGTCTATGCTCATAACTATGGATACAGCATCTGTGCTTATGAGTTTTTCAAAATAGTAAGATTGTCTAAATCTTCTATGTGGCTTCAAGAACTCGGTAAGAAATGGGTATCAGGTGATGGTCAACAAGGTGAAGTTGTTTGTACCTATCATCCAATCCCTGACAGACCACTCAAAATGTATAGACTTGATAAATACATCGGCTCTTTATATAATGGTGAAGAGTTATATGAAGACCATCTAGATTAAGACTAAACCCGTAATACTAACACGATAAATTTAAACTTAACAACCAATGAAAGGAACAAATACTATGCGTGAATCCAATATTAAAATCTCAATCGATAATGATGTCTACACTCTCGAAGATGCTGCCTATCTCTTCGACTATACTAGGAAAGCTTTTTTAAATCTAGTAAACCATAATAAAGACGGCTTCAAGTTTACTAAAGATGGTCCTACTATTAAACGTATCGATGAACCTAAACATAGAAAAGGTACATTCATCAAACGCGAAAGTGACGGCCATACTTGGAATACAATCAAAGCCTTAGCCGAAGAACTTAACGTCGATAAATGCACAGTAGCTAAACATATCCGTGACAACCAAGAGTTCACATACAATAATGAAAAGTATATAGCTCCTAACTATACACCAATCACAAGAACTCTCACGAAACCTATGGCTAAACGTGCAGACATAATATCTCTTGGCACCAAACAAACCTTCAACAAACTTCCAACTACAAGCGGTTCTCCCTCGCAGCCAGAAGTTAGTAAGCTGGTTAAAGAAGCAGTTGAAGCCAAGATTAAACAACTATCTACTGAACAACAATGCTTTGACATCCTTAAGAAACTTGCCATTGAACGTATACAAAATACTGAATATGACAAAGCTGCTAAAGTACTCAACGCATTAAACATGTTATCTAACTAATTGAAAGGAGACTATACAATGAACAATTTCGTCGGAATGGATATGTGCCCTTACTGCAATGAACCTAAAGGTATTCTAATCCATCAACATATGAAAGAAATACCTCAACACTGTATGACTAGCCCAGAACCTTGTGACAAATGTAAGGCTAAATTTGAACATGATGGTGCTGTTCCTGTCTGGTCTACATTTATAGATGCTAAAGGTAAAATGCAGTTCAACAATGAATACTTCTTTATTAAACGTGAATCAGTCCGTACTCAACCTCTTATCAAAATGATGAATGACTGCGGATTCTTGGTCATGAAAGAAGAAGAGTTCATCAAGGTTAAAGAATATATGGAAATGAATAAAGTAAGGATGCAATCATGACAACACTAATAATCCTATACTTACTCACAGGCTGGATTATGTCTTTCGATTACTTCTATCTTGAAAAAGAAAAACATAAACATCATAGCTTAATCGAATCTGGAATCATTATGATGCTCTTCATATTACTCTGGATGCCTGTAAGTCTCGTAGCAATTTATTGGTATGCTTTAATTGCACTCTATAACATAATCACGGAGGAAGAAGATGACTAACAAAACATTAATCGCCGAGTTTGCTAATAGTAATGATGCATATGGTACAGCCTCTAAGATGGTAAAGCTCCTAGGAGAACAGACTGCATATAATCTTGCTACTACCTTACTTGCTGTACTTGCAGATAAACACTATTGTATCTGGCAAACATACGATAAAGAAGATATTAAACTGAATACTGGCAAGAAGAAAATCTCTAATAACTACTTAGATGAACTTCAAGACAGACTTCAGAATACCTTTGCTAATGACTACTTAACTGATTGAAAGGAGGAAAAAATGAAAAAAATGTTCTAACCCTATTTACCTCGTAATAAAAATATTGTATAATCAATCTTGTTAAAGGAAAGGAAATTATCATGGCAATACCTAAGTCATTGAGATTTATAGACAAATTGCGTGCTGAATGCTTGATTAAAAAGCATTTAGAAGCTGGTACTGGTAAATATGAGTATCCTAATCAGACAGGTGATTTTGTTTATAAAGATGGAACCGGCTACCATTTAATAAGAGACTGCTTTGGTCATTATGAAACCGGTAAAGTGAGTATGTAAACATCAACAACAACTAAGAAGAAAGGAAATCATCATGTATATTAAAAAAAGACCTACAGATTATAAACCACCTACCTTAGAAGAATTGGAAAAAGCATATAATGAATGGCTTGCCAAATATCCAAGAAAACATGGTAGAACAGCTAAGTTAAGTGAAGACCCTGAAATTCGACGTCAACAAATCTATAAGAATCTTAAGTCAATGCAATCAAGGCAAAGACGTAAAGATATAGATGACTGGCATGAAAAATCTTATGTCGAAAGATATGGATTCGGTGCTGATGATGCGGATTGTTATGGTATAAGACCCGTAGACAGAAGACGTTATAATAAATGTTTTAAGAGCTGTCCACACGGTGCTTCAGTTGAACTTGACTACCTGAGGAGAATGACTGGTATGACCTTATATCAAATCTATATTATGCAGAATGAAACTGGACTTAAACCTAAACCGGAAGTCAGTGAAAAAGCTGCTAAACTCGATCAAAAGCAGAGGGATGACGAAGGTATTTACATCTAACTGCTTTGATATTCCTGAGCATGAATTAAAACTGCTCAATTGTTAAACATTAATCAACTTAATATGAAAGGAAACTAAAATGACAAAACAATTAACTGACAACGAAATCAAAGAATTAATCGTAGCTCAAGTAGAATATAAGAAAGCTAAAGATAAGTTCGATGAGGTTAAAGAACGCTTAACGAAAGACTTAGAGCCTGGTCGTTATGAAAGTAAATATGGTAAGATTATTAAGACTGTGTTTACAAAAATGAAGACTGACTATAAGCGTATGTTATGGGATAATCCTGACATCGACATTAAGCAGTATGAAGAACCTCAAGAAGTTAGTTCGTTAGTAATCCAGAATTACAATACGTCTAACGGTATCTTTGGTTAATCAATACTAACAATAAAAACGAAAGGAGTATTTAGATGAAAACATTTAGACAATGGTTCGATAACCTCAGTCAAGAAACACAAGAATACTTAAAAGGTGAATGTAAATGGATCGATGTTAATAGCAAAGACCGTTATCATCACGTTAAAGAGATGCAAACAATTATTGATTCAGCTGAAGCCTATTGTAAAGAACGGCTGCTCAATGATAACTACATCGATGGCGACAATCTTAATAAAGCTTTAATGGCGATCATGTATCAGCATAAAGATGAAATGAAGACTGACCAATACTATACTTTTCTGGTCGCACTGATTGATAAAGATCGTTATTTAGCTGAAAACATTGATGCATTAGATTTGCGTGAGGTCTTTAAGCGTAGAGCTGAGTTTAAGAATATCGCATATAAGAATGATAGATGGTCGTCAAGCCAAAAGACTTATAAATATCCTCTTAATAAACTGTTGCTTGTCATTGAAGACTTTACAAATCCTGACTGGTCATTATTAGATACAGAGAATGTACCCCTTAATAATGCCACATGTGAAATCTTAGGTGATGATCAATTAGTTAAGATGGCTAAAGATAATCCAGATCGAATCAGATTGCATCGGTCATATAGATCAGGTGCTGAAGATAATACAGTATTTGATCGGCTTTTCTTTTGTGAAGATGGTTGGACTAAAAAGCAAAAGGAAAGAATCATTAATGATTATGACTTAAGTCTTGAAGGTGTTGAAGACTTTATGCGTCGAATTGTAGCTGTTGACGGATCTTACCTGCGTTATGTCGGTACTTACTTTATCAATCATAATCCAGCTTTAGGCATGCATCTTTATAAACAAAAGAAACCTGAAGATGAATTGAATGCTCTGCCTGCTGGTCATAAGGTTGAAGAAGAGTATAGATATCCTAAAGCCTATCGCAAACTGTTTCAAATTGCAGCTTGCTGTGCTAGGGAGAATGTTGGTAAAGCAATGGCTGGTACAATCGGTGAATCAGCAGCTATATTAAAGATGTATGGCTATGATTTCAATAAGATTTTCGATTGCTTGTATCCAGAATATACTGAACTTCCTGAAGCTGAAACTGCCGAAGCAGCAACAGTATAACGGATAGTCAGTGATTACGAGTTGAGTTTTTGCAGATTTTGTAAACCCGTAATGCGTATATTATATAATAAAATCTGTAAATCAAAACTTAACAACAACAAATGAAAGGAAACTTAATATGACAGTTAATACAAAAATCCAAGATAAAGCTTTAATGCCTGAATTCACAATTGATACTGTAATTACTGATAGTGGTAAAGAAATTCCTGGTATCAAAAGAATGTATGACATAGCCTTAGCAATTAAAGATTCATTGATGCAATGGGGAGGTCCTGGTATTGGTAAGTCTCAAGCTGTTCAACAATGGAATCAAGAAAAGGTTGAAGAATATGAAGCACGTATCAAAGCCGGTGAAAAGGTCAAACCCTGGAATCCGCATGTATGTGATGTGCGTTTGTCAATGAAAGAACCTGTGGATATGGTTGGTGTTCCTATTCCGTCTAAAGATGAGAATGGTAAGACAACAACAGTCTGGGCTACTCCTTCTATGTGGCCTAAAGATGATGGTCAATATGAAGGTGGTGTAATTCACTTAGATGAAATGAACCAAGGTCAAGCAGCTATTCTGAATGCAGCCTTCCAGTTGATTCAAGATCGTGCTTTAGGAGAATACAAAGTTCCGGCTGGTTATATCATCATTGGTTCGTCTAACACTTCAGCTTATAATAGCACAGTGACAGACTTCAGTGTTCCATTGTCGAATAGATTTAGCCACTTCAATATCAAGCCTGATTTTGATTCTTGGTTGAACTATCGTATGAATAATGGTGGTAACCTGGATGTCATGCAGTTCTTAAAGACCCAAGACCAAAGTATGTTGTTCGATAAGAAATCAATGGAAGCTAAAGTTGGTTCCTTGTCTGACGCAATGTATACAGATATCGTAGTGACTCCTCGTTCATGGGAAGTTATTGAAAAGGTTTTGGAACTGCCTGATGGTAATAAGTCAAATGGTGGATTCACGATTGATGAAAAGCAAAGATATGCAACAGGTCGTTTAGGTTTAACATTAGCTGCTAAGTTGTTCACGTTCTTAAAAGACAAATCCAAATATCAAGATTGGCATGAAATCTTGGTTGAGGGTAAAGACTTCAGAGATGAAAATAGTGAACAATTCTGGGCTGTTCAGATGGCTTGTATGTCAGCTATCTTAAATGAGAAAGATGACAATACCTGCCGTAAGTATGTGTTAAACTTCATCAATGCAACACGTAAGTTAAAGTCAGCTCCATATAAGATTATCAATGTGACACAGCTGGCAAGAGCTAAACGGTTACAAGGTGCTTTCCACATCTTCAATCCTATGAAAGATGCAAAAGAGCTGATTGGCTTGGCAACAACAGCTTTGCGGTCCTAATCATCAATGGGAGCTGAGCTTATCACTTGGCTCCCTTCTTTAACACACTAACATGAAAGGAAACTTAATATGACAAAAGTAATTAAACAAAAAGATAAATACCTAATCTTTGATACGTTTGTAAGAGACTTAGATGTCGTAACTCAAGTTGAAACTACCTCATATATCAATCTTGCTACAGAGTTTATTGATGTTCAAGATGCTGCCGAATATGTTAAATATGCTCGCAACTCTGGTTATGATACAAGTGATTATACGGTCGTTGATAAAGATCAAATGTTAGCTGATCAAAAAGCTGCCGAGGAGAATGCTAAAGACACTAAATTAAAAGCTCTTTGGGATTCTAGTGATGAAGAAGCTAAACGCGCTTTACTTTCTGGTATAAAAGAAGAAGAGCGTGAAGAGTTTCTAGTAAAGGTTGGCGATACTTCTGGTATTACAGCCTATACAAAAGAAGAAATAGCTGAACGCAGAATTCAACGTCTAGAGAAAACTTTAGGTATTGAGTTTACTGAAGAACAAAAGCAAATCTTAAGAACAAAGGAGGATTTCTAATGACAACATATAGTGGTGTAAATGAATTAGTTGATAATGCAATGGTTGAGTTAGTCTTAGGCTTTCCGATCTTTGCAAATCTGTTAGCACGTATTGGTGTAAAGGTAACTGATAATAAAGCAGTTCCAGCAATAGCTTATACAGATGGAACAGGGATTTATATCAATGCTCCTTTTGTTGACTATGCTAATAACAATCCAATAGTTACTACTAAAGATGGTAGAGAGATTGATCAACGCGTAACCAAGAAGCGTATGATGTTCATCTTGTGTCATGAGTTAATGCACTTATTAAACTTGACATATGATCGTGGTTTAGCATTGGGTATCGAACGTAAAGTCATGGGTACTGATAAAGAAATGGCTAATAAGTTTGATTATTGGAACCAAGCGACAGACTATGAAATCAACTCCTTGTTAGCTAATAATGAGAAGGCTGATGGTAGTCGTGATACTATTGGTGAATTACCTGAAAACTGTTTATATAAGTCTGAATATAGAAATCTCACAGCAGAAGAGATTTATAAACAGATATATGAACCATTACCTAACATTGAAGTTAATATCTCTGGTGGTACTGGTAATGATAGTGATACAGGTAATAGTCCATTAGATGCTCCAGGTAGTGTGATTGGTATTGATATTCATATGCCTATCTTAGATGATACAACAAGAAGTGAATTGACACAAAAGGTTGGTGAGCTTCTTGGTAATCGTCAGAATGGAACAGGTTCATCTGCTATTGATCGTGCTTTAGAGATTGCATATAAGCCGATACCATTCAACTGGCGTAAAGCATTAACTAAGTATATTCGTGGATGGATGAAAGATAACTATACATGGAATAAACCTAGTCGTGCTGGAATGGCTAACAATGTCATCTTACCGTCTGCAGGTCAAACTCCTAAGTTACATCTTGCAGTTGCTGTGGATACTTCGGGTTCAATCTCTGATATTGAATTAAATACGATGATGCAACATTTATATACTATCTTACAACAGTTCAAAGACTTTACTATTGATGTCTGGTGCTGTGGTTCGGAAGTATATGAAAACACATTCAAAACATATAAAGCATGCAATAAAAAAGAAATTGTTAACTTTAAGTTTGAATCTGATGGTGGTAACGATATGCGTAAGAACTTTGCATTTTTGGAAAAGCATTATAAAGGTCAAGACAAACCGGATGTCTTCTTAATCTTGTCTGACTTCTATGATCCACTTAATGGCGATAATGAAACGACATCTATTTGTCCGGTAATTGGTTTAGTTATCGATCATCCTGACTTTGTTAAGCCATCTAAAATGAAGTTTACAGCGTTTCCATTCGAAGTGGAAAATGGTAAACAAGAGTGCTAAGGAGAACAGAGGGATTGTGTAATAGCAGTCCCTCATCTTTGAAAGGAGTTGCTAATGACTAATACAAAGTTTTTCGAATTAATGAAAAAAGATTTAATGCGCTTTAGGGTTGAACGTAAAGATGATGTAGTTAATAAGGGTGAACCTAAAGAACTTACTGAAGCTATGCGTTGGGTCCGTAATCCTTTAACTCCAGCTATGGTTACTCTGTATGCTAAACAATATAGACTATCTGAAGTTGAGTTTGAAGAATATGCGCATCGGTTCAAAACCTTTTATGAAGGGAAATAAGCTATGAATAATGCAATACTTGAAAGATTATTATTACGTGAAGAAGATGATCATCCAGAAATACCTCAAGGTCATTCAGTTAATGGTTATATGTTTTCAATTGGTATGCGTAATTGGAATACAGCTGAACCTTTTCCTATGAATGAAGTAAGACGCTACGTAAGACTTAATGAATGGAAAACAGCTGACTTCAATCCTAGAGCAGAACTGATTGTCACACATATGTTTCCGCGCTGGTTTCTTATGGTATACATGATGATGAAAGAGTTTAAAGCTTCTAGTCGTAATGAATTATTATCAGTGCAGGATGCGTTTGCTAGAATGATGGGCTATCCAACTGAATCACCTACTGACAAAGCATTCTGTGTCTATGAATATGCTATGCAAACCTACTATGAAGGAGAACAGCAATGAATAAAGAAGATATAAATAAACTTGTTGATATCTTTAGAGACATGTTTAGGAACTGCAATTGTGGTTATGGTATGTCTGTTGCTACAATGCGTGGATATCTTGAACCACTGACTAAAGCACTTAAGTTAAATAAAGATAAAAATTGGCAGACATTATGTTTTGATTGGAATGATAATGCTGCACAAGAATATCTTAAACTTAAACCCGTAGATTTATTGCGGTATAATGGTATGTCTCTAGTCAATTGGGATGAAAAAGATATTAATAAAAGAGTTATTGATATGGCTATAAATGCACGTAAACATGAATTAACTCCAACTGCTATCTATAATACAAGAAAGATACGCAGTAAGTTATCAAATGCTTACTTTGTTCAATTAGCAGAAAATAATCATCTACATTGGCATGACACTAAAAATAACTTATATGAACTTGTAAATCACTACTGGTTGAAATGCATGAACAAAAAAGATAAATCACTTGCGGAAATTAAACATCTTAAATCTTTTAATGATTGGGTTAACTATTTAGACTGTGTTCACTTCTTTATTGAACGCACTGAATATAAACGATTTGATCATTATATAGATATCGTTAAGAGTTTGAATCCACCCAAGGATGTTATTTCATATATAACTGAATTACGTAACTTTGCTTTAAGATATCAAACTGTTAATCACGAAATTGGTTACGGTAAAAAAGTAGCTGTTCCTTTGGTCCTTGATAAAGCTGAGAATGAAGAGTTTGAAACATATCTTAAGATTAAAGGAATTGATTGGCATAAAGAATATAAGACAGAGTTTCGTATGGATCAGCATTATGAAGATAACTTACTTGGTCTTAATGAATGTCTACTCGCTAAATATAATAACAACTTACGAAAGGAAACAATATGAAAACAACAGAAGAAATTAAAAATATATGGAAGAAGTCTATGATGGAATGCGTAACTCAGCACTTTACTTTGGTTACCACAACAGCAGCAGATGAAGTATCCAAACCTGAATTAAATGTTAATAATATTCAAGCATGTATGGCTCAAGTACGTGACAGCATGGAACAAATCTTAGAATCACATGGTATAAATAATGAAGATAAGATTGTAATTAAAGAACATGCTGAAGAATGGACTAAAGAAAGTATGCCTTGGATAATGGATTTAATTATTGATAAACTTAAAATAAAAGAAACCTTAATTAAGAAAGGAAACCAATAATGAAACAAATGCAAGTGTCTCATGATGATAATGGATTAGTTAATGAACATCTCCAGCCTGGTATGTTTGTAACTTTTTCTTTTACTTTAGAAGATGATACAGTATTTACAGATGAAGGTGTCATTGTTAAAGCTACTTATGGTAATGACCCTTCAGATGATTCTTATATTGTTAGTGGTAAGAAAGGTAAATCTGAAATCTTTTCTCGTGATATAAATAATGTATATTCAATCTAATAACTAATTGAAAGGAGATTAGCTATGACACACAAACCAATGATAGACTCAAATGAATTAATTAAACGTACTGAAGAATATATGAATCAGTATCGGTCAAATAAAATAAGTTATAAAGACCATAGAGCTTGGGACGATATGACTAAAGCTGAATGGAAGAATGCAAGATCAGCTGTCTATTGCAGAATGCGTGCTGAAAATCGACAACGCACTCAACACTTTTGGCTAGAACAAATAGATAATGGCTGCTTCAAAGAATTCTTCAAGAAGTTTGGTCTTAGAGTATGGAATGGTAATGTACGCTTCTATGATTGTGGCGCGCCTGTGCTTACTCAATATATAAATAATGTCGTACTACCTGCTCTGGAAAAAGAAATGAATATCAAAGGCGTTAAGTTAAAAGGTAAACGTATCTCTGGTATGTCAGGTAACGTATTAAATTGGGAGCATGCTGAAATTATAAACGAGGAGGCTAGCAAATAGAAATTAAACTGCTTTACTTTCTAATTAAATTATGATATATTATTAACCGTAACAAAACAATGAAAGGACAATTACTATGATTAAAATCTATCAAACAAACAACATTACTAAAACAAAATTATTTGAAACTGAACAAGAGGCAATTGCTTGGGTCAAGAAGCAAAAGAAAGCGAAAGGATATTATACAATGGAAACACTTAATACTGAAGAACCTAAGACAAAAGAAAAAGTACGCTGTGAAAAGAAACCAAGTTGGAATGAACATAAAGGAACTATTGATTTTACAGGTGCTGTACAAGTTACCAGGGAGAATGTCAAAGAGTTTTATAAGAAGACAGGATTCATTCGTGTAACTGATTCAGCCGGTCAAACATTACATATTGGTCGCACTACTAATATGGGTAAAGTGTTTAGTAACTATGTCAATTGCGCCAAGTATAATCAATCATATGACTTTAACCTGATGAAAGGTGATAAGTTGTTTTTCAAAGAATGCGACATTAACTATTAAGGAGGTAAACCATGAAGAAATTATCCGCTAAAATTATAGAAGAAACATTAGATTATGAAGATGTGACACCTAAGAAAGAAAAAAGTAAAGCATATTCGGTACAGCATTATATTGGTACTTTTACTGAATCTCAATTAAAAGCAGGTGCCGGTAATGATGTTATCTACTCATTGCAGGATAGTCAACATTTTCCAGACTTACAATATGTTAACCATCGTATCAATAAAGTAGGTAAGACTGAGGTATGGTTATCCAATATGCCAGGTCAATATACAATCAATAAGTAATTAAGTAATCTTAAACCCGTGGATAGAATATGATATAATACGTCTGTTCTATCCACTTTTTATATTGAAAGGAAACGCCAATGACTAAGTATATTAAAAATGAAATAGTTGAAATCATAGATGCTGATGAATATGACGTACCTGAAAACGTAACTCAAATGGAAATGATTATTTATGACTGGGTTGCTCATAAATACGGTATCAGTGAGGCAGAAAATCCATCGTGGAATATCTCAGACCTCGCTAAATACATAGAAGATTTACAAGCACTACAGCAAAGTACTGGTGCTGAATATGCTCAATCAAATACAGTAAAATATAAATTATAAGGAGGTAATATGGAACTCAAGAAATTAGATGGCAAATCATATCAGTTAATCAATTCTGGTGGTGCCCGCTATCAAATTAGAGCAACTCGTCCTGTACGTAATTCCTCTGATTATACTATTAAATACTGGAAAACATATTATCAACTCATCCTACAAAATAATGCCGATGTAACTAACTTCAGAAAAGGTATCTTACCAGATGCAGATGAGATGCGTGGTGTATGGACAGATGATGATCAAACCTTAAAGTATATTAGCGACACATATTTCGAAGGTAAAAAGGTTCGTCAAATCGGTCGTGGCTTTGGTATCTATTCTAGTGATTGTGATGGTTCTGGATACCGCGGTGATCAAATTGTTATTCCTCTTTTAGTAGATGAAGAAGCAATTGATGTTACTAAACCAACACCGACTGAGAAGAAATTATGGGCTGCACAGGATGAACGTAACGCTAATAATAAAATAGTTAAAAGTTTCTTTGGTCAAAACTTAATTGATCTGGCTAAAAAGTATCATATGAATCTATCTGAATATAATGATGCTACGGTTGGTCTAGACTTTAATTGCCAATCAGATATTGTTGAATTCTTTAAGACTGCTGTTAAAGAACTCATCATAACTAAAATCAAAGAACAAGGCCTGGAATGTAACATGGATGAAAATGTTATTATGAAAGGTCTAAATAAAGTATGGTTATATGGACCCGTTGTTGATGATATACGTGTAGATAAAACCGCTTTACAATAAACTATTTATATGATATAGTATATAACGTAACATGAACAAGAACTAAAAAAGAAAGGATAAAGGAATGACAAGATCTGGATTTATTAAGGCTGCTGCAACTAGACGCGGTGGAAAGAAATAAATCTATATACTATATTCAATGTTAAATTCCATAAATTAAAATGAAAGGACAAATAACTATGACACAAAGTATGATAGAAAATGCTGCTAAACGAATAGAGAACACGTTTGGTAATTGTATGCTTGGAGATGCTGTCGAAAAGTATATCACTCATAAAGTAACTAAAGACGACCTACTGTTTTATTTATATTGGAGTGAATTCGATGTATCTGATATAGATTGGAATGAGATAGAAAAACAAAGGCTATCTTATGAAAACTAGGCAAGTAGAAAGTGTATTAAAGAAGTTGGGTTATACGCTAATAAGTGATAACCGACATGTCAAATGTATAGATAAGGATGGTAATATACGTATACTATCAAGAAAATATCTAAAACGTGCAGTAAGTAATTCAAGATTCTTCAGGACTATATTATCTAACCGCTCACTATACATGAAAAATAAAGACCCTAATACAATGACTATAACGAAGGAGAATATACAATGATTACACAATACGTTGGTGAATTTACAGAACAAGATTTAATAGATGGTAAGAATAAAGAAGCCGTAGATAAAGTACAAAAGATGTTTCCTAGATTAAAATACGTCTTATCTAAAATTACTAAAAAGAAGACTATGATGATTTGGGTGACTGATACAATATAATGAGGAGGTATATTATGTGCACATTTCTTATTGGATTTATTATTGGTTATATGGTTGCTAAGTAAGGAGGCATTATGAGACAGTATTGGTTTGTTATATATAAGGGTAATAAAGTAGGTCATGGATTTAATACTAAAGAAGAGGCTGTATCTTGGGCACGTAAACACTATGACTTAACAGATATTGAATTTGTACAATTTTGGGATTAAGGAGGTATAACATGAATAAAGGATATATATTAAAAGCAGAATCAACAGCAATGGGTACAGTCTATTATATGAATGTGATATGTATGACTGAACAAAAGGAATATGCTGAAGTGTTTCCTAATAGAGAAGAAGCAGAGGATAACATGGGGCACTTCAAAGCAATGTTTCATGATAAAGAACCTAAGTTTACAATTGAAGAAACAGAATTAACAGAGGAGGTATAATATGTATTGGTATATTATATTAAACGGAACTAGACTACC
>JAIKVP010000083.1 GCA_024685635.1 Lachnospiraceae bacterium
TAATGTTAGCATTTGCCTTAACGTTAATCTTCTTATATGTTCCTGAGATTGTGTAATCACCTGCTGAAGTGATCTTTAATACGCCCTTGGCTGTTATCTCGTAGCCTTCCCCTGTCACAGCCTCTGAAGAGTTAGCATCTCTTGTGATAGTAGCTGTCACATATTCAGTGCTAGTAGCTTCAGTAGTTGCGGTTTCTGTTGTAGCAGCTTCTGTTGTAGCTCCTGTCTCTGTTGTAGCTCCTGCCTCTGTTGTAGCTCCTGCCTCTGTTGTAGCATCTGTCTTAGTAGTATTAGAGCCTTCTGTTGTTGCAGAATCTGTTGTCTGACTTGTCTCAGTAACCTTTTCGCTTGAAGATGTAGTCTCACTAGCTTCTGTAGTGTCAGACGAAGCAACTATCTTATACTTAAACTTTTTAGCCTTCTTTAATGTTGCCTTATTCTTTAACACTTTAGCAGTTAGCTTCTTAGCCTTTTTGTTCTTAACTGCGTATACATATAGAGTTGTTGTTTTTGAAATTGTAAATGTCTTACTCTTCTTAGATGTAAGCTTCTTTGACTTAGTAAGCTTAGATCCTGTTGTGTAATAAACTGTGTAGCCGTTCTTAGCTTTAAGAGTAACTGATACAGTATCGGTATAGCTACCAGCTTTTTTCGTGAGAGTAAATCCTTTCTTGCTTACTGCCGCTGCCGCATAACTAGATGTTATCGCTGGCTGATATGCAAGCATAAGCGCCAATGCCATTATTAATGCTGTGATTCTTTTTAGTCCTTTTTTCATAGTTTTGTCCTCCTTTTTTCTGGTATCGATATACCGTCTTATATCTATTAATACGGATATAATAAATAAAAAAAGGGGGTAAAACTTGTAAAAAATGTGACAAATCTGTGTCTTATGAAAATGCTGGTATTTACAGGGCTTTTGACTCGTCTTCCTGTTTCTTTAAATTCTTGATAACTATAATCTCCTGGTTATAAATATGCTGTCTCATAGTGTTCTTAGCGCATTCAACATCGCCATCTATCACGCTTTTCATTATCTCTCTGTGCTCAGAAACTAAGGTCTCATGGTAATCAAAGTCCTTGATATACTCAATTCTGTATCGATACATTTGCTCACGGAGATTGTTCACCATCTGAAGAAGTCTCTTATTCTTAGTGGCATTGAAAATGACGTCATGAAAATCTACATCTCTCTCAGCTATAAGCTTTAAGTCCTTCTTTTCAATAGCCTGTTCAAACTTAGCTTCTGCTTCCTTAAGAGTCTCCTTTTCAAGCTCAGTGATTCTCTCACAGGCCAATTTAGCGGCAAACTCTTCAAGCTCGCATCTGACTTCTAATACATCCTTTAAATCAGTTACTGTTATGCTTGCAACCTGAGCTCCTCTCCTTGGAATCATCACAACCAGGCCCTCTAACTCAAGCTTTCTAATAGCCTCTCTTACTGGAGTTCTGCTGACTCCCAGCCTGTCTGCAAGGCTGACCTCCATAAGTCTCTCGCCAGGCAGGAACTCACCGGTTAAGATAGCCTGCCTTAGAGTGTTAAAGACTACATCTCTAAGTGGCAAATAATCATCTACATTTAACTTAAGATTATCGTATGGCATAATAAAACCTCCCTAACTATCAGTTTGCATTTATCGGAACCACTGTATATACGCGTTTTGCAAGTCCGCTTTCATATACAGCCTTGTTGGCCTTATCAGCCTTATCCTTGTCATCAAATATTCCAAACACTGTCGGGCCGCTTCCACTCATCAAAGAATTAAGCGCGCCCTCCTTTATCATAAGTTCTTTAATAGAAGCAATCTCCGGGTGCTCGTTTATTGTAACATTTTCTAAAACGTTAGCTAGGCGCTCAGTGATTGCCCTTAAATCACCTGCTTCAAGCCCCTTAATAATACCTTTAATATCTGGGTGTTCATCTACACCCTCATTATCTATATGCTCATAGACATACTTAGTGGAAACTGAAACCGGAGGCTTAGCGACTACTATATAGCAGTCTGGCATAGGCTTAAGCCTACTTAACTTCTCACCAATCCCTTCAGATAGCGCCGTTCCTCTCATGATGCAGTAAGGCACATCTGCGCCTAATGTTACTCCCCTGTCCATAAGCTCCTGCTGACTTAAATTAAGCCTAAAAAGCCTGTTCATTCCATACAAGGTAGCCGCGCAGTCAGAGCTTCCGCCAGCTAAGCCTGCAGCAACGGGAATGTGCTTCTCTAGATGAATAGTAACTCCCTTATCTATCGCAAACTCGTCAATCATCAGTTTAGCAGCCTTATATACAAGGTTGTTCTCATTAGTAGGAAGATAGTCAAGATTAGTCGTAACCCTGATTCCAGGCTCGTCGCTAACACTGATACTAAGCTTATCAAAAAGCCTGATTGTCTGCATTATCATTGAAACCAAGTGATAACCATTGTCTAATCGTCCAACGACATCTAGACCTAAATTAATCTTGGCGTACGCTCTTAGGTTAATCTCTTTCATCTTGTACCTCCCTGGTTTTTGAAAAGTGCTGTATCTATTGCAAATGCAGGAATTATAGCGATAAAAATGCAAGGATAATTACTTCAATTCTCGCATGTATTCTTGCCTATATTCTTGCAACTACTCTCGTATGTAGACTGTATGCAATAATCATTATCTGTTTATTGTATACAGTATATTATACAATAAAACTGCGGCAAATGCCACAGTTTTAAGATATTCTTATTTATTTATCAGGTGAAGTAAACTAACTGCTCTTTAGGTGCTTCAGCCTTTTCTACCTTCTGCGCATAAAGCATAGGTCCCTTATCCTTATATGCTGGGACATATTCAACCTTAACCTGGGCTGTTAGATATACCCAGTCCTTCTTCTTAAAGCCCTTAACAGAATCACCTTTACACATATAGCCTATAAATGCTATATCATCAGCACAACAGGTCATTGCATGTCTTCCTGGAACCATCACATCCTTTGGAAACATTGGTCCCTTATAAACCTGAGCCTTAAACTTAACTGTCTTGCCCTTATATTTGTCAGGATTCTCCATGGCATCCATATACCACAAACCGTAATCATCATCAGCAATATCAATAACTGATGCATTTACATCAAATGGTAAATCATCCTCTTCCTCATTAAATTCAGATTCAGGATCAGCCTCGTACATAATCTGGGCACGACGATTAACAGCCTTGACATTACTTCTCATAAATGACTTCTTAGTCTCTAAATTACAGCGATTAAAAAGCACTAAATCTGCGTCTCTATACTGCTCTACAATCATAGCTCCCATATTGCCCATATAGCTCTGATAAGTACTAGCATCAACAGTACAGATAGTCTGCACATACATCCATCTATCAGGTGATACAATCATCAATGTATCTCCAAGTGTCCACGTACCGTTATATTCAATCATAACCCTGTCTGGATTATACTTCTTATCTAAGCTCTCTAAATATGCTGCTGTCAGCTCTTCCTCGTCCTCTATATATTCAGCCACAGTGTTAGTTTCAGCAAGCATGCCAGGCTCATACTCCTCCTCGCCCTCTTCACAAACAATAAGCAAGGTCTTTTCTCCATTTGAAAAATATGGATCCTGCAAGGTGTTTTTTATAAACAAAGTCTTACCACTCTCTAAGAAACCTCTAAAAAGGTAAACAGGAATCTCTTTAAGCTTAGCCATAATTATTCAGTCCTTTCAATAAAAATACAGGGGCAGAATATAAATCTGCCCCCCATATATATTAACACTATCTAATTAAAAAATACAGTATAAATTATAATCCAAACAATTCTTTAAGCTTGTCTTCCTTAAGTTCTGTACCAATTACACAGATACGACCTGTTACATCAGCCTCACCGTGTCTAACTTCATACTCACCTGGAGTTAAATCAAAGTGAATCCACTCGCCATTGTTATTAGGAACAATTCCCTTAGCACGGAGGATACCACCGTAAATGCCTGACTGAGCAAGCTCCTCTAAGATTTCTTCCATCTCCTCATCGGAATACTTCTTAGGAGTCTCCTTGCCCCAGCTAGTAAATACATCATCAGCGTGGTGATGTCCGTGGTGATGGTGGTCGTGGCCACAGCTACACTCATGCTCGTGGTCATGGTGGTGTTCGTGGTCATGGTCATGATCGTGATGATGCTCATGATCATGTTCGTCATGATCGTGATGATGTTCGTGATCATGTTCGTCATGGTCGTGATGATGCTCGTGATCATGTTCGTCATGGTCGTGATGATGCTCGTGCTCGTGGTCATGGTCGCAATGCTCACCAGGCGCATGATGGTGTCCGCAAGTAGGACAAACCTCTGCTTCTTTAAGAAGCTCATCAGCAAAAAGAGATGGCTCCTCCATAGCAGACATAATCTTTGAACCTGTAATATCATCCCATGGGGTTGTTATAATTGTAGCCTTATCATTGTGCTCCTTAATAAGAGCAACAGTCTTCTCTAACTTGTCCTGTGACATATCCTGAGTACGAGAAAGAATAATAGTCTTAGCATACTCAATCTGATTATTAAAGAACTCACCAAAGTTCTTCATATACATCTTAGCCTTCTTAGCATCAACTACTGCTACGAAGTTATTAACCTCAATGCCAGCCTCATCTGCTACATCCTGAATTGCCTTGATAACATCTGAGAGCTTACCAACACCTGATGGTTCAATAATAATTCTGTCAGGCGAATACTGTTTAACAACATCCTTTAGAGCAACTCCAAAATCTCCTACCAAAGAACAGCAGATACATCCTGAGTTCATCTCGGTAACTTCGATTCCTGCCTCTTTCATAAAGCCACCGTCAATACCAATATCTCCGAATTCATTTTCAATTAATACTAACTTCTGATTATTCCAGCCGTCCTTAATAAGCTTCTTAATAAGAGTAGTCTTACCAGCACCTAAGAATCCTGAAACAATGTCTACCTTTGTCATAATTATACGCTTCCTTTCACATTGTATGTATACTAGTAAATCCTTATAATCATTATAATATTATAACCTCAAAAAAAATATTGTCAATATGCGTACAGTTCGCATATTGACAACATTTTCTTAATCATCCGTGGAATAATTTCTTAGATTGATAAACTGGCTCGCAGGTTAAGTTGACACCTAAGCGCTTAAATGTTGATTCATCTACAGATGATAGAATAACTGAGCTGTGAGCTTCTAAACCTCTTAGTCTTCCTAACTGTTCAAGAGCCTTCTTGGTATTAGGATCAGTCTCAGCACATATTGTTAGTGCAATCAATATTTCATCAATGTGAAGTCTAGGATTGTTACCTCCTAAATGCTCCACCTTTAGCTTCATAATCGGCTCAATTACCTCGCGGGAAATAAGCTTAACGCTTTCATCAAGTCCCGCTAATGCCTTTAGTGTGTTAAGAAGCATTGCGGAATTGGCTCCTAGTAGGTCAGATGTCTTGCCTGTTATGATTGTTCCATCTTCAAGCTCAATAGCTGTTGCAGGGCCACCTGTAAGTTCGCTTAAGGTGTTAGCTGCAGCAACAACTCCTCTGTCCTTGGTCGTGATATCACTCTGCTCCATCAAGAGTTCTAGCTTATCAACTATCTCTTGCCTTCCGCTGCCCTTTCTGACATCGCAGACTGCCTGATAGTATCTTCTAATAATCTCCTGATTAGATGCCTCCTTACATGCATCATCATCTACTATACAATTGCCCGCCATATTGACACCCATATCTGTAGGTGACTTATATGGAGACTCACCATATATCTTCTTAAACATGCCGTTTAGTACAGGGAATACCTCTACATCACGGTTATAGTTAACTGTTGTTACTCCATAAGCCTCAAGATGGAATGGGTCAATCATGTTGACATCGTTAAGGTCTGCAGTTGCAGCCTCATATGCCAGATTAACCGGATGCTTAAGTGGGATATTCCAGATAGGAAATGTCTCAAACTTAGCATAACCTGCCTTGATTCCTCTCTTATGCTCATTGTAAAGCTGAGACAAGCAGACTGCCATCTTACCTGAACCAGGTCCTGGCGCTGTAATAACAACCAAGGAATGCTTAGTCTCAATAAACTCATTCTTACCGTATCCATCGTCGCTTAAGATAAGTGGCACATTGCTAGGATAGCCAGGAATTGAG
>JAIKVP010000088.1 GCA_024685635.1 Lachnospiraceae bacterium
CTGGAAGGATTTGATTCCAGAGGATGAGCAGCAGCGTTTGGTTGACGAGTTCATCGAGAATTGGAAGAATGGCAGGAACGAGTACACAAGAGAGTTTGACATTATAACCAGCGATGGTGAGGTTATACCTGCCCACGATTATATTCACATTTTAACTGATGGAGATAATCACATAATTGGAGCCGAGGAGATTATCTTTGATCTCGCTATGGAGACTGAGCGTAACGCCAACCTCCTCTTCCTTGAAAATGCAATCAACAGAAGTAGTAACATTGTAGTTGTATTTTCTTACGAGGAAAATGTTGACGATATGAAGCTTATCTACATTTCTTCAAATGTTGAGAGGTTAGATATTCCTTACGCTAAATTAAAGTCTGGCGAGAGAAGGGTTAGAGAGTTTATTCATCCTGACGATTTAGAGTCTGTTGAGAAGGTTCTAATGCAGTACTCTTCTAAGGGCTATACCTATATGTCGCAGGAATTTAGGGTAATAGACGGAGTTGGTAAAGAGCATTATGTCAGAAATGAGAACTGTATAGTAGTACACCCAAATGGTGATAAATATTTAGAGTGTGTTCTCACTGACATATCAGATGCTAAGGCTAAAGAGCAGCATTTGCTTGAGCAGAAGAGAAAGCTTGAGAAGAAAATGTCATATATTGAGTCAAGAGACTCGTTGCTTAGTGATATGTCGGTTGTTGATTTTGTCTCTAAGGATGAGCTTCAGACCTTGACTGATGCATTTTCTAAGGTGACTCAAAGCTACAATGCTGTCCTTGATTTAGATGGTGAGTTAATCACTTATCCTACAGGCCCGGATGTCAATATGGGAGCCTTCTTTGATATGTTTGAAAAGAAGGAATATAAAGAGCAGTATTTCGCTCTTAATAAGGAATTAAGGCGCAATCACAAGCCTATGAAGGTTGAGCTTGTCACTAAGGAGATTAAGGAGGTTTCTTCTCTTAATGATCCTTATTTAAGTGAGGTTAGAGAGATTACACCTCAAGTTAAGGACGATAACAACGAAGTTGTTCCTGTGACCTTGATTGGATATCCTTTGTTTGTTGAGGACAAGCATCTAGCAACATGGATTTGCTGTATGTTTTCTGATGAGGAAGAGGACAGACTTGCCTACTATGTTCCATCACTTTGGGATATTTGTAAGGCTATGGCTAAGTATGTTTATAGCTCTACTATTATGGAGAGAGAGTCTGAGAAGGTTAAGCTAGCTGAGATTCAGGCTAGAGACTTGCTTAGCAGAAGCAGAACAATCAGGGATATCTTAAGGCGTTGTAATGAGACCAATGACGAGGATGCTCTAGAATATGTTCTTCGTAAGATAGGTGACTACCTTAAGCTCTCAAGAATTGATATTATGCTCTACAATAAAGAGAGTGAGGAGAGAAGCCACTGGTACGAGTGGAAGGCCTTTGGAGTTAAGGGCTCTCATCCAGAGTTTATTGCTTCAAATGATTACTTTAATTCGCAAAAGCAAGCATTTTCTGAAGAGGGTGTCTTGGTCTACAATGCAAGCTCGCTTCCTATAAGGTTTAGAAGATCGCTTGCACAAGAGCATATCAGGGCAATGGTTGCAATGCCTATTTACACTCTTACTATGGATCAGCAATACATAGTATTTCAGGAGATGGCTTACGACAGAGACTGGACTGAGGATGAGATTTCATTTATGCATTCTACTGTATCTATTCTTCAGGGATTTTTGCAGAGAAGTAGGTCCAATGTCGATGTCAACACAATCAGAGAGCTTCATTACGATGTATTAAAGCTTTCAAGAGATTATGTTTATATTAAGGATTTGGTCGATGACAAGATAACATTTGTCAATCCTTCTTTAGAGAAGCTTATTGGAAATGCTGTCGGAAGGACGGTGACCGAGGTCTTTAAGCACTCTGGAATCCATAGCTCTAGTCCTGTAGAGGGTATGTCTGGTGCTACTGAGAGTAAGAATTGCATGATGTATAACAAGCTCTTTGGAAGGCCTATGAGAGTCAGAGAGTATGATTTTACTCAAAGTGATAATCGTAATATGAGATTAGTTATGATAAGTGAGGAAAATGAACGTTAATTATTAGAAGAAAGCTGCCGATATATATACTGAACAATTGTCGTGTTGTGAAAGATTATGCTTTTACGGTGTATTGCAGAGCGGTTTTTGGATAATTTGATGTTTTTGTTCATTTCCTTTCAAAAGTATTTGAAATATTTTTAATTTCAACTATAATGATAAATACGTGGGTAGTCCACGATGTCATATATTAGCGAACCAGTGATATGGGAAAGGGGATCAACAATGGCAAGTACAGATATTGGAATTGATTTAGGAACCGCGAGCGTATTGGTTTATGTTAAGGGCAAGGGTGTTGTTCTTAAGGAGCCAAGCGTTGTTGCATTTGATAAGGACACTAATCGTATTAAGGCGATAGGTGAGGAGGCTAGATTGATGCTTGGTCGTACACCAGGTAACATCGTAGCAGTAAGACCTTTACGCCAGGGTGTCATTTCTGACTATACCGTTACTGAGAAGATGATTAAGTACTTCTTGCAGAAGGCGGTAGGAAGAAGATTTCGTAAGCCTCGTATTTCAGTTTGTGTACCTAGTGGTGCAACTGAGGTCGAGAAGAACGCTGTTCAGGGCGCTACTATTAATGCAGGCGCTAGAGAGGTTTATATTATTGAGGAGCCAATCGCAGCAGCTATCGGTGCAGATATCGATATAGCTAAGCCTTGTGGTAACTTGATAGTAGATATCGGTGGTGGTACTGCAGATATAGCAGTTATCTCACTTGGAGGTACAGTAGTATCTACCTCTATCAAGACAGCTGGAGATGATTTTGACGAGGCAATCGTTAGATATATGCGTAAGAAGCACAATCTATTTATTGGTGAGCGTGCCGCTGAGGATATCAAGATTCAGATTGGTACTGCTTTCCCAAGACCAGAGGTTGTTACTATGGATGTAACAGGTCGTAACTTAGTAACAGGTCTTCCTAAGACAGTTACTGTTACTTCGGATGAGACTCTAGAGGCTCTTCACGATCAGGTAGCTCTAGTAGTTGACGCAGTACACAGTGTACTTGAGAAGACACCACCTATGCTTGCAGCAGATATTGCTGAGAGAGGTATTGTATTAACAGGTGGAGGAGCATTACTTCACGGTTTAGAGGAGTTGCTTGCTGAGAAGACCGGAATCAACACGATGACTGCTGAGGATCCACTTACAGCAGTAGCAATTGGAACCGGTAAATACGTCGAGTTTATTAGTAGTAGACACGACGAAGAGTAATAGATAGCAATGCATAATAATTCTTTATAAGGATCCATAAGGATTAGGCGTGTCTATCGGATAGGAGTGCGAATGCTAAGAGGTCTTTACACTGCCTATACTGGAATGAAAAATGAAGAGAAGCGTATGGACGTTATCGCCAACAATATGGCTAACGCCAACACCAACGGCTACAAGGCTGAGGGTACGTCTTCTCGAGCGTTTTCTAAGGTATTAGGTATCAAGATTAATGACGATTCTGAAGCTTATTTACAGCGCAGTTTCGGCAAGATGAGTCTGGGTGTTAAGATCGGCGAGTCCTACAGAGACTGGTCATCCGGCAGTTTCCGCGTAACAGACAATAAGTTTGATTTCGCGATAGCTGGAGACGGTTTTTTTACCATTAGCATGACGGACAGGAGTGGTAACACACACACTAGATACACTAGAGATGGTGCGTTTACCATAACCTCGGATGGATACCTGGTGACCAAGGATGGAGACCATGTGCTGGACAGTAGTGGAAGCTATATTCAGTTACCTACTGACCAAGGTGAACCGACGGTTGACGGTGATGGCAATATTTCGGTTAACGGAGTACAGTATGCCACATTAGGAATGGTCGATTTTGAAGATTACGATTATTTAGAACAGTATGGCGAGAATCAGTTTGATGCCGTAGAGGGCGCAACATTTAAGCCATTTTCAGGTTCTATTGAACAGGGCGTAATCGAAACCAGCAATGTTAACATAGTTGACGAGATGGTTAATCTTATTGCGGTAACCAGACAGTATGAATCCAACCAGAAAATGATTCAGACTGTGGACACTATTATGGATAAGGCTGTCAACACGGTTGGACGTGTGAGATAGCATTTACCTATAAGAAGAGGTGAATTATTATGATGAGAGCATTATGGACTGCGGCTAGTGGAATGACTAGTGAGCAGAGCAACGTAGATACAATTTCTAACAACCTTGCCAATATCAATACGGCAGGTTATAAGACAGAGAAGGCTGAATTTAAGTCACTTCTCTATCAGAATCTTCAGAGCCGTTCAACCAACTCAGACGGTACTGCTAAGCCTATCTCAGCGCAGGTAGGTCTTGGTACAAGAATGGCATCTGTCACAAGTCGTTTTTCTCAGGGTATTTTACAGGAGACTGGTAATTTTATGGATTGGGGTCTTGAGGGCGATGGCTTCTACAAGATTAACAACGGAACAGAAACCCTATACACCCGTAACGCAAGCTTTAGCCTTTCTATCATTGATGAGAGCAAGGTTATGGTTACTAACAGCAACGGATGGCCGGTATTAGATGTAGATAACAATCCTATCGTTATTAATACCAGAGATGATCAGGGTAACCTTGTATATAACACAGCTAACCTAGAAGTACATAACGACGGATCGCTTTATTGTAGAAATGAAACAACAGGCGAATCTGAGCCACTTAATATTCAGGTGGGTCTTGTTCAGTTTGCTAACCCAGCAGGCTTAGAGAAGACCGGAAGCAGTTTATTTAAGGCTACTGAGAACTCAGGTGAGCCTATGGAGGAGACTGAGAATGAGGTCCTAAAGAAGAGTACCTTCCGTCAGAATTACTTAGAGGCATCCAATGTTAATGCTGCAGACGAGATGGTTAACTTGATAGTTGCACAGAGAGCTTACGAGCTTAACTCTAAGGCTATTCAGGCAGCGGATTCAATGATGGATCAGGCCAATAACTTAAGACGTTAGTTTAGATAGGAGTGATTAATATGGATATGTCAATAGATACAAGTTCTTTATATGATCAGTACGCATCCGTAGTTAATTCAAGTTCAAACACTTCTGCTCTTAATCTTGCCAACAACATCAAGGCAGACGGGGCGACAGACAAGGAGCTTTTAGATGCCTGCAAACAGTTTGAACAGTACTTCATCAAGCAGGTCATGAAGGAAATGAAAAAAACCATTCCTGAGGATTCGCTTACAAGTAAGAATGAATATATGGATATGTTTGAGGATCAGATGCTAGATACTATGGCTGAGACAATATCTGACAGCGCTAACCTAGGTTTAGCAGAGCAAATGTATGAGAACTTAAGATTACAATACAATACAACTAATATCAAAACGATATCTGATGAGGATGCTGCTACAACTGCAGAGGCTATTTCGGCAACAGCAGAGGCTAGAGCTAATCAGGCGGCAATAGAAGCTGAAGAGGAAGAGACCAAGGTTCAGGCGGTTTCAAGCATTACCAATTCAGTAGACATCTGATAGATATTTATGAATAGTTATATAATAATTTGGGGAAGCGGCTTGCTTCCCCTTAATTACTATGGAGGTTATATGAGTTCGGACGCAAAGATAATAGAAGGCTATGTCAAGAAAATACATTTTAGAAATAAGGATAATGGCTATACAGTTTTAGTGCTAGAAACCAAGTATGGTGACTGGACCTGTGTAGGCAATTTTTCTATGGTTTCTGAGGGCCAGTATTTAGAACTCACAGGAGTTGAGTATGACAATCCTACTTATATGGAGACTCAGTTTAAGGTTTTTTCTTACGTCGAAAAGAGCCCTGAGGATGAGCTTGGACTAGAGAGGTATCTAGGCTCTGGAATGATAAAGGGTGTTGGTGAGGCGCTTGCTAAGAGAATAGTTAAGAAGTTTAAGTTAGATACTTTTAGGATTATTGAAGAGGAGCCTGAAAGACTAGCGGAGGTCAAAGGCATTTCCTCAAAAAAGGCACTAGACATTGCGACGCAGTTTATGGAAGTTAAGGATATGCGCGACGCGATGGTGTTCCTTGCTAAATATAACATTTCAAGCCATTACGCGGTCAAGATTTATGAGGAGTACGGCGACAAATTATATAGCATAATTAAGGAGAATCCTTATAGGCTGGCTAGTGACATTAACGGAATAGGCTTTAGGACAGCGGATGAAATAGCTAAGAGCATCGGAATCGAGCCGGACTCAAGCTACAGAGTTTGTGCCGGTATGGAGTACACTATTAATGACAGTTTATCTGATGGCTACACTTATCTTCCTAAGGCAGAGTTTATTAAAAAAGCCGCCGACTTTTTGCAAATGCAGGAAGACAGTAGCATACTAGAAAATGCATTTGATACCTTAAAAGAAAGCAGCAAAATTATAGTAAAGGATGATGAGTCTGAAGGATATAGAGTCTATAGCCCTACTCTTTATCACTGCGAGAGAAATGTTGCTAGTAAGATTGTAAGAATCAATAATGCATTTTCTGATTCTGAAAATGACACTATTCCTAATGAGAAAAAGACAATTAAAGATATAGAGAAGTCCCTTGGAGTTGAATTTGACGAGCTTCAAAGAAGGGCTATTTTAGAGACTATCAAGCACGGCGTTACCATTATTACTGGTGGACCAGGTACAGGTAAGACAACTATTATAAATGCAATTATAAGATATTTCAAAATGCAGGGAATGGATATGCTCTTAGCGGCACCGACAGGAAGAGCTGCTAAGAGAATGAAAGAGGCTACAGGCTGCGAGGCTGTTACGATTCACAGACTTTTAGAGATTACGGGTGACCCGTCCTCTGATAGACATTTTAAATTTGAGCGTGACAAGTATAACCCTCTTGAGACGGATGTGGTTATTATAGATGAAACCTCAATGGTAGATATATTGATTATGAGTTCGCTCTTAGATGCGGTTGCCGAGGGTACCAGACTTATCTTGGTTGGCGATGTCAATCAGCTTCCATCTGTAGGACCTGGCAATGTCCTTAAGGATTTGATTGCCTCTGATGCATTTGCTGTTGTTAAGCTTAACAAGATATACAGGCAGGGTGAAGGAAGCAGAATAGTCACTAACGCCCACAAGATAAATGCTGGCGAGAAAATACCGCTTGATAATAACAGTAAGGATTTCTTTCTTATTCCTAGAACTAATCCGCTTGAGGTTGCTAGTGAAGTTCTAGGACTTGTAAGAGATAGAATGCCCAAATATACAGGGGTTAAGCCGAGTGAGATTCAGGTTTTATCTCCTATGAAGAAGGGAGAGGCCGGTGTTGCCGCCCTGAATCAGCTTTTGCAGGAAAAGCTTAATCCGGATATTAACGGCAAGAATAGCAAGGTTTCTGGCAAGAATGTCTTTAGAGAAGGCGACAAGGTTATGCAGATTAGGAATAACTATAAGCTTGAGTGGACGCTAGAGGATGAGACTGGATATACTATAGATACGGGAACCGGAGTTTTTAATGGTGATATGGGTGTTATTACACATATCAGCGAGTATTCTGAGGAGCTGACGGTGGAGTTTGATGAGGGACACAAGGTAATTTATCCCTTTAGTTTTTTGGATGAGCTTGATTTAGCTTATTCTATTACGATTCATAAGAGTCAGGGAAGTGAGTATCCTGTCGTAATAATACCGATTACATCAGGACCGTACATGCTTTATACCAGAAATCTTTTATATACCGCAGTTACCAGGGCTAAGAAATGTGTTGTAATAGTTGGTGACATGAACGCTGTAGATAGAATGATTGCTAACAATAACGAGCGCAAGAGGTACAGTGGTCTTAAGGAGGCAGTCATAGAGTTTAAGGGGGAATAGTATGTTTTTGACGCTATATCCAAAGAGGTGCGCGATATGTGACAGCATTTTAGCTAAGAAAGAAAATGCTTTGGGCTGTTGTGATTTTTGCAGCGATAAACTTGAGGTTATCAGGGAGCCTGTCTGCTTTAAGTGTGGCAAGCCCCTTGATTCAAATGAAGAGGAATACTGTATAGACTGTCTAAGAGTTAAGAAATCATTTGTTTCTAACCGCGCTGTCTATGAATACGGTGGGGATATCAAGGATTCTCTCATGAAATTCAAATACAAAAACAGGCAGGAATATGCTAATTTTTATGCTAAAGTAATGACTGATAAATACGCTGATTACTTTGCTGATGTTGACGCTCTAATTCCTATTCCAATCCATAAATCCCGCCTAAAAGAAAGAGGATATAACCAGGCGGAATTAATAGCCAATGAGCTCTCAAGATATTGTGGTGTTAAGGTTTACAATGACATTTTAGTTAGAAATGAGAAGACCTTAGCACAAAAATCATTGAACGATTTAGAGAGAATTAATAACCTAAAAAATGCTTTTCAACTAGGTCAAAATATAGTACAATTAAATAAAGTTATGTTGGTTGATGATATATATACAACCGGTGCAACTATTGAGGCTTGTACAAGGCTACTTCATAGTGCGGGCTATGATAATATTTGCTCGATAACTGTTGCTATTGGTCATGGTTATTAGATTATACTACAAGGAGGGATTAGTATGGATATAAGGAATTGCCCTAATTGCGGTAATATGTTTCAGTATGTAGGAAGCCGTATCTGTCCTAATTGTGTTAAGAAGCTAGACGAGGATCTTCAGAAGGTTAAGGCATACCTTGATGAGAATAAGGGTGCAACTGTTGCTAAGGTATCTGAAGAGTGCGACGTCTCTGTTAAGCAGATTAGGAGATGGATTAAGGAAGAGAGACTTATGTTTGCTCCAGGTGTTGATACAGGTTTGGTATGTATGCAGTGTGGAATGCCTATTGCTAGTGGAACGTTGTGTGATAAATGTGCCGCTCAGATGAAGGATGGTTTTGATGCTAGTGTTAACAGGAACAATCCTAAACCACAGCCATCTAAACCTAAGAGTTCTGACTCGAGCTTGCATTTGTCTAAGTATAAGTAATATTAACTAATATATGCGAAATTGGGGACGGTTCTTAATGAACCGTCCCTTTGATTTAGTATTTAATTTATTTTTTTTGAAATAAGTGTTAAGTATTTAGAAAAGTATCCGATAACTATAATAGTAGTACAAGTATGTACTGCTGTTTTAAGAATACTTAAGGTGGTGATTACTATGAGGATTGGTTCAGTTAGTCAAGTAGCACAGATTTATCAAACACAGACCAAGGCTGCTAATAAAGCGCCCGCTTATGAAAGTCAGATGGATGCATATTCAGTTTCATCTAAGGGCAAAGACTATCAGGTAGCCAAGACCGCACTTGCTTCAACTCCGGATGTCAGAGAGGATAAGGTTGCAGAGATTAAAGCCAGCATTGAGAATGGTACATACAATGTGAGCGTAGATGATTTCGCAGCTAAGCTTCTTAGTGCGTATGAGAATCGTACAGTATAGAAGCTGGGCTTTTATATATCCGGTTAGGTAGGAGGTATTGTTGTGGCTACATTGATTGAGACTTTAATTCAGGTATTAGATGAAGAATGCAAAGTTTTTGATGAGCTATTAGAAGTGTCTCAGGCTAAGACACAGGCGATTGTTGCTAATGACATCGAGAAGCTTCAAAAGGTTACAGATAAGGAACAGGATGTTCTTACTACTGTTACCGCGCTTGAGAAGAAGAGAGAGGAAGCTACTACTGATATAGCAACAGTGCTTGGCAAGGATGCTAAGAATTCTACTTTAAAAGACATCATTTCATATCTGAATGGACAGGCAGAGACTAAGAACAGACTTGCTGAGGTACATGATAGACTTTTAGACAGGGTTACTAGGTTATCTGCTGAGAACCAGCATAATGCAGTGTTGGTTAAGGATCAGCTTGATTTGATAGAGTTTAGTCTCAATGCTATAAGAGGCGCTAATCAAGCTCCTGAGACCGGAAGCTATAACAAGGGCGCATATAATACAGGTGAGACCTACGCGCCTGTTAAAGGTACATTTGATTCCAGTTCATGAAGCACAAGGATGTGCTTTGATATGGGATTTAATCATAAGTTTAGTGACAGCATTTGCTGTTATGACGGAATGTAAGGATACACACCATCAGATAAGCTTATTTTTGATAACTACAATTGCTAAAGAACAGAGTATTCTAGGTGATTGTTGTCTGGCTTATCGAGGGTGTGTTTTTGTTATCATTTTATAGAAAGAGGTGATGATATGGGTGTTGGATCAATGGCGGGATTATACTTTGGCGTTTCTGGATTTCAGGTTAATCAGACAGCGCTTCAGACAACATCTCATAACTTATCAAACCTTGATACAGATGGCTACGTAAGGCAGCAGGTTATCATGAAGGATACACTTTATGATACTCTTAGCACTATGAATGTAAGTGCAACCCAGTTAGGACATGGTACTTCAATGGATACCATCAGGCAGGTAAGAGATATATTTGCCGATAAGCAGTACAGACTTGAGACTGGTAGAGGAGCATTTTACGGAGCTATGGAAGAGGTCGGCAAGGAGGTTGAGACCTACTTCGGTGCTGATGTTGACGATGAGAAGCTTAAGAATACAATGACTTCATTTTGGGAGACTCTAAATGAATTACAAAAGACTCCTGATAGCATTGTTAACAGAGAGACTGTTATTCAGTCTGCTCAGGAGATGATTGAGCAGTCTAAGCTTATATATAATCAGATTATAGAATATCAGAGGAATCTTAACGAACAGATTCAGCAGCAGGTTGATAGAATCAATGAGATTGCTGAAGAGATTCATAATATAAATAGAAAGATAACCGGTGTTGAGAGTGGCGGCATCGAGAATGCTAATGACTTAAGGGACTCGAGAAATCTTCTTTTAGACGAGCTTGCAACATACGGTGAGATTAATTATAGAGAGGATGTTAACGGTTGTGTCACAGTTAATTTAGAGGGTATCCCTCTTGTTGTCGATGACAGAACATTTAAGGTTGGCACCTCTAAGATTAATGAAGGTAGCGATTTGCTAGAGGTTGTGTGGGCAGACCACGCCAATATGCCTGTATTTAACTTTGCATATCTTCCAAGTGCAGAGACGTCAACTGATGTTGGTTCGCTAAAGGGACTTATCTATGCGAGAGGTTCTTATGTTGGAGATTACACTCTTATGAACATGGAGACTAGTCAGGCATATCTTAACAAGACGGATGAATATGACAATCCAGTATATGTTTCATGGGAAGACTTTTTTAAGGGCGAAGGCTATATGGGCGATACGGTTATTCCTACAGAGGATGACCTAAAGGAAGCTTATGCTAAGTTCTACGAGAAAGAGGTTGAACCTTATCTTATAACCAATGTTGAGGCACAGTTAGATTATCTTATGCACAATATTGTAACTACGGTCAATGACATTTTATGCCCTAACAAAGAACTAGATGCAGCTATTATGGTTACTGATGAAGAGGGCAATTCGTACACTCTTCCAAAGGGCACAATAGTACTTGATTTAGAGAAAGCGCCTGTTGGCTTAGGTGATGACGGTTTACCTGGTGAAGAGTTATTCGTAAGGACAAGTCAGCCTAGATATAACAAGTATACAGATGACGAAGGTAATACAGTATATGTATACAATACTGAGGATTCTACAGATAAGTATAAACAGTACACGATAGGCCAGATAGAGGTAAATGATGTGCTTATTAAGAATCCTAGCAAGTTGCCTTTATCAGATGCCGAGGAACATTCTAACAGACAGGATGTAATTAATGACCTCTTAGATGCCTGGTCATCTGAGGGTGAATACGAAGGAATGGGCGATGATCATTCTAAGTCCAATATGAAGGTTTTGACACCTAATACTTTGACAGGATTTAATTTCCAGGGCTACTATAACGCAATGATTGGTGACTTATCTAACACAATCAATTGCTATTACAATGTTAATCAGAATCAGATTACAGTAGGCAATCAGCTAGATGACAGAAGACAGACTGTTGCCGGTGTTAACTCTGATGAAGAGCTTACCAATATGATTATGTTCCAGCAGGCATTTAACGCTTGCTCAAGATACATAAATGTAGTTGCAGATATGCTAGATACCTTAATTAATAGAACAGGTAGAGGCTGATACTAATATAAAATGGCGGTGATTATATGTCTTCAACATTTTTTGGATTGAATATTTCAAAGACCGGTTTATCCGGATTTCAGGCTAGTATCAATACTACAGCGCATAACGTTTCTAATGCTGCGACTGAGGGTTACTCAAGACAGGTTGTAACCAAGTCGGCAGAGCAAGCTATTCGTACCTACAACTCATACGGAAGTATGGGTGCTGGTGTCAATCTTGTCAGCATAGATAGACAGCGTAACGAGTATTACGATACCAAGTACTGGAACAATCAGGCTTATTTTGGACAGTATTCATCAAAGGCTGACTATATGGGACAGATTGAGAATTATTTTAATGAGGTTGACACAGACGGTTTTACAACTGAGTTTAACAACCTTTTTAATTCTCTAGTAGATTTGACATCTGAGCCGGGAAGCTCTAATAAGCGAGTTACTGTGGCAAGTTACGCAGGAAGCCTTTCAGAATATTTTAACGCCCTAAGCTCTAACCTTACTCATGTTCAGGAAGACGCCAATGACCGTATCAAGTCGATTGCAGACCGTATTAATTCTATAGCAGACCAGCTACTTTCAATCAACAAGCAGGTTCAGACAATAGAGATCACCGGTGAAAATGCTAACGACCTAAGAGATCAGAGAGATCTTTTGATAGATGAATTATCTGGATATGTCAATGTCCAGGTTGTTGAGACAGATGTTTATGTTCGTGGAGCTAAGGATAGTCACGGTGATCCGTTAAAGGCTGGAATCACTGATGTAGCTGTATATATCAATGATCAGCTCTTAGTAGACAGTCTTAATTCTAACCATCTTGTATGTACTCCAAGAACATATTTAAACAATATAAATGACTGCGAAGGACTTTATGATTTAACTTGGAACTTTGCAGAGGGAGATAAGTTTGACCTTGCATCTTCTGGTATGGATGGCGAGCTTAAGGGCTTATTTGATATCAGAGATGGTAACAACAAGGAGAACTTTAATGGAATTGCTACAGTTGCAAAGGGTGCAACTGAAATAACAGTTTATAATACCAATGCCACTAGCGTTAACAGATTAAACATACCTGATGAGGGAGTTATAAGTGTTGCTAGTAACAAGTATGAATATGACAGCTTTACAATTAATTATAACGATGAAGGACAGGTAGATTCTTATTCATTTAAATTAAAATCACCTGTTTTAGTAGCAGAGACTGACACTAAGATTCAGGTGGCAGAGGATGTTGATTTTAAGGGTATTCCTTATTATCAGTATCAGCTCAATGAATTTGTTAGAACATTTGCCCAGAGATTTAATGAGCTTCACAATAAGGGCGTTGATGAGCACGGTGATGCAGGTTTAGATTTCTTTACAGCAGCTAACAATGTCACTGGCAAGGATATGGTTGTCACTGAGGAGGTTGATGAGAGTATCCAAAATACTATTATAGCTTCAGATGCAGACAGTTATTATCGCATTACGGCTGCTAACATAGCTGTTAATAAGGAGATTGCTAGAGATGGCAACAGGATATGTACCAGATTCGGCCCTACTTTAGATGATGACGGCAATATTCTTGAACCTGAAGAGGGTATCGAGTCATGTGAACTTTTGAAAATGATAGTTGATTTAAAGGGCGATAATGATATGTTTAGTCAGGGTAATCCTGCTGAATATCTTCAGGCCGTTGTAGCTGATATTTCGGTAGACTGTAGTAAGGCTAAGAACTTTGAGTCGTCACTTGGAGATGTTCTTATGACTATCAATAATCAGAGAGAATCTATTAAGGGTGTTGACTCTAACGAGGAGTTAGCTAACCTTGTAATTTATCAAAAGGGCTACAATTTATGCTCTAAGATGATTTCAGTTTTTAACGAAATATATAATAAGTTAATTAATGAAACAGGTCTATAGCATTTGCCTTTAATGCCGATATACTTACTATAAGGAGGTGCGCACTATGCGAGTTACCAATTTGATGATGTCTAATAATGCATTGTATAATTTGCAGAAGCAGGAGCAGAGACTTAACAATCTCGACCAGCAATATACAACACAGAAGAAGATTAGTTCTCCATCTGAGGATCCTATTATTGCTACTAGAGCGCTTAAGCTTAACACAACTTATAGTGAGGTTTCACAGTATGTTGATAAGAATATTCCAGATGCATTAGCCTGGATGAGTATGACTCAGAGTGCTCTTGATAACACTCAGTCTATGTTAAGTGGAATATATGAGAAGTGTGTTCAGGGTAATACCGATGGACTTAGTGATACTGATAGACGAGCTATAGCTACTACTTTAGCTGAATACAAGGATCAGATTTATCAGGAGGGTACAAGCTCATATAGTGGAAGATTCCTTTTTACAGGATTTAAGACAGATACCAATCTTGTATTTACAGAGGATACCAACGAGAAATATACTATTTCAGAGGGCATAAGTCTTGACTCTGTAAGGTCGTATTCAACCGTAGTTAATCAGACATCTGCGATAGATGAGGATGTTCAGGCGGTGCCAGTAAGAGTTGATTACAACAGGTTAAGAGTTGGCTATGACAAGCTTGATTATGAGTATGCTCCAGTTATTGAAACAGTTAATTACGACGATGAAGGCAACGAAGTAAGAGATACACTCTTATCTGTTACCAACTCATTTGAGACATATGATGACTTTATTGAGGCTATTGAGTCTGGAACTATTGCTACTGATGGAGTGCTTAATACAGACGTTGTTGCTTATATAGCAGACAGAGGAGAGTTTGCCTTAGGCGATGAGGCCAATATTACTCTTAAGGCTGCACTAGATGGAAGTAATTTTGATGGAGTTCCTCAGACTGTTGAGGTTACTTATCAGAAGAATTCATTTGAAGAGAATCAGTTAAGACCTGAGCACTATTTTACATGTACAAGAGTAGTGGATGAGGGCTTAGATACTGAGAAGACTTATAAATATACCAAGAAAGAAGAAGAAATAAAATATCTCGTTAATTATAACCAGCAGATGACAGTCAATACCCAGGCTAAGGATTGCTACACTCACAATATGGGTAGAGATATCGGTGAGCTAGTTGACATTGTTAACAATGCAATCGCTGCAGAGGAGACTATGAAAGAGCTTGAGAAGAATTATCAGGCCTTGACCGAGGGTACTGAAGAATACGAGAAAGCTAAACAGATATATGACAATTCTGTAGTTGAGTATGAGCTTAAGACCAAGATTATGCAGGAAGCATTTGCTGAAAATGAAACAAGATTCCAGGACTATGCAGTTGTATTTAGTAATCAGGCAACTGATGTTGGTTCAAGAGAGCAGAGAATAGAGCTTATTAAGACTCGTTTAGAGAACCAACAGGCAGATGTAGAACAGCTGCAGTCAGACAATATAGACGTAGATTTGTCAGAGATTATTGTGCGTTACACATCAGCTATTGATGTATATAATGCAGCACTTTCTGCAACCTCTAAGAGTATCGTTGATACCTTGCTTAATTATTTGTAATCTAAGCTTGGTTGTGTTATTATGAGAGTGAAATTAGTATAAGGATAGGAGGTAGTTATATGTTAGTTAAATCCAAATTTTTTGGAGATGTTGAAATCGAGGATGACAAGGTTATTAATCTTGTAAATGGTCTATTAGGATTTGAAGATTATACAAGGTTTGTAATATTATATGATAGTGACAAATCAAGCGGGGACACTATTTCGTGGTTACAGTCTGTAGATGAGCAGACATTGGCTTTGCCTGTTGTCAATCCAAGTGCAGTTAAGGAGGATTATAATCCCCTTATTAATGATGAGTTGTTAGAGCCACTTGGAGAAGTGGGTGATGATGGATATTTCGTTTTGGTAACCATGAGAATAACAAGCGATCCTAAGGAGGTTTCATGTAACCTTAAGGCTCCTATTGTAATCAATCCAGCAACT
>JAIKVP010000144.1 GCA_024685635.1 Lachnospiraceae bacterium
TAGTGTTTTAATTATTTGGTCCGGTTGCGATTTGCAACCGGGCTAACCTGAACAAATGGGGTAGATTCTAAATATATCAGAATGATTATTAGTATAGGAGGACGTTATAAATGAAGAATTATATTACCAGGGCGTTGAGTGTTATCATGAGCATAATTATATGCATTTCTTTTACTTTTGGTGGAAATGCTATGGCTATTGCTGAAACTATATCAGGTGATGCATCATCTGATGCGTCGTCAAATGCAGTACCTATGGCTACAGATTTTAATAATGATGTATATACATTTAAGGATAAGAACGCAGGCGTGAAAGTGCTTGTTGCCAAGAAAGATTCTTGGGATAATGGATATATAGCAGGTATCAGTATAGAGAATACGGGAGATGAAGCGCTTGTTAACTGGCATATAGATCTTAAGGTTAAAGGTGAGATAGACAGTGTTTGGAACTCTGAATACGAGATTAAAGATGATGTGCTTAAACTGTCTTATCCTACATGGTCAAGAAAGATAAAGAGTGGTGAGAGTTATACCTTTGGCATGAAGGTAAAAGGGGATTTTAACAATATTGGAGCGTTTAAGTATTACGAAGATGCTAAGGATGTTTCGGAATTGTATAAGATTGAGTATAAGGTAGAGAATACCTGGGACGGACACGCTATTATTAAAGCGATTATAACAAATACAGGTGAGACAATGTTAAGAGATTGGACACTTAATATAGCCTACGATGCTGATATAGTTGATATATGGAATGCTTCTATCAGTTCGCATGAGGCGAATCTGTACATGCTTAAGAATAAGGAGTATAATGCGGATATAGAGCCTAATCAGAGCGTAACACTTGGATTTCAAGCACAATACGCGGGAAATGATATAGTTCTTCCGGCAAGCAGTAAGCTCATTGCGGTAGCAGATTCTAAGCTTATTGAAGTCGAAACGGATAAGGTAGATTGGTACCGTGTTATGACCAATGCAGATTCTCCCGAAGCGACTCGTATGAGAGACAGTGTTAAAGATAGAGTCAAGGTGGCTATTATCGATTCAGGTGTTGATTTCTTAGGAGAAAATGATGAGATAAATCGTGTTGACTTTATAGGGGATACTGACGAAGAGAATCCTATTTACGATGATAGAAGTGGACATGGTACCGGTGTAGCCGGAATGCTTCTTGGTGTTAATAATGATGATGAAAATGAAGAAGAAGAGACAATCGAAGAAGAGCCTGCCGATGTAGACTTTAGTTATCTTACTGATGCGGATTATATTGAACCTGTCGATACTCCTGAAGACGACGAAGAGTTTGATGTATCCGATGATGATGAAGAGTATGACGATGATGAGTCGGAATATTTTGATTACGATGACCTGTGAATAAGGTGGGCATTGGATAACGTTGATGGAGGTATCGCGATGAAAAAGAAGATATTATTATTGTTTTTTGTTATGGCTATTTTCACCTTTGCCTCAACGGAAAGTGCTACAGCAGCTAAAAAAAGAGCGATGAGTGGAAGAGCAAAGGATACAGTGTATGGCTATGACATTTTGTGGAGTTACAGCAAAAAGACGGACACACTGACAATAGGAAATTACAATAAAAAACCTAAGGCTAAGCTTCGCAATAAAGACTTTAAGTATTGGTCTATGCATGCTAAGAATCTTAAGTATAAGAAGAACATGTCAGAACTTCCGCATATATATGATGTTGAGGCATTTACGACATGGAAAGGAAGTGAGTTAAATACTGTTGTAATTCCCGGAACTATAAAGATAATTCATAAACATGCGTTTGAGAAGTGCGTGAATTTGAGAAAAGCTAAGCTTGGAGAAGGGGTGGAATATATTGAACAGAGAGCATTTAGCGGTATAAGTAAAGTTAATTTTCCTTGCAGTTTAAGATGTATTAGAGAAGAAGCATTTAGTTGTTCTAAGATGAAAGAAGTGAAGCTAAATGAAGGATTAGAATTCTTAGATACTAATGCATTTTTGGGTAGTAAGGTACGGAAAGTGATTCTGCCTGACAGCCTTAAATATATAGGGTTTCGTCCGTTTGCAGGATGTGATGATATTGAAGAGATTGGGCTTCCTAGGAATATCAGGGTTATTGGTCGGGGGGCATTGGATTACAAACCAAAGCTAAAGAATATATACATTCCGGATTCAGTTATAAAGATTGAAGATTGTGTTTTTTGTAATTCAGGTTTTGAGAGTATAACAATTCCAAGAAACGTAGAGGTGTTAGGAGATGACGTAGAGTATAAATATTGGGTTGGTGTATATGATCACGGTTTGTTTCGCGGATGTAGTAACCTGAAAAAAATTACTTTTACAACAAAAAAACTAAAAAAGGTTTTTCCCGGCGCGATGATCGGTATTGATTCAAATGTAGTCATAGAAGTTCCTGAAGGCTATAAACAGGATTATAAAGAAAAGTTTATAGCAGCAGGGCTATCGGCTGAAAATGTAATTGTGGAGATTCCGGTTAATGATTCTGATCTTGACTCGGTAAGTCTTAACAAGACGGAGATTAAAATGAAAGCAGAAACTACAAGACACCTTGAGCTCTTATGTGCAGATGAGCCTGAAAAGATTATATGGATTTCTTCTGATGAAAACATAGTTTCTGTTGATTTGAACGGTAATGTTGAGGGTAAAAGTGTTGGTAGTGCGCAAGTTAAAGCACAGTATAAGGAAAAAGAGTATATATGTTACATTACAATAACACAGGCGGATGTGAATAATGATGCGGAGGAATTAAAGCTGCTCATAAAGAATCAAATAAAAAATGGAGCATTTGTTAGTACGGATATAAATGACAAATACGAGTATAAATGGAAGGATGGCAGATTAATAGGAATTAATTGGCATGGGTGTCGTGCTTATGGGGAAGTTGATTTGAATGTATTTAATAAGCTTCAGTTTTTTATTTGCGGAGGAGATTTTTGGGATCCGTATGGAGGCGATGACTATTGCAATATATGGAAAATAGAAGCTGATGATCTTAAGGAGTTAAGGTTTATCGGATGCGCAGATGGACACGGGATTATTGATTTGATCCATACGGAAAACTCTAAGGATGTAGAAATATCATTTGATGATATCGTAGTGCATAATAGAAAAATTGATTTGATGAGCGATACTTAACAATGTTCTGTATATGGTTTCGCAGAGGGTTATATCTATAACCCTCTGTGATTATACTATAAGGGTATATAAGTACCTGTTCTTTCGTGCTTGGCATTAGTATTTTGGGTTGACCGGGAAGGAGGATGCCTGATTTACTGCAATAATCAGGTTTTATAAGATATGAGAATTAGACTATATTTATTGTCATTTATGATTATGTTGATATTGGCTAATTGCATAGAATGTGTTAAGGCTTCTGCTGAGAAATATGAGTTGAGCGAGCAATACTGTGACTTGGTAGTCGGAGAGCATAAGAGTATTTCTTTTGATGTTGATAGAGAGGAAGATGTAGTGTTTCCGTACGAAAAAGTATCATGGTCCTGTGACAGCGATGATATAGTATTAGCGTCCGGAGAGGGAAAAGGTGAAATTGATATTTCAGCTGTTAAGTGCAGTGGTAAAAAGCATAGTCATGCAGTTATTACAGCTAAATATGAGAATGTGACATTGAAATGTGATGTTGTAGTATATGCTAAAGCAAAGTATAAATACAAAATCATTACTCAGAAAAGTAAAAAGACCTTATGTGTTGGTGAAACTAAAACGTTTTGCGTTAAAACTAATAATGGAAAGAGAGCAAAAAATGTAAAATGGTATGTTAAAGAGGATGAAATAGGGAGAAATAGTGTTAAGATAAACAAAAGAGGTGAAGTAACAGCTGTTAAGTTTAATGACATAAGCCCTATGCTGCCTGTTATATGTGCAGATTTTGGATACATACATCTAGAGTGTAAACTTGATGTTTATGCTAAAAGAGATAAAAAAGAGCTTGAAGCATTAAAAAAAATAATAGGTAGAACTAATCTGAGAAATTCTGAAAAGAAATATGCATTATCTAGTAAGAATTGCATTTATTGCTTATGGGATGGTTTAGGTCACGTTCGTGAACTGGAGTTGAATGATGTCAAAATAAAAGGTCACGTTTCTGTAAAAGAGTTTAGTCAATTAGAGTCGTTAGAAATGGAGAATAATTATATTAGCTCAATTGATTTAGGAAAGAGTAAGTCTTTGGATCGGCTTATATTGGGCAGAAACTTACTAAAAGAAATAGATTTATCGGGCCAACCGAAACTAGAGCGTCTGTTTTTGAACGATAATAAATTAAAAA
>JAIKVP010000213.1 GCA_024685635.1 Lachnospiraceae bacterium
AGGGTTAGCAAGTGTGTAAACAAAGATATAGTAGTAGTTTCCGCCACCATGCGCTCCAAAGCTGTACGCTAAACTCTCACCTTCTGATATCTTGCTCTTTAGTTCCTCTATGAAGGGCAAAATCTCTGCTAGGTTATCACCTGCATTAAGGCAAGTATTGCCAAAAGGTGCGCAATTATTAATAAGCATAACAACAATATGGACAAGCGCTACAATTACAACTCCAACTAACAAAAATGAATTCTTGCTTATTCTAGTATTATCAATCGCATCTTTTTGTGTCATAGTTTATTTTCCACCTCATCAATCCATATGCATTTTTTACTGTTCCTATAATAGAGCATCATAGTAACGCCAAGAATTATAAACAATAAAGATATAACCACCCCTGGCATAAGTCCCCTTACATGATACTCCATATATACTTTATGCTCACCATCAGAAACATGAAAAGTTAAAAATGCTCCTGATATGCTTTCTGCCTTAACCTTTTCATCATCTATGTATATATTCCAGCCCTTGTCATAAGGGATTGTTGTAAATACAAGATGATCGCCCTTACTATTTATAGTTCCGGTAATTGAGCTATCTGTATAGGATTCTATATCCATTTCATTTTCACTCATCACCAAATAGGACTCAGCAAATTTCTGATCATCAAACACAGATGTAGTTAATGAAAGCGAAGCCATACCAGCTTTTCCAAAAGAGTTTTGTGGAAGAGAATAACTAATATACGTGCTTTCTCCTTTATCTAAATATCCAAGATGATTAAGCTTATCTCCATTTAGATAGTAATCGCCAGGAGTTTTAGCTGTGAGTTTAATTATTATAGATGATTCTTTTTGGCTATCGTATTCGTATCCTAAATAACTCATCGTGTCTTTAGATGCATATAATATTGAATCCTCATATACAGCTAAACAGTTCTCACTCTCAGCTATTTCAACATCCATGTCCTCACTACGCATTATATCATCAACATTTGTTAACATTTTACAAAGGGCATTGTTATTGCTAGATGCATCCTTACTTGATTTAGCTGAATCAGCATAGATATCTTCTTCGTTTTCAGATATCATAATAGGGTTAATAACCATCGGATTTCGGTACAAGTTATATCCATTCTTTTTAGTAATTAACTCATATTGAGAAAACAAATTATCATAATCTAGAGTCAAGCATTTTTCGTTAGCGACTACGTTAGATTCTGACTCAACTATATACTTTCTTGTTATAATAGCATTAATAAAAGGCGTATAACCAACTTCTTTACAGTTACCAATAGCGCCGTGTACACCTAACTGTTGTAAATTCTTCAAATAACTCAAATTAGCAGCATTAGAATAGCCGCATACACTCTTGTTCCCAAAAGCCATTCCAGGCTCAAATATGTGGCCTACGTCATTAAAAGAACTCCTAAAAAAACTATCATCTTTTCTTACGATATCCATAACGCTATCTGCATTTTCATAAATTGAATAAAAATCCTTATATCTTGCCATATTTACCCCAAACATAGAATAAAAATTACAAGATATTTCAACTATCGAAAGAGCGGCTAACAAAAACAGCATCTTACTTTTATATTGTTTACTTTTCGACATAATTAGCACAACAATATAGATAAGAACTAATGAAAATGTAACAATATACGGGATTTTCTCTTTAATCGTTGTTGTCAAAAAAAGCATAGACACTAAATCAATTAAAATTATCAAAAATCCTGCAAACGCTAGCGCTATAAGGTCTTTCTTTTTTATTTTTAAGATAAAATAACTAAAGACCTCAGATGCGAGCGTTATTATATAAAACAAAAATAGAATAGTGTGCCTATTAGGAAGACCATATGGCGTATGAAAAAAATGAAAGACATAATTTAAAAAATGATTGTTGAAACTTAACATAAGAATCATAAATAAAATCAGCTTTCTTACTCTAATATCTATACTGATTCTAGATATGAAAAAATACGCCAAAGCAATCATTATAATAAAAGTTCCGGAATATAAATTAGCTTCCCATGTAGAATCTACATTGCCAGTCAGAACAGGAGCCTTAAAGATAAGGACCTCAGATAAAACATTAATCCAGTTAGTCATAATCTCAAATCGCGGAATATCAGAAAAGCCTCTTACTCCTCCTAAAATTGTATATGATACTGGAATAATAATAAATGCACAAGTTGCTATTGCCATTAAAGAAAGTATCAGTATCTTAATGCCTTTAATAACAAATCTCTTATAAGAATCAAATTCTAGCGTAAAATAGTATAATAAAACAAATATGCATTCTATCATAGCAATGTAAAAATTAGATATGAACATCATAATCAATGAAAAATAATATGACTTAAAACCTGTTCCTTTTACAATTCGCTCAAGTCCTATTATAGTTAAAGGTAAAAAAATGTAAGCCGACATAAAGGGATAAAAACTAGCTGCATTTAAAACTGCTGGAATTAGGGCATAACTCAAGCTAAAGATTAGAATATAGATTTGATTATTAGCAAGTCTTAAACCGTATTCCCTTTTGCTAAGATAGATATACATTGCCCAGTGCATAAGAATAGAAGTCAAGTATAAGCCAATATTTATAGCCAATGCATAATACTCTTCAGGCATCAATACCAAGATATATGACATAGGATTAATCAAAACATATACAAATAAATAATAATAATTAACACCGCCATCAAGATTCCATGTGTAGTATAGACTTTCCCCCTTAGCAATCTTTAATCTTAATTCCTGAATATATGGAAATATCTGAGGAAGATCATCACCA
>JAIKVP010000234.1 GCA_024685635.1 Lachnospiraceae bacterium
CTGCCTGTTCGCAGAGGATGCAGGTATTTTCGATGATGGTCAGTTTAGTACATTCCTTGATAAATATAAGAGTAATAAAGACCCTATTGCAAGCGACGGTATAGACTATAACAAGGCTAGAAAAGATCCAAGTATTATCAGCAAGGTTAACTCTGATATCATGAATAAGTTTAAGGCTAATACTAAGGTAAGAGAGGCAAATGCTGAGGCTATAGCTAAAAACATCACTAAGTTTCATGAAAATAAGGGACATGGTATGGGATTTTAAAAATACATGAGGTGTTGCACATTTGTTATATTTCTCGTGTTACCATTTATTTGTTGATAAATAAATAGAGCTATTATAGCTAATAAAGCCTAATTAATAGCCGTAATTATTAAAGCTTATAAGTAATACTTGAATAATAACAAAACACATAGGAGGAAAGAATTATGAAGGAAGTAGAAACAAATGTTAAAGGTAAAGCATTTGATTACAGCTTGAGTCAGATTAATATTAATGATTTTGCACCAGTTGAATCAACAGCATTTAAGTCTGCAATGATATTGGCAGGAGTTGGCAATGCTACTAGTAATTTCTCAATGAGATCGCTATTTGTATATTGGCTTATGGGTGTAAAGGGCATGTCATTTAAGGAAGTAATTAATACATCTAAGCTTGACGCAACGAAGAAGAAGGAACTAGGTGCAGAGTTTGTCAATTTCTTTAAGGATAATGCAATATATGGCAAGGACTTAAAGGAGGAAGACATTAAGGCACATGCTAGAAACCTTGCTTCAATGGTATATAAGGCAAGATTGCAGATTTTCTTTAAGGAGAAGCTTACATATCCCAATTCAATAATGATGGTAAATGAAGTTTCTTATGCTGGTATGCTTAAAGAACCTTTTGGTTTCGCAGCTGAGACTGAATATGGAATGGATGGTGTTATTGATAACTGGATCAGTTTTGATAACAATAAGACTCCTTATAACCCAAATGGTGTTTCTATAGGAGCAGCCTTCATGACAGGATATAATTCTACTGGCAAACTTAACCCAGTGGACAATGGCGTTAAAAGTTTTACCCAGGATCAGAACAAGGTTAGAATTGTTAAGGTTGTAGGAAATGTTTCAAAGAAGCTATCAGATAAGAGTCTTAATGAGGAAGAGCGTAATCATTTGATTAAGGCAGCTAAAATGCTACCTGGAAGAATCTCCAGCTTTAAGCAGTTAGATAAACCTTCAATTGCAACAAAGGGAAAACATTTAATAGAGAATATTACCAATAATGGACTTTGTGCAAGTGATACATATGAGGCTATTGTTAATTCCAAGCCTGCTAAGGGTAAGAATTTAAAAGATAACGAGAAATTTGAGAACGGTGTATTAGAATCTATCAATAAATATAATGAGAGTCATGTAGAAGGCGTCAATAATGCGATGAACATTATTGCTCATAACGATAATACAAGACTATATAATCTTTCGATTAATAAGGCTGATCGCTTTAAGAAAGGTTTAGATTTAAGTGATGCAAATGAAAATGAATTAAAGGAAGCTGCTGATGCCTTTGACGAGTTATTTGCTCCAGTTAATTTAGCTAATTATAAGTTTATTGACTCAAGTAATCGCAATGTTATTAATAACATTTCAATTAACGGTGTAAATGTATGGAAAATGGCCGAAGACCATGGGCAGAAAATGAATTTTTCGCAAAAGAAGATGTTTGCTAAAGCGCTGGTTATAAGAGCTTTTGTAAATGATGGTATGCATTTGTTCTATCAGATGGGAAAGGGAAGTGTTGATCCAAGTTATGAGGCATATTCTTCTAATGAATCATCAGGAATGGATATTAAGAAAAACAGTGTTGCCATTAAGCCTGAAGATTTTAAGGTGGGTCTTGTTTATGACGTAGATGTTCCTAAGTATGATAAGGATAAACATGGTTACTGGGGCGCATATATCGAGGAAGCAGATTCATTAGTTGACGAAAACACTAAGTATAAGATGACTAAGTCTTCAGATGCTAAGTTACCTCCAGTTAAACCTTCTGGCGATATTAAGACAGCTATTAAGAATCTCAAGTTAGATATTCCTAAGAACCTTTACTCAGAAATTAAGCCAGTAGAAGAAGCTGAAGCAAAAGTGCCTGAGCTTATCAATAGAGAGCGCCGCGCAACTATGGATTTGATAAATGCTACATTTTCAAACAATAAAAAGGATGCGTCTAAGCCTGAGGTTAAGCCTGTGGTTAAAGAAGAGCCAGTGGGAATGGGCGAGAAGTATAGTGACAATATTAATAACACCAATCATAATACAGATGCAGAAGATGATGACAACTATATCAATGATCCGATTAATGAGCAAGATGCATTAAAGGCCAAGGAATATGTTGATGCAGTTGAGAAATACAAAGTGTGCTATAAATATGTTGTAGATTGGCTCTCTAACATGAAGAATGTTCTTAGGTTTAACCAGGAAGATCCTGAGGCTAACTTTGGAAGCAAGAATAAGCTAGAAGGCGGAAAAGATTATCAGGAATTTACTAAGGCAATTGAGGCAGCTCTAAAAGCATTTAAGAATCCTAAAAAGGATGCATTAAAGCTTGGCAAGGTTATTCCAACACTTATGAAAAAAGCAGATAATTATGTGTTCTTAGAGGACCTTTTTGTGGATGAGTTAAATGGAGAGCCTTCAATGGTGGCACATGATATTCTTAATAAAGGTAAGACAATTGCTAATATGTTTTATAATGCAAGAGTAGGCGTGTGTACAAAGTCTATTATGAAAGACGGCAAAGAAACAGCGCTTGGAAACTTAAGCTATAATGATATTACTAAAAAGGCTACTGAGCTTAAAGAAACCTATAAAGATAGCAAAGCGTTTAAGAAGGTCACTAAAACTCCTACTGAAGCTGAGCTTTATACTATTTCCCAAAAGCAGATGGCAATTAGAAGTAGACTTAACAAAGTTTCAAGAACTATGAATACTAACTATGAGTACACACAGGGCTACAGTTCTAAATATTATAATCTAATGTCATCTAAGCATTCAGTTACAGCCTATGCTAGATGGATTGTTACTAAAGAATATTTAGATAAGCTTTATAGACCGGGTGTTACTGTAAGCGAGCTTGATGAACTTAGTAATGTTACTAATAATTCACTTAAAGCTGATATTAAGAGGCTTTATAAGTCAGAGTGGTTTAAGCAGCTTGTAAAGAACAATCCAGACAATGTGTATGATGCTTATAACAACTATAAAAATGACGGATTAGTTAATGAGTTTAAGGATGCGATTAAAGATATGAACGAGGATGAACTTGTTGCTAATGCTGCTAAAGCGTACGTATCTTATGGTAAAT
>JAIKVP010000247.1 GCA_024685635.1 Lachnospiraceae bacterium
TGATGATTATGGCACTGACGGTGCAAGGATTGTATCTCAATTATTTGAAAAAAAGGGAATTTCCATCAACGGTGATTTGTTTAATACAGGTGAATCTGATTTTAGGAATTTCTTTGCTAAAACTCTTAAAGATGATGTAGAATTTGTGTTTGTCATCGCTAGAGACAGAGACCTAATAAATGCTGTAAATCAAGTACGTGAGCGAAATAAAGATTTACTAATACTAGGTGTGGCATCATTTGATGCTCCTGTTGTGTGGGAAGGTATTTCCGAGGAGAATCAAAAAAATATTCTTTTTGCTAGTTCATATTTTGAGCAGAACTATAATGATGAGTCAAAAGCCTTTTATGATGATTTCTTCAAAAGAAACAAACGAAACCCAAACTATCCTGCAGTTTACGGCTATACCATTTGTCAGTATCTTTCTCGGGTTGTCAAAGATTCGAAACAGACGGGAACCCCTATAATTAACCTCCTAGACAAGTTAGATTGCGAAAGTATTCGAGGTAAGATAAAAATGACAGCAAATAGGATGGTATTTAGTTCTATCGCTATTTATAAACGTGAGAACAATCAGAATATTTCGCTTTATGTGGAAAAAGAAATGCCTTAATCACTCCTTAATGAAAAATACGAAAGACAAACAAAAGTACTCTTATAAGGATGACTGGAACAACATCTATTCTAGTCATTTTAAAGGTTTGTATGTACTTCCATGGCTAGGAGCAGATTTTGATGAGGACTTAGTTACTTTTGTTAATAGTATTCCGAAGGAATCTAGCATCATTGATATTGCTTGTGGTGATGGGACTTTTTGTGAGTATCTATCCACTCTGGGCTTTTCGAATGTATTAGGCATAGATGTGTCTGATGAAATAATCTCACGTCATCAGGAAAGGATAAACAAACCAGGTGTTAAATATGAAGTGATGGATGTTTTTGACATTCCTAATGATGAAGAGTATGACGTTGTTATATGTAAGTTATTGTTACATCATATTCGTCCTGAAGATAAAACTCGATTACTATTAGAACTAAATAGTATTATTAAACCCAAAGGCGGATTGTTGTTCCTTTCATTCTTAACACCACCTCAAACAACAAAACCTTTTATTGAGAGGAATAGCTATTTTACTAAAGAGCATAATGTAGTTATGTATAATCCTGATTACATAAAAAAAACTTTAGCAGATATTGGCATCGGAACTTTAATAAAAGAAGGAGAATATGTAATGTCTAATGATTATTACAGAGACGAATACAAAGTTTTAATTTATAGGAAGTAACACTATGGAGTCAAATAAAGAATTATTTTTCAAGGATATTTTAGAGAGGAATTTAAAGGAGAAAGATATTGACAATCTCATTAATGATCTTCTAAGAGAAATTGAGGACATTGATTCTTCTGAGAAAGACTATAATTATATAGACCTCCTTTTCTTGTTGTATCTTGATGAAATATCCCAAAAACTATATTGTAAGTCAGAAGACGATGAAGTCTTACCTTTAGTCGAAAAAGAGAAGTATTCAAACAATAAAGGCACGGGGTATTTTGATTTACTATTCAAAGCGGCATCTATATTAATCTTCAAATTGTTAAACAAAAACAATTGGAATGTTATTCTTAAAATGGATGTTCACAACTGCCCTTTAGGTCCAAGTTTGTTTTCCCTCGTTAGTTGCATTGATTCCAAACCGCATTTTTCATTCAAAAAAAACGATAATAGTAAAGCATATGCCCTCTTCTTTCTGTATAATCTTTTCTGCAAAGATAAAGTCAAAAGCAGAGAGATTAAGAAAGAAGAAGTATATACTGTTCACAAAGAGTTTTCCGATATAAAAGCGATTCGATCAATATCATATCAGTATAATAAATCCAAAGAACTTCTTAGATATTTCGATGGAGAAGAAAATGGGAGACTCGTAATTCTCAGAAAAAGAGGTGAACAATTGTATTTGGACTTTCTTAGTTGCGTTTTAGATGAAAACTTTATCACGAGAGACACCTCATTCTCAAATTATGTTAAAAAGAAACAGATTGGAAATGGCTCATCTTTCAGTATACCTTGGTCAACTGCAAAATCATTTTCATTTTTCAACTTAGGAGTCTCTGGATTTGAGTCATGGGGAACACTTATGATTGAAGCATTCGAAAGCAAAGATCAAGATAATCTTGTTTGTAATGCTAAAGAAGTTAATGATTGCTTTTACCATAAATCCATAGGTAATGAAGAAAGAGAAGACGGACGCGAACTGGGAAAAATAAAAAGTATAATATCTGCTCTAAAGAAAGTTGATGACGAGTATAATGATGCATTAAACAAGCAAAATATCAAGAAAGAATCAATAAAATCCGCAATATCTGCGATTATGTCTCGCAACATGAGTCATAATCTGGGTAGCCATTATATGTATTATACTAAGGCTCATTTGGAGGCTTTGGCAGATAAATCTGACGGAATAGCTCCCGATATTCGTGGAGCTGCTAAAGTTCTTGGGTATATCCAGGGAAGAATGGATTATTTAGCTACAATCATCTCAAATGATAGATTCCCATATGGTGCTGTTAATTTTAAATCTCAGATTTTTGACGAACTGACTATTGATGATTTTTCTCATAGACATTTCCCTAACGATGAAAATAAGCGAACGACCAATTTTCTTCTTACCAATCTAATTCAATCTGAAAATTTTACGCGCTCAGATGTACGTAGTGATGAAAGAGATGTAGAATCTGGGAAATTGTATCTTTATGTAAAATTTTCTTCTGATGGCGAAAAATACAGAGATTTTACAGGAACCTGGCATTCTAATACTATTAATTGGATAAGAAAAGAAAATCAGAATTGTACAGGTGCTATACGTACTATGGATGATGAGCAAGATGTCAAAACGGAACTTTCCCTTCTTAATATTGCATTACCTGGAGGTTCAATGTCTTGCCATGCATTCTTTAATTTAGTAGAAAACTTTATACGCAACTCTGCCAAATATTTAAAGGATGACATTCCTAACGAATGGGGATTAGTATGCACCATTGCGATTAAGCCTAACAATAAGAATTCAAATCTTATAGATTTGATAATCTACGACAATAAGGGTAATGGAAATACATCTCTATATGATGAACTCATTAATAAACTAAAGACATTAAATATTATAGATAAAGATAATCAGATATCGAAGGAGAATAAAGGATTCAAGGAAATGCTTTTCTCATCTGTATGGATGAATGCATATACTTTTGAGGGCAAAACATGTGGTGATATTATTGCAGATATTAATCAGGCAGAAGTCGGAGAGAATAAACTCGAATTAATTAAGAAGTATGGATTCTCTCTTGTAAAAGTCCACACTGGAGAATCAGGAAGGATTACTGTTTACGACGAAACAATGGACTGTAAAGTTAAATGCAATCTCGGTATAAAAATCAAATTGCCGGTTTTCAAGCAAAGTCAAACATTTAACCTATCAGGAGACGAAACGACAGATGTCAATGCAATGCTAAATATGATGTCTGACGTGGTTTTGGTTAATGAAGATTTTAAACAATCTGATTTCCGTGAAGTTTTCACCAGACCACTTGTAGTTCCAGAAGGAAAGTCATTAACCATACTTGAACAATATAAGGAAGCAATAAAAAAGAGATTTCCGCAAATAGAAGACTATTATATTACATTTGATGATGAGGAAACTGAGATTGAAGAAGATAAAAAGATTGAAGAAGAAAGCAACTCTATAGATATAAATATCGAATCGCGCGACGATCAGGAGAATAATGACAAGTATTGTATTTATTTTAAAAGACATGCCGACACTTCGGGTAAGGATCCTTCATTTTTTAGAAAATATGCTTATGCCGACACCATTTCTGGAGGAAACTTTACTATTACGCTTTCAGAACTTTACCAAAATAGCATTGGTGCTGTAGATGAACATAATAAGACAGCAGACATTGATGAAATATTTGCTCTTAAGATTAAAGAGTCTGCTTTAACGAGGATTACAATTATTGATGAGCGGCTATTCAATAGTGCCAAAAGAAGCGACTATCCGTGGTTAAGTTTAAAGAATATTCGTGTATTAAACATAAAGGACTGCGATGAAGTCCCTCAATCAGATAATCTGAGCCTCAGTCCTATCTTTGAAGGCAATTCTTTTATGGATAATAGCGATAAGACACATTTTCTATCAATTCATTTAGGACTTTTAGAAAAAATCCTAAAAGATTCTAAATATGTTAATGCTGTTATATCAAGATACCTTAAAGATTCGGCCAATGAATATACTCTTTCAGAGAAGCGCGTAAAAGCGTTCATGGATTTGCTCAACAAACAATTTGGATATGTAGGAACCGATAATGCTACGCATTTTGCTATTCACTCTGGACGTGGAAATTATAGTCATGAGTTGGATGTGTCACTTATGAAATATCCTTTTATCACACTTTCAGCATTAGAGAGCGTATATAATAATTCTAAATATCTCCTAGCTCAGCTGTTTTACAATACAGTATATATAGGAAAGGGATATGCCAAACGTACTAAAAAAGACTGATATGGATATATTATTAATTACTACACGAGATTATTATAATTTCTATCCGAAAGATGAACATAATGATTGGGAGAAAATATCATTAGGTGAAATTATTAGGAAACATATTTCCAGTTTGTTACCTAATGAGGATGACCCAATAGGTTATTTTTTTCTCAAAGAGGATGGCTGCAAAAGTGCTAGAGATTTTTGGAAAGACGTAAATCGTAAGGGAGAAGAGATTTTTATACTCAAGCGTTTTATAGATAATCTGATTGTTTATGTCTTACCTTGTATACCTTTATATTATTTAAATAAGGAATGGAAATCCACGAAAAGCAGACAGGATTATATTGGTAGTTTTGTGAAAAACATTCTCGACTTGCACAATAATGATGACAAAATAATATATATTGCAGCCCATGACTTAGACATCCTTGACGAGAAAAAGGAAAATAACAGAAATAGAAACATGCGTGAAGGGGATGTGGCAAAGGATAGCATCATGGAGAGTCTCATTTCTAATGGTTATATCAATCTTTGTAATGTGTTCTGTTATCAACACACTACAAGTTATGAACTATATTCGCATATCAAGTCATTAAACAAGTCTCGTATTGATGAAACATGTGGAAAAATTATAAAATGGATTAATTCATCTGGAGTAAGTATTCTTAGTGACATTGAGCCAGCCCCCAAAGAAGAAAAAGTCTGCAATTATTTTAAGCTTACTTATAAGATTCTTAATGGAAAAATAATTATCAGCAGCCGAGATTATAGCGATAAGAATTATTTGTCACTCGTGTCCTCAATAACAAAAATCTTTTCGAATGAAGTATTTGAGGATATTCCTTCATTATTGAATGGAGATTATTCTGCAATTGTTCTTATGCATATAAGTTCTACAGAAAATGCCTCATTTGGCAAACAATATTCTTTTGGCCAAAATTATTTTATAAACAATAATAATTCACAAGTATTTCCAATTATCCACTTTTGCTTATTTCCTCTCTATGCCAATCCTGACAAAGAATCTCTTTCAAAAGAATATAGGTATGCATCGATTATTGATAGCTCAATATGGAACTATTTTATCCAATACAAATTGGATGAAGTCTCCAATGAGATTAGTTTGTCATCCTCTATTTTATATAAGATATTGCGTTCGATAGCAAACAATCAACATCAGCAATTATATAATCTTATTGTTGCGAGGGAATATTCAGACTTAAATGCCAGACTTACAATGGAATCATGGCTGCCAACTATTGCGGGGGAACTCGGTCATGGTGGAGCAGTCTCTCCATTCGTCTTTCATTCTGAGCAAGAAATTAGCAAACTAATTGAAAAAGAGTTTATTACAACACATTCACTGGGTCTGATAAAGAAACATAAATGGAGAATATTACTTGTTGATGACAAAGCAGTTGCAGGAATGTCTCCATATAAAAATGATAGTCTTGGGGAGAAGCACTGCAAACTTAGTATAATCAATAATTTGCTGGAGAACATTTTTGGGAACATAACTTACCGACCTTTCAGCCAAGACAATCAGTCTACCCTTCCCCATAAAGTTGAAAATAGTTCCAATATACTTATTGAATATGTACAAACTTATCATGAGACATTAGAGGCGCTAAAGAAAAGGAAATATGATATAATACTGCTGGATTATTTGTTGGACAAGCAAGAAGACAGACAATACTACGGATATGACATTCTTGAGGAGATTTGCAAATTTGTTGATGTATCCAATTCATTAAAAAAATGGAGAAAGTGTGTATTAGACACACAAGAAAAGGTAGAAGAAGAGTTGTTTCATGATGCAAAAAATTCTATCATAGCTCTTTTACAAATAATCGAAAAAGAAATCACAGAGAATGATGTGTATAATGAGAAAAAGTCACAGTTATTGGCAAGTATTGTAAAGATTGAAAACAATATTGAAGACAATAATAAAATAAAACACTCTATTTTCAACAACAAAAAAGAAATAACGGAACACATAAAACAATGTATTGAATTGTTGAGCAAAGAAGTTCTTCATGAACTTGAACAGGACTCCTATTTAGTTGGACCTAACAAACGCTTCTTCTTTATGTTTATCTCTGCATATTCTTCAGCAGTATCTGAAAGGCTTTTGGCATATGGACTCAATCAAAGCGAAAAGTATTGGCATATATCGCTTGGTGCTTGTCCGACAAATACACCGCAGCTTTTTCTTTACAATTTAATAAAATTGATGGAAAAAAGATTGGAAGATTCTAATATTGACAATCTTTCTATTGAGGGTATGATGGAAGTTGTAAAAGAAATATATGGCATAGGGGGATCGGTTAGGAAGAATGCGAGTGAACATTATCATAAGATTCAAAGTTTTCAATACTATTATCGAAACCTTTTAAAGGATTACGATATATCGGTAGGCAAAGAGAAATTATTTGAAACAGATCAATCTGTTTTGGTCACAGATTATCTAAATAACCGAATTAATATTGGGGGACTGTTGGAACATTTGGCTCAACTTGTTAATCTGACAGGTTTTGGTACAATACGACAATGGCCAGAAATGTGGGAGGAATATCTCTATGTCAAAGCACAATTAGAACCATTAATAGTTAATGAGGAGGAAAAGAAAGTTTTCAATAATATTTGTCATTCCGTTGAGGATTACATAAAAGAACTAAAATCTGAGGCTATATGAATTACGGAAGATTCTTTCGGCTTAATCAAAATCTTTCAAGGATAGAAGAAGGTTTCGCTATCTATGATTATATAGACTTGCCTGCTTATTTTGCGCCATCTATGAGTAATAGGATGTCTCCCAAGTACCCTATTAGCGTGATGATTACCTCTAATTCTGTGACGTTTAGACTACATTATAGTGCACTTAAAATTGAAAGAAAAGAAAAAGAAGGAAATGAGGACAATGCCAATTTGGCTACAGTTGAATCCAATAATATTACGTCAAAGTATCCAAAATATTATTATGATTATGAAATTACAGATACACTAAGAGCAGACTTGCAGAAAGAAAAGCCTGTGGATATTACAAAGATAGCACATATGGCAGAAGTCATTCTAGAATTGCCATATACTGATACTGCTAATCGAAGTTTATCAGACACTATCAAATCGATCTACCATACGAACTTTCCTCAAATGCTCAAACTAAATAATGCTAATAGCGAACAAAAGGAAAGTACGGGTGGACGTTTTCTAGAAGGACTTATTCGTAAGCGTTATCATGAAGATGGAAAGCAAATAAAGACGAATGAAGTTGATAGTATTTTTTATGAGGCCTTAAGAAAAGTATCAGATGGTACCACGTCTTACTCTACTTTATGGTTAATGGAACTTGTTCAGGGAGAAAAACATGGTAGTCGCTATTGCCGTACAAATAATGGACGAAAAATTGTAGGTTTCCTGCGAAAGCTTCTATTGGATTTCATGTTTGACCTTAAACATTCTGATGTTTTTCAAAACAGTATCTTTTATCAGGCGATGTATTCTGGGTTAATGTCTGATTTCTATTTCTCGGCATTAATGCATAAGTGCGAATATTATTATTATCGAGAGTTGATAACCGATGAGATTTCCCAAATAGGAAAAGAAGAAAAAACAGAAGAATGCGATAACAAAGAAACGAAAAGAAAGAACCATGGGGATAGACTAAATCGATTAAGGTTTTTATATGCTCAGGAATTGTTTAAGGCAGAAGATTTATGGATTAAGGATATCATGAGTCCTTCTTCGGAAATATATTTTGAACATTATAATATCAAAGATAAGAAAGAAGGAGAGACCACGTTTCGTAGAAAAGTTTCTCAATGGTTAAAGAAAGGAAGGATATTTTATGAAAAAAGCTTGAAGCAAAGAGATTTTGACGTCTGGAATTCTTGGTTTGCCAACCCTGAAGAAGAAATGAGGCGAGTCTGTTTCGCTAAGAAGGACAATAAAGATATTATACATCTTTGCAATGCGGAGACATTAGCTGAGTATTTAGATCTATCAAAGCATGATAATGAAGCTGTTTCAAAGCAGATGATAAAAGATAAAGACAACTTCAAAGTAGCGATTTCACAATGGTTCTTAAAAAGATACGACTTTAAAGATGTGATGCATCTTCACCTGTTTAAACGTGCTCATTGGCTCTTATTTTCTTCTATTATTGCTGTTGTTGGATTGTTGTTTTTTAATCCAACGTCTGTCACTGACACTTTTTGGAATGAGAATAGAGGCAATATAATAGTTCTGTCTCTTGTTTTAGTTCTTATTATCCTGCTGTGGAAATGTCAATCGTTGATTAAATTATTTAGATTCGATTTAATAGGAGTAAATAAAAGAATTATCTTACGAAGGATTTGTGGGATAATAACAAATGTAGCACTTGTGATAGTCGCCTTGTTTGTCTTTCCAGGGTTTATAAGTAATTATTTTCCTTCTTTTCGGGCAGACATGAATGATGAAAGTACAAGGGGGACGTTTTGCAAATTCATTGTCATCTTTTCTCAAGTGACAATAGTATTAGGAGGGGGTTGGCTGGTTAATAAATTAAGCAACCTTCGTTTACTTGCCAATATGCATATCTTTTATCCAAGATTAATTGCTTCCATTGCTGCAGCATGGCTTTCTCTAGCTATAGGAAATGAACTTTTTGGCACTTTTTTTGATTCAATTGTTTCATGGAGTACATCTATATGGCTGACTGTGATTGTTTTTGTATTTGTAATGTACGAGGTCAATAAAATGTTGCCGTATGAGTTGGCCTGGAATAAGTTTTCTCGATGTTTAGGAATCATAGCAATTAGCTATATGATATCGCTTATTGTTGGACTATTTATAATCAATTTTACAGGGGAGCGTTTTTTGGAAAGAAGTGATACTCTCGAGAATTTTTATGTTGAATATGTTAGAGTGGGAAATGACACAATAAAGAATGAAAAGCAGGTTGATAACACAAGATATAGATTTGTCACCCCATCTAGAAGAGACTTAGCAGATAAACAATACTCAGATGCTGACAGGTTAAAGGGTCTTGAAGAGGTTTATATTAACACAAATGGAGAGAATAACAGAAATCATCCCATTGTAACAACATGGGAATTGGACGATGCCAAGTTCTTTATTCTACGTGATTTCCTGATTCAGTTCGCATTCGTTGCGATGTTTATAGGAATATTCATCCAAATGCTGTTTGAAGACAAGACAATAACGGAAACATGATATACGCAATGTGAGCCGTTGAGGCAAGTATCAAGGTTGTATATACCCATAGTAGACTTCAGAAATCGAAAGAGCACCAAAGCCAGACCGAGACTGAACCGAAACTCAACCGAAATTTCAGGCTCGCTACATACTACCAACGATAGTCATACGCCCTACTAGCACAGAAGGGCCAAAGAACATAAAAAGGAGAAGCAAACAAACAATAAAGAAGCAACAAAATACAGTAAATATAGCCATATTCTAAGCTTACTCACGAGTATGGAAAGATATAGGAAGAGTATAAGAAGGGCGAGGCTGGTGATAACCTAACCTTTCAGTAGTCGGTTCCTTATCCCCATACATCTCTCCATGCGCTGACCATTGACAGCATAGAGGTAGATGCTGTGGTCTGTGAGTCTCGAGAGTGAACTTGAGAAGTCTCGTAGAGTGGAGATTGTTTGCTCGATGGCTTTTAAAGGTGGGGTAGAGGTACCATTGAGACTGCTCTCGGTAAAGAGGGTAAGGGGTACCAGCATCTGGCGTGCTGTAGCTCTTTCGTGATTAAATGCAGCCAACTTATGACCAGCCTCAACAAGATAGTAGTTTGACACAATAAGGCGGTTGTGCAACTTATTGTAGATAGCACAGTCGGGTGTGATGCCCAGCACCTCCATCATGATGGGATAGTCGCGCTTCAGATGTTGCTTCAAGCGATTCAACTGCGTGGTGATGTCGTTGAAGGTATAGGAGGAGTGTTTCGCCATATTATCAAAGACAATGGTGACGTGATAGTCGCCACCCAAGAACTGCTGGGGCAGTAGCTGATCGAGAATATCATGGATGTTGGCAATACCATCGCCAGCATTGGGATGGCGGAAAGCAAAGAGATAGCGGTCTGTGAGTAGCAGAGCGTTTGAAGGTAGTGTCTCCACGCTGTCGAGTACAGAATCCCAACCCCTACCCAGTTTTTCCTGCTCATTCGACACATGAATATCGTTAACATCTATCAATGGTGAGATATCCGGTAGCTCTGTGCTCAAGCACATCACGCCAAACAGTCTCTTGATGGTTAATGCTTCTGATGGAGTTAAATCAAGCACATAGAGTGCAGAAGGATTCTTCAGCACATTCTCGGGATGAGCCTTGAGTTCTTCGGTTTTTGCTGCTGAGAGCAATTGTACAGGCTGTTGCTGTAACAATTTATAGAGATATGATTGCTCTTGGGGAGCCCAACCCTGCTCTTCTTGCTTTATCTTGCCGTAGAATTGCTCGGATATAATTATTTTAAACATCGTCTATAGCGATTTACAGGAATCAATGATATCATTAATGACGAGGCTACGGAAAAGCCAGTGAGACATGCCTCCAGGGATTCTCTGAATGAAATGTCTCTCTGTGTCAAGAACATACAGAGGACGGATACGCCAGCTATGGTTATAGCGGTTCTGATAATCATACATACAATATTCCCAGAAATTGGCATCTTTGTGCCACCATTCTCCGGATACATAGCCGTTTTCAAGTCCCCATTTTGTTACTTCCGATGCTCCAAGCTGACCACATTGGCTATAAATGTTCTTTGGTGCTAATCCCAAATCTAATACACGGCCTAGGGATACACGTGCTACAATAATTGAACCATCTGAATAGTGACCCGCAAAAACTCTGTCAGGTACAAAATAGATTCCATTACCGGCAGAGTCTCCAGCACCTACCATCCAAACACCAACTGACTTATCGCCAGGGATTGGTTTTCCCGTGATTTTAGAACTTGCCGTCTTATTAGTACCATGATATAGAGTAAGCGCAGGCACAAAAGTATCAACAATAGTCCATACAACACTCTCGATCAAAGTAAGCAATCCATGGTACAGTGGGTATTTTATAATGCGCCAAGGTAGCCACAATAACCATTTGGTCAGATTACCTGCGCCCTCTTTATCGCTTGAAGGAGCAATCACTTCGCACAGGTAATTGAATGTTTCAAGGAGACAATGTATGATGAGATTATAATAGATGGCATTGAGAAGCCTTAGAGGCGTCAACACAATATAGAGGGGAACCTTAGCATATTCGAACAAGGTGCGATACTTTTTATTGCGGTCATCATCACCACTATTTATTTTGATACAGGAACGCCAGGGCTTGGAAAGAAAGCGCTGCAAAGCATTAAGGATATAAAAAGGAAGGCTGATAAGCCAATAGAGCATAAATGCAATAGTTCTTAGAATAGCCATAATGATAATAATTAAATTCTGTTTTAGGTTCTGCAAAGATATTATTTTATTTCTAACAATGCAAATTTTTGAGATATTATTTGGATTCTCTTGTTTTGTTGATTATCTTTGCATCATATTTTACTAGCCCTATGAAACCTAAAAGAATCATACTTATCAGACATGGAGAGTCACAGGCGAATGTCGATCGGTACTTGTTTGGACGGGTGCCTGACTACACGATAGAGTTGACAGACAAAGGACATGAGCAGGCTCGGGAGGCGGGAAAACGCCTGAGAGATTTGGTTGGGAGTGAGTCGATGTATTTCTACGTCTCTCCATTCTGGCGTGCCCGTTCCACTTTCGAAGGCGTGGCATCTGCTTTCCCGAGAACCCAATTTGAGTATGGCGAAGAACCTCGGCTGAGGGAGCAGGAATGGGGCTATCTGCGGGGACAGGATGAGTTTGACAAGATTTGCCAGGAGAGACGCGAATATGGCACATTCTACTATCGCATACCAGGCGGAGAGGCAGGTTCGGATGTCTACGATCGTATCAATGATTTGTTGGGCAGTTTATACAGGGATTTCACAGATGAGAAGTTCCCTGAGAATTGCGTGCTTGTAACTCACGGACTGACTATCCGCTTGTTCGTCATGCGCTTCTTTCACCTGACTGTGGAGGAGTTCGAACGAATGATTGCTCCAAAGAACTGCGATTTGGTGGTGTTGGAACTGCAAGATGATGGACATTATCGACTGATAACGGAAATGGCCTGTTCTTCAGAACCATTGCGATACGCTAGGCCCATCAGATTATAAGTTGTTATCAGCGTATTCATCAAATTTATACCCGTAAAGTATAATTCGCCCCCATTTTTCATACATTCCCCAGATAAACGTATCTTCCATAATTAAATGGTTTTATGTGATGTTAGAGTAATTATTGTTTAGGTTTTGCAAAGATACGATTTTTTCCTTACTTCTTTCGTCATTTATCAAAAAAAATCACTACTTTTGCGGTATATTACTATTTACCACTACCGAATGAAGACGAAGATTATGAGATTTGCGTTTCTGCAGTTTCTGCTGTTCTTCTGCGTGCTGACTATCAGTGCGGAGAGCTATCCGGCATGGTGCAGCACGACGACGAACCTGAATATCAGGACGACACCGAGCAAGAGGGGAGGAAAGATATCTACGGTGACACCGGGCACTTGGCTACAGGTGAGGTATGTGAGGAGTGACGGATGGGCTGTCATAGAATATAATGACGGGACGGCTTATTGCTATGCTAAATACCTGAGCTACAGGGAGCCGGTCCGTCAGCAGGAGAGCCAGCCAGTGACAAGTAGCAGTTCGTCCAGGAGCAGTAGCTCGTCAGGCTGGGATTTCCTGGGCATCATTTTCTATATCATTGTGGCCTATATCGCGCTGGCTATCCTGCGGTATGTGTTGCTGGTGGTACTTGGGTTCCTGAGTAAGGCGTTCTATTATGGCTATGTCTTCGTGTCGTTTCCGTTCTATTTCCTGAACTGGATGCAACGTCTGTTGGCGAAGCCGTGGTTCCTGTTCTATAAGTATAATACGAGGAGTGATGCCCGTAATGAGGAGCTGCGCGAGATCTACGGCTATGTGAAAATACTCCTGTA
>JAIKVP010000287.1 GCA_024685635.1 Lachnospiraceae bacterium
ATAAACTGTGCAGGGAACTGCTTCTCAAACAAGTCTTTATTTTCAAATGGATAATGATGCTGTGCAAATGGCATCGCACCACTATCAAACCAACAGTCGATAACTTCAGGAACTCTTCTCATAGTCTTACCACAGTGTGGACAAGGAATAGTTACCTCATCGATATATGGTCTGTGAAGCTCAATCTTATCTGCATCTTCTCTTCCTGATAGCTTAGCAAGTTCCTCTCTGCTACCAACAGAAAGCATCTCGCCACACTCTGAACACTCCCAAACATTAAGTGGAGTACCCCAATAACGGTTACGAGAAATGCCCCAGTCCTGAATATTCTCAAGCCAGTCACCGAAACGTCCCTTACCAATAGACTCAGGAATCCAGTTAACTGTGTTGTTGTTCTTAATTAAATCATCTTTAACCTCTGTCATCTTGATGAACCAAGACTCTCTAGCGTAGTAGATTAGAGGTGTGTCACATCTCCAGCAGAATGGATAGTCATGCTCAAATTTAGGAGCATCTACTAAAAGTCCCTTCTTCTCAAGATCAATAAGAATAGGTTTGTCAGCGTCCTTAACGAAAAGGCCAGCTAACTCTCCACACTCAGCTGTCATCTGACCCTTGCCATCAACTAACTGTACAAATGGCAAGTCGTATTTTCTACCTACATTGGCATCATCCTCACCAAATGCAGGAGCAATATGTACTATACCAGTACCATCTGTCATAGTTACATATTCATCGCATGTAATATAAAAGCCCTTCTTATGCTGCTTCTCAACAACTTCGTTAGCATAAGGGAATAATGGCTCATATTCCTTCTTCTCAAGCTCGCTACCAGTAAATGTCTCTAATATCTCGTAGGCCTTCTCGCCTTCCTCAGCGAACTTAGATAAAATTTTGTCAGCTAATGCTTCAGCTAGATAGTATGTCTTACCGTCAACTGCCTTAGCCTTGATATATGTCTCATGAGGATTCACACAAAGAGCCACATTACTTGGCAATGTCCAAGGTGTTGTGGTCCACGCAAGAAAATATGTATTCTCCTCGCCTACAGTCTTAAATCTTACAACTGCAGAGCGCTCTTTAACTGATTTATAGCCCTGTGCAACCTCATGTGAAGAAAGAGGTGTACCACAGCGTGGGCAATAAGGAACTATCTTAAAGCCTTTATATAATAACTTCTTATCCCAAATCTCCTTAAGTGCCCACCACTCTGACTCAATAAAGTCATCATCATAGGTTACATAAGGATCATCCATATCAGCCCAGAAACCAACGGCATCAGAGAACTCTTCCCACATACCCTTATATTTCCAAACTGACTCCTTACATTTGTCAATAAATGGAGCAAGTCCGTATTCTTCAATCTGCTCCTTGCCATCAAGTCCTAAAAGCTTCTCAACCTCAAGCTCAACAGGGAGTCCATGAGTATCCCAACCAGCCTTACGAGGGACCTTGTAGCCCTTCATAGTACGGTATCTTGGAATCATATCCTTGATAACTCTAGTAAGTACGTGACCGATATGAGGCTTACCATTAGCTGTAGGTGGTCCATCATAGAACATATAGGTTGGACACCCCTCTCTTGCCTCGATACTCTTCTTAAATACATCATTTTCCTTCCAAAATTCCGAAACCTTTTTCTCGCGGTCTACGAAATTAAGGTCAGTGGAAACCTTGTCATACATAACAGTTCCTCCTAAAGTGTCTTATATGCTAACCCCCTACAGGGCATACTATCCCCTATTAAAGCACACATATTGTATATAATACTATTTTTCGTTCTAAAAATCAACTATTGCTTAATATTATTATTCTTCGGCATCATCAGCATTTGCCTCTTCGTTAGAGCTGCTTTCAGTCGTCTTAGTGGCCTCTGTTGTCTTAGCAGCCTCAGTCGTTTTAGAGGCTTCAGTTGTCTTAGTGGCTTCAGTCGTCTTACTCTTAGTAGCTTCTGTAGTTTTAGTCTTGTCCTTCTTGTCTGACTTACTGTCGTCATTGCTAGCCGAATCATCCTTCTTGGCCTCGGTAGTTACATTTTCAGTTCTAGGAGCTTCAGTTGTAACTATAGTTTTAACCGTGTTTGTCCTAGTCAGTTCTGTGCTGGCCTCAGTTGTTGACTCAGCGTCAGCGCTAACTTCATCCTCTGTTTTAAGTAAGCCACCAGATAAAAAGCTCTGATAATCAACTGCGCCCTCATACTCTTCAAGAGCAATGCCCCTCTCAGTCACAATCTTAGCAACCTCAACGCCCACATATCTTATGTGCCATGGCTCGTAGGCATAGCCGGTTATATCTGTCTTATCCCTTGTGTATCTTACGATATAACCATAATCCGCGCAGTGCTCAGATAGCCACTTACCCTCTGCACTCTCACCAAATGAAGCGCTTAATGTTCCACCTAAGCTAAAAGTTGACAAATCTATCGCAACACCCGCCTGATGCTCGCTCTTACCGGCCTTGGCACTGTAAATGCTAGAATAGGCCTCACCCTTGGTGGCAACATTATTCTTATATATTGCATCCTGAGTCGCATAAGATCTATATGCAGAGACACCAACAAGCATCATTCCATCGCTAGACGCTGCATTAAATAGATTCTCTAAGGCAATAGCTGCCTCCTTGGTCATATATCTGGTCTCTTCTGAAGCAAAATCTCCAAACTTTACATTAGCTTTAACCATATTGCTAGGAACGTAATCCTTAGGAAGACCGTGTTCCTTGTTAATGAGCATAACCCTAGGGTATTCCGTCTCTATATCATCAAGCTCGCCGACAGGAAAATTGTCAGGCAGCTTGTCCTCAGTCATATTTATCGATTCCGCATCAGTCTTAGAAAAGCATATAAAGCAATGCGTTGCAAGTACAAGGACTAATGCCACAAGTATCATATCTATGACACGTCTTCTCCTTCTTCTTTTCTTTCTTCTCATGCGGTTTCTTTCTATATTACTAGGTCTCTCTCTTCTGTAAGACCTCTTGTTGTCATCTATTATACCAAACTCGCTGTCCCATTTAGTCATAGTTATAACACTCCAATCGCAAATCTAGTTAGATAATTTCACTCTACACCAAGATATAGTGTACCACTAAGACAAGAAAAATAATTCACAAATAAGAAGAAATTTTACCTTTTTATATAGTCAGATTGTTTAAGAGGGGCTAATATTTGTCTAAAAACTTGAAATTATAGGCAAAGACAAGTATAATCTTAAGGTGGCATTTTTTAAATGCGAAAGAACTGGAGGTAAATATTATGGCAGTTAAAAGATCTAAAGCCGTGTCTGACAACGGCTTAAATGTTAGATTGTCAGGAATTTTAGTTCATCCTACTTCATTTCCAAGTCCATACGGAATCGGAGATTTAGGTCAGGGTGCGTATGATTTTATTGACTTTTTGAAGAAGGCAGGACAGCATTTGTGGCAGGTTCTTCCACTAGGACCAACTGGCTATGGCAACTCACCATACCAGTCATACTCATCATTTGCTGGACAGCCACTTATGATTTCACCTGATGAGCTTATTAAGGTTGGGCTCTTAGATAAGGAGGATGTTAGCGACATTCCTAACTTTGAGAATCCTTTAAGAGTAGACTTTGACAAGGTTTCAGAATATAAAGAAAAACTATTAAAGAAAGCTTATGAGAACTTCAAGGCTAAGACTTATCTCAAAGTAGATGAAGAGGAAGCTAAGAAAGAAGCCGAAAAAGCAGAAAAAGAAGCAAAGGAAGCTGAAGACAAGGCTGATGATAAGGCTGTCGATAAAAATGAAACCGCTGCCGACAAGAAAGAAGCTAAAAAGCCTGCTAAGAAAGAAGACCTAACTAAAAAGTTTGACAAATGGGTTAAGCAGACCGAATGGGTAGCTGACTACGGCTTATATATGGCTGTAAAGGGCGAATTCGACGGCAAATGCTGGCAGGAGTGGGACAAAGAGATAGCATTTCCTACTGCTGAAACCAAGGCTAAATGGGCTAAAAAGCTTGAAGATACAGTTAAGTACTATGAGTTCAGACAGTTCATCTTCTTTGAGCAGTGGATGAAGCTTAAGGAATATGCTCACGAGAATGATGTATTGATAGTTGGTGACATCCCTCTTTACATCTCAGAGGATTCTGCAGACGCATGGGCTGCTCCATCAATGTTTGAGTTAGATTCTAAGGGATATCCTAAAAATGTTGCAGGTGTTCCACCAGATTATTTCTCAGCTACCGGTCAGCGTTGGGGCAACCCACTTTACGACTGGAAGGCGCAAAAGAAGGACGGTTTCAAATGGTGGATCGCAAGAGTTAAGGCCCAGCTAGTTATGACTGATTACTTAAGAATTGACCACTTTAGAGGCTTTGAGGCTTACTGGTCAGTACCTGCTACAGAGGAGACAGCAATTAACGGCAAATGGGTTAAGGCTCCTGGAGATGAGCTATTTGCTGCTATAGCTAAGGAATTCGGCGATGACCTTCCTATTATCGCTGAGGATTTGGGAATTATCACTCCTGAGGTTGAGGCCTTAAGAGACAAGTACAACTTCCCAGGTATGAAGGTATTGCAGTTTGCATTTGACGGAACCCATGAAAATGCGTTCTTGCCTCACTACTATCCATATAACTGTGTATGCTACACCGGTACACATGATAACGACACCACAGCCGGCTGGTACAATAAGGCCAATGAAGCCAGTCGCGACAAGGTTCGACGCTATATGGGAATTGACGGCAACAACGTAAGCTGGGATTTCATTGCACTCGCATTTAAGAGTGTTGCTAAATATGCTATCGTTCCACTTCAGGATGTTATGCGCATGGATTCAGACGCGAGAATGAACACACCTGGAACCATGGAAGGCAACTGGATTTGGAGATATTCTAAGGATCAGTTAAAGGATGATGATGCTAAGAACCTAAGAAGCATCACCGAGCTCTACGGAAGGTTGTAATTATGATTCGTTTGATACTAATATTTATATTCCTTATTCTTTTCTTTTTTGTCGGCTTATTTACTAACCTTTACATAATGGCGGTCAGAAAGAAGGATGAGAACAAGGCCTATGACATCTCTAATTCAATAGTTGGAAATGCATTTTCAGGAGTGTTATTTCTAGCTGGAACCAAGAGAATTGTCAAGGGCAAGGAGAACATCCCTGAAAGCTCTGCACTTTATGTAGGTAATCACAGAAGCTACTTTGATATCGTGGTTACCCACTCTTCTCTTAAAAAAGCAGGTAAGAGTGGCAAATACAGGGTTCCATTAGGATTTATAGCTAAGATTGAGATAGATAAGGTTCCATTTTTAAGAACCTGGATGAGAAATATCGGCTGTCTCTTCCTTGACAGAAAAGATACCAAGGCCGCCCTTAAGAGCATCCTAGAAGGTATCGAGATTCTTAAAAAGGACACAGAAGCTTGGTTATTTACCCTGAGGGAACACGAGGACATTCAGATGAAATGAGAGCTTTTAAGAAGGGTAGCTTTAAGCTAGCAGAGAGATCTAAGGTGCCTATAGTTCCTATGGCAATCATCGGGAGCGATGACATTTTCGAAAACAATCCTTGGATTCTTAAGGTTAGACCAAGAAAGGTTTATCTGACGTTTGGCGAGCCTATTGACACAGCATCACTTGATAAGGAAGACTTAAAGCACTTAGATAGCATTGTGCAGGAAAGGGTTGCCGAGTTAATTAAGAAGACCAGAGAAGAGATTGCTTAAAATGCTTGATTAATCAGTTTATTTTATATTAAGGAGGACAAGAATATGCCAGGTTGGGCTTGGGCGATAATTGTTATTATACTTATTGCGGGAGTATGGATTGGACTATACTTCTTTGGCAAGAGAATGCAGAAGAAGCAGGAGGCACAGCAGGCGCAGTTACAGGCTGCAGCACAGCAGGCTTCGCTGTTGATTATTGATAAGAAGAGAATGAAGCTTAAGGAAGCTAATCTTCCTAAGGTTGTTATGGACCAGGTTCCTAAGAGAATGAGAGGTTCTAAGGTTCCTATTGTAAAGGCCAAGGTTGGCCCACAGGTTATGTCATTTATCTGTGACGAGCAGATATTTGATGAGATTCCTGTAAAGCGTGAGGTTAAGGCAAGAGTTAGCGGTATTTACATCGTAAGCGTAAAGAACATCAGAGGTGGAGATGTCAACACCAAGCAGGCTAAGCCTTCATTAAGAGCAAGACTTATGAGAAAGCAAAAAGAGCTTCAAAGCGAGGTTGAGAAGGATAAGGCAGAGACTAAGAAAGCTAAGGAAGCTAAGAAATCTTCTAAAAACAAGAATCAAGGATCTAGCATTAGTGCAAATGCTGGCGCCAATAAGAAGAATAACAATTAAAAATATCCCGGAGATTATAAGTCTCCGGGAATTATTATTTTTAAATATATATCAACTAAAAAAATATAACAATTCAGTCCTGCTAAATAATACTTATTCTGCGCTAATAATCAGTTATTAACAACATTAATCCTTATCTTACATTTTGAAATATACTGATTATTTAAGTATAAATCATATAAAAGATTAGCAATTATTTCATCTTCATTTTCTATTAAATCAAGCTCATGGGTGTAGGTCTTCATTTGCATTGAACCTACTGCAGTCTGGTAACTAGAGCTGTGCTCGTAACCTTTAAGAAATCTCATAGTTGATGACGCATCGCCACGCTTAATCATACGAATCTCTTCGTCTCTAAGCTTCAGGGTATTCTTGACTATTTCCTTGCTATCCTCATCAAGCTGCTCATAGCTGATATAGTGAGTCTTATTTCTATAAGCATAATTTCCTTGAAAACTAACTTTAATACCCTCAGGCTGATTGTCATATTCAGACACAATTGTGATTATTACATTATCATTCATATCAATAACTCTCTATGTTAACTAAGCTGGTCATCTTGACATCTGCCGGCAGAACATTGTCTGCAAACTTGATAAAATTGTCGACGCCATCGCTTACAAAATATGCATGATGGGGACTTACACTGGTGTCCTCATTAAGCATGCTTCTCTCATATAAAAGAGCCTTTAAGGCCTTGGCGGTCTCATAGGCTGGATTAACCAACTTGACCTCCTCGCCCATATATCTTCCGATTGCATTTCTTAAAAGAGGATAATGCGTGCAGCCAAGGATTAAAGCGTCCACCTGATAATCCTTTAACTCGTGAAGATATCTCTGAATGACATCGTCAGTTATTCTGTCCTCTAAAAGCCCCTCCTCTACCAAAGGAACAAATAAAGGGCAGGCCTTACTTACCACAGTTATCTTAGGGTCTAGTATTCTTAAGCATTTGTTATATGAACCACTCTTAACTGTTGCTTCTGTCGCTATTACGCCGATATTTTTAGAGACTGTGCTCTTAACCGCTGCAACTGCGCCTGGCTCGATAACGCCAATAATAGGAACGTCAAATTCCTCCTGTAAACTAGATAAAGCCAAGGCAGATGCTGTGTTACAAGCCACAACAATAGCCTTGACATTCTTGGTCATCAAAAATCTTACTATCTGCTTAGAGAAACGAATAACAGTCTCGGCAGACTTGTTGCCATAAGGCACTCTTGCTGTATCTCCAAAGTAAATCAAGCTTTCGTATGGAAGCTGCCTCATAATCTCTCTTGCGACAGTCAATCCGCCAACTCCCGAATCGAAAACACCTATAGCCTGTTCCATAATAGAAACCTCCCGATAGTCAAATGCAGCAACTATTTAGCCTCTCTTATAAGCTAAAGATATAAGCTCATCTATTAAAGCTGAAATCTCTTTACCCATAGATGCCCAAAGCATTGGGTACATACTAATTGAGGTAAAGCCCGGTAATGTATTGATCTCGTTAAATACCACCCTGTTAGTATCATTTTCTAAGAAGAAATCTACCCTTGCTAATCCAAAGCCATCAACTCCGCTAAATATCTTAGCTGCATCAGTTCTGATCTCTTCAGCCTTATTATCAGGCAGTTCTGGATTAACCACTGTCTTAGACTCAGCATTGTTATACTTAGCATCAAAATCATAAAATGCTGCCGATGACGCCGCAAGCACCTCTCCTACAACAGAAGGCTCAGCATGGTTGGTTGTACCTAAAACACCACACTCAATCTCTCGGCCGCTAATAGTCTCCTCTACTAATATCTTGCTGTCGTGTTCATTGGCAAGCTTTAGAGCATCCTTTAACTCATCTCGGTTGTTAGCCTTGCTGACACCCTTAGATGATCCAGCCTGTGAAGGCTTGACAAATACAGGATAAGGCAAAGCCTTCTCAATCCTGTCAAGAGTTCCCTCTAAGTCCTCTTTTAGCTGATACGCTCTAACCTCTTCATACTTAGCTTGAGCTATACCTAAATGATCAACTATAATCTTAGTAAATAACTTGTCCATAGAAACTGCAGAAGCCAATACTCCGCAGCCAACATAAGGAATACCAGACATTTCAAACAAGCCCTGAATTGTTCCATCCTCTCCATATAAGCCATGAAGAACAGGAAATACAACATCTATTCCTATTGATTCATAGGTTCCGTCTCGGTGTAGTACTAGTATCTCTTTCTTGGTTGCATCAGGTGAAAATACAGCCGTTCTGTGTCCCTTAACCCAGCTTCCATCCTCGATTCTGTTAACATTTTCTACAAAGACCCATTTGCCCTCTTTAGTGATACCAATAAGTACCTGATCGTACTTCTTAGTATCCATATTCTTAATGACAGTAGCTGCTGAAATGCAGGATACTTCGTGCTCAGAGGACTGGCCTCCAAAAATAATCGCAACCTTAGTGCTCATTTAATTAGCCTCGCTTTCATAGTGAATAACACCGATTTATTATAGTTAAGATATAGCCCCTTGTCAAATGCTATCTCTCCATCATGTATATCAAACCAACGGCTCCAGGTCCACAGTTTGCAGTAATAGTAGATGATGCCTTTTGAACAACCACCCTCTCAAACATCACCTTGCTAGAAACAAGCTCCCTAATCTTCTTAAGCTCTTCCTCTGTTGCGCCAGAATATTCAATCATAATCATACTCTTGTCTATACTGTTAAAGGTTTCTAGCATTGCATTAATGTACTTATATAGTGAGTGCTCTCTTTTTCCAATTCTAAACATACCTACCTTCATCCTGCTCCTCTTAAGGACTAACACTGGATGAAGAGTGAGTGTCTTAGCAACTCTGTTTACACCCTTGCTAATCCATCCGGCCTTATGTAGATAGTCAGTCGACTCAACAAAGCAGCTCGTTCTAACTCTCTTCTTTATTACGACAAGCTCATCTATAATTCTATCTACATCGGCACCCTCTAGAGCTCTCTTAGCGGCATATATGACCACGAAGCCAAGCCCACCGGCAAGGTGACCTGAGTCAACCACTTTGACGCTATCAAATGTAGACGCAGCTTCCTTAGCCTTCTCGTATCCAGAAGAAGCATATTTGGCCATTGTTATATGAATAACTGAATGTGCTTTACTTAACTGCTCAGCAAAGAACGCCTCATACTCGCTAACGGCAGGCGGCTCAGTAGTTACGCTCTCTCCCGTCTCAGCAATATAAGATAAAACGCTATCAGACTCTGCCTCAACTCCGTCAAGGAATATACCATTTTTAACAACTATATGATATGGAAGAATAGGTATATCGTATCGATTGACTATATCCTTTGGAAGATCGCAGACACTGTCAGTTGTGACAATAATTGTCTTTTTCTTAAGACCGCTAGTTCCCCTAGTAGTCGCCCTATCCTCATAATCTATGTCACTTGTAAGCTTAACAAGTTCATAAGGCAAATGCTTAATAAGTTCAGCCTCTAAAAGCTCTCCAGTAACCGGTTTTAAGACATATCCTAAAAAGCCCTCTCTCCTATAAAGCGCCTTAAGCTCGCTTCCTGCATTGGCTGTAAGTGCTACTATTGGGGTGTTCTTATTGTAGCCACCAACCTGTGAGTGAACCTTATGTAAGCACTCAATTCCATCCATCTCAGGCATCAAGTGATCCATGAAAATGACATCGTACTTGGTGCGAATGGTGTGGCTAAGAGCTTCCTCGCCACTCATAGCAGTATCTATCTGAACTTTGGTATCTCTTAAAAGCTTAGTCGCAACCATGAGATTAGACTCATTGTCATCTACAATTAATACCCTAGCTTCAGGCGCCTCAAAGGTCTGCTTATAGCGGGTTCTTGATCCGATTGAATGTCTTGACTCAATCATCAAATCGCCAACCTCTTTTGAGTTAGAAACCGCCTGTGGAATCTTGATTACAAATACTGAACCCTTAGTATAGATACTGTTTACATTTATCTCACCGTTCATCAGGTCAACAAATTCCTTAACGATAGAAAGACCCAGTCCAGTACCCTCTATATATCTGTTCTTATCCTCATCAACTCGCTTAAATGCTGTAAAGAGGTAAGGAATGCTCTCCTTCTTGATACCCATACCAGTATCAGAAACTGTAAATACAATCTCTGCATTGCCGTCTTCTCGCTTCTCCCATCTAATCATAAGAGAGACTGAACCTTTTTCTGTGTACTTGACAGCGTTGTTAAGAACATTGACTAAAATCTGCTTAATTCTAACCTCGTCACCTAGAAACTCAGAAGGTAAGGTTTGATCGACATCAACCTTAAACTCTAAGCCCTTCTCCTTAGCTTTTAGCCAGACCATTCCAACTACTTCTGATAAGAGGTCTCCAATGCTATAAACAACAGGCACTATCTCCATCTTGCCTGACTCTATCTTAGACATATCTAAAATGTCATTGATGGTTGTAAGTAGCATTTTACTAGCTGCCTGTATATTAATCGCGTCCTCTGCAACCTCCTCTGAGATATCCTCTCTTAAAATCATCTCATCTAGTCCGATGATTGTGTTAATTGGAGTTCTAATCTCGTGAGACATGCTTGAGAAGAAGCGGTTCTGACTCTTGTTTAACTCCTCAATCTCCTTGGCCTGTTTCTTGGCATATTCGCTCTCTCGCTCGGTGATATTAACAATAAGCCAACACACACCAAAGATATATAGTCCAACGATAAACATAGCTCCAAAAACGTCTGTATAAAACATATTGTAACTATGTGGAACGAGGACAATCAGGTGGTTGATATCTACATAAAAGAAAATGAAGTTTTCAACAATTAAGGTTATCAAAGCAATTAGCCTGTAATGCCTTGTAGTTACCATACCAACATAGAGAAATGAAAATGCAAACCATGGTATAAGTCCACCGTATATTCCACCGCCCCAGAAGTATGTACTAGGCATAAGAACTAACTGTACCTCAATTACCATAATCAAGATACCTATTTTAAGTTTTTCATATTTGACAGACAAGTATAAAACCGCAAGTGTAAAAATAGACATAAGTGCCTGGGCAATGCACTCTTCCTTATACTCATGAATAATTAAGTTAGTTATAGTGCTGCCAAAAAATGCAAGCGCAGCAAAGAGGGTGAGTATAATAAATCGTCGTTCCTCTAAGGAGCGTTCTCTGTCTAATATAACCGATATAATCTTTTTAAGTGTCATATCTAACGCCTCCTAGTAACCAATCAAATTGCTTCTGAAATAAGCTTAATCTTATCTTGATAATGCATAATAAGGGTCTCGTGATTCTCTTCAATATAGCTAGCGTCCTCGTTTTTAGCAGCATTTTCTAATTGCAGAGCCTCGTCATAAATGTCATTGACGCCAATCATCTTAGATGTACTCTTAACAGCATGAACATGAATCTTGTAATTCTCATAATCCTTAGCTTCATAATACTTCTCTAAGAGTTCAAGCTTTTCTTTAGATTCCTCAACATATTTAGTCAAAATAGTAATGTAAAAATCTTTGCTAGAGCCACAATACTTCATGCCAGTATCGACATCTATACCGGCCTCTCTTAGTTGGTCTAGCATATCCTTTGGCTTATTCGCCTTAGATAGCTCCTTAACCTCTGTTAACTCTGTTACATCATCACTAGCAGATGAACCTTCATCTATAGGCTCTTTGTCCTCATAGCTTACCTTGTCATCTCCTAGAACCTTTCTCATCACTCTCTCTAGCTCTATTTGATCTATAGGCTTAGCAACAAATCCGTCAAAGCCCTCGGATAAGAACATCTCTTTAGCTCCGCTGACTGCATTGGCAGTTAAGGCAACTACCGTAAAGTTATAGCCTAACGATGACTCCATATTTCTAAGTCGCTTTAAGGTCTCAATTCCATCCATATCTGGCATCATATGATCCATAAAAATGATGTCAAAGCGCTCTTTCTCACAGATATCAAGAGCCTCCATACCACTTAATACAGTCTTAACCTTCATTCCATAGTTCTTAAAAATACCCTTAGCAACCATCAGATTCATAGGCTCATCATCAACAACTAAGCTTGTGACATTATTGCAGATCATACGCTTGCCAATAATATCTTCATCGTACTCATTCATTGTCAGTGCCTGCGCAATTGAGAATGAGTAAAATGGCATCTTAATTGACTTTAGATGCATATTAATATCTACATTGCTTCCAGGTTTTTTAAATACCACAACTCTAAACTCATCAGACATGTTATCGATTACATCTTTGTTATTAATATACTCGTCAGAACCGACAAAAAGGTGAGTGAGCTTGTATTTTCTAATCAAATCCTTGACTTCATCGATTGTACCGACATTGTAAAGAACGACTCCAAAATCCTTGACCATGCTATATATAGCATGCTGGTAGAACTCTCTAATCTTAGGAGTTACATACTTGTCAAAATCCAAAAAGTATCCGATACAATACTCTTCCTTTTCATCTATCGTAACTGATGGTGAACTGTCAGATACCCTTTGAGGAATACTTACATGTACAGTCGTTCCCTCAGACTTAACGCTGTCAATCTTTACAAAACCATCCATAACCTTGGTAAGACCATAAACTACTGACAAGCCAAGGCCTAGACCACCTGCTCTTCTTGAGCGGCTTGAGTTAACCTGATAAAACTTCTCCTTGATGCGCTTAAGCTCTGCGTCATCAATTCCGATTCCAGTATCAGTAACCTCTATACATAAGTTTACTCCGTAAGGCTTCTTAATGGTGTATATATGCACATAAACTCCACCCTCTTTGGTAAACTTATATGCGTTATCTATTAAATTTCTGATGATTTTCTTGATTGCTGAGCCATCTCCATACATCTGTGCTGGAATATCCGGCTCCACATTGATAACTAGCTCCCTTTCATCTCTATCTAAGGAAACTCTCTTCTCTGTGACAATATCATTGACGATGGATGTAATCATATAAACATCCTCGCTAAGTGTAAAATGACCTGTATCAATCTCAGTGTAATCAAGGATATCTCCTACCTGCTCTAACAAGCGGTAGCCCGCCGTCTGAATGGCAAGCACATCATCTAAAATCTCCTTGTCCTTAACCTTGTTCATCAAAACTGAGGTAACGCCAGTAACGGCATTGATAGGTGTGCGAAATTCATGAGAGACATTGGTTAAAAAGTCTTCTGTTCTTCTGTTGGTCTCTTCAAGATCGTTAATAATCTCATCGTAAAGCTCTCTCTCTTTCTTGTTACGGTTTAAGAATACTAAAGCGAGCTTACCAAACATAAATACAAGCAGCAAATGAAGCAATGCTCTTGTAACACCTAAAGAATCAAACTTGACATGCATAGCTAATATCTGAAGAAGGTTATATAACATAATCAGATAATAATTAGCCATTGCCATATAGATAATACCTGGTATATCAACTATCGCAAATATCATCATAACAACACCCATTATGGGCGCTAAATCAAAAGCACTAGTCAGATGTATGCCGTAATAAAACATTGCAAGCATCATTAAAATACCATATATCCAAAGCCTTGCTTTTAATTCAAAGGCTCTTACAAGATATATAATCCACGCTGATATAATACCAATATAAAGAAGGGGAATAACCCAAAGCTCCCAGCTAAGAAGTGTAGCCTCCCCTGATAAAATCACTGTCAAAAGTGTATATGATGAGAGCATTACTAACTCAGATAAATTGTCATTATCGTTATAAAATCTGCCCTTATTATCCATATTTTATACCCCTTTTAGATTTATAAAGAATAAATAGCCACCATCTATAGATTATACTACATTTTTTACCATAATTTCAACTATCTAAAGGGAATCAAAAAGGCTCTTAAGACCTATAGCCTTAAAAGCCTTTTTACATTACAAGGAAGAAACCTTACTAATCGTCAAATATTACATTCCACCAGGGCCGCCATTTCCGCCAGGACCAGCATTTCCATTGAAGTTATCTGCTCCATTTGGTGTTCCGTTAAATCCGCCTGATGTATTAGTACCTGCTGTTGCAGTTGCTGATGTTGAGCCTGAAGTTAAGGTGTAGCTTGAATTAGCTGTAATTCCTGAACTTGATACAAATACATAGCTTGCTGCTTTAGGTACTGTAAATGATGTTCCATCACTGATTGTCACTGTAGAATTGGCTGATACACTTGTGCTAAATACTACATAACTCTGTCCTGATGTAGATGTTGGAGCAACTGACATATCAGATGTTCCAGCTGTTGCTATAACAGTTCCACCTGTGATGCTAAATGTACATCCCTGATCTCCTATGTCAAATGATGCATTGCCACCGCTTGATGGTCCATATACCTTGACATTGCCACCGCTAATATACATGCTTCCATTTGAATCAAGTCCGTCACCTTCTGAGTTAACTGTTATATCTCCGCCATAAATGTATAATTCATGGTTATATGACTTATTGTTATGATATCCAGTTGTGCTTGTCTCAGTTCCGTAACCGCCTGCTGCATTTACACCGTCATCAGATGCTGTTACATTGATTGTGCCACCCTTGATGTAAACGCCCATTCCTTCTAAGCCTTCATAGCTTGAAGAGACTGTGATATTGCCGTCGTTGATTGTTAAACTAACCTCGCCGTGGATACCATCATCACCAGATTTAAGATTAAGGCTACCGCCATTAATTGTAACGGTTCCATTTGAATGGATTGCGTCGTCAGCGTAGTTATCGCTTGAACTTTTAGTAAGGTTGGTAGCACTTGTGTCTATTGTTATATTACCACTGTTGATTGTAAGGCTAGATCCTGCCTTTAATCCCTTATGGCTGCCGTAATCTGTAGTTGTCACTGCTACTGCGTTAGTTGTTATATCAATTGTAGCGTTATCTACTGTTAATGTTCCAAATCCAACCTCGTATCTTGTATCATCAAATAGCTTATAAGAAGCACTGATGCCGTCGCCGTCCTTAGTTACAATCTTATAGCTACCACCGTTAATTGTAATCTTGGTATCTGTCGTGGTTGATGAGTCATATGTGTATGCTGATTCATCATATGTTACATCATCCTCATCATAAGTTGTCTTGATTCCATCGTCTGTAGAATAGATTGTGATATCTGCGTTCTTTAGTGTGATTTCATTTTTAACTGCGATACCTTTGCCTGCCACATATTCAGATGTTGAACCGATGTTAATTGTGGTGTCTGTTACTGTTAGTGTATTCTTAGCCTTAATACCATTGCCGTAGCTTGATGTAATATTAAGCGTTCCTGAACCATTGATTGTAAGAGAGCC
>JAIKVP010000303.1 GCA_024685635.1 Lachnospiraceae bacterium
TAAGGCTGTTAATGAGAGCGGAATTAGCTTAATTCCAGCCAATACGGTTATCATGAGTTTTAAGTTATCGATTGGTAAGACAGCGATAACTCCTGAACCAATGTACTCAAATGAAGCAATTATGTCATTCAGAGATAAGCATGTTGTGGAACTCCTTCCAGATTATATCTATTACATGTTTTCTGGAAAAAACTGGGAAGAAGGAACAAACAAGGCAGTTATGGGGAAAACGCTAAACAAAGCCACATTGTCAGGTGTTAAGGTTAGTATCCATGACATTGCGAAGCAGCGTGAAATAGTAAAAGTTTTGGATAAGCTCAGTTTTGTAATAGATAATAGGCAGCAAGAATTAGAAAAACTGGATGAACTCATCAAAGCCCGATTTGTCGAGCTCTTTGGTAATCCAGTTTCAAATCCGATGAAGTGGCCGGTTAAGATGTTGAAAGATTTATCGGTTCAGATAAATAGCGGAAATACACCTAAAGGTGGATCAGAGAACTATGTTGAAGAAGGCATTACTTTTTTTAGAAGTCAGAATGTATGGAAAGATCGTTTGGAAATGGATGATATTGCATATATAGATGCCGAAACTCATGCAAGTATGAAGAGAAGTAGCTTAAAGCATGGTGATATTCTCATGACAAAGACAGGTCGTATAAATACCGAAAATAGTTCTCTTGGAAGGGCTGCATTATATGATGGTGAAGATGATATGGCTAATGTAAATGGTCATGTGTATTTTATAAGGCTTAAGGATGGAGTGAATAATAAGTTTATTCTTAGAATTCTTGTGTCACCAGAATATCGTGATTTGATTAGAAGTGTTTGTGTCGGTGGGATTGATAAGCGCCAACTTAACAAGGAACATATTGAGGATTTCCCTATTATATGTCCTCCGACAGAGATGGTTGATGATTATGTTGCGTTTGTCAATCAAGTCGACAAATCAAAAGTTGTATGAGTGTATATATCATATTATTGAAATTGTGTATTGTTTGAATGATTTAAAGAAATGTTTTAAGGAGGTTGTATAGATGACTAACTTTGGTTTCTTAAGCGATAAAAGAGAATATGCTTTGTTTTCTGCGGCATCAATAGAGGCGGAAAAAGTATACTCGACATCTCCGGCTATGTGCGCTGTCGGATGTAGGAAAGCTCTTGAACTTGCTGTTAAGTGGGTCTATGCTGCTGATAAAACAATATATATGCCTTATAGGGACAATCTGCAATCTCTTATACATGAACCAACATTTAGATTTGCTATGGATAATAGGACTTGGGGGAAGCTGCTCTTCATAATAAAACTCGGTAATCTTGCTGTACATACTGAGAGAAGTGTTGCTTCAAGTGATGCTGTAGCTTCACTTAGAGGTTTGTTTGAATTTATCGAATGGATTGATTATTGCTATGGAAAAGACTACGAAGAGAGAGTTTTTGACGAAAAGATAATTCCTAAAGAAAAACAGAACTTAGATGAACAGAAGATCAGGGAACAGGAAAGTCTTTTAGAAGAAAAGGAAGCTGTTATTGAGCAATTGCAAAAGCAGATAGAGCTAATGGCGGATTCCTACACACAGTCAAAAGAAGAACATAAGCATACAAGGGAATTTGAACCTGAAGATATCTCTGAGTTTGAAACAAGAAAAAGATACATTGATTTGGATCTTAAATTCTTAGGATGGAGATTTGACGGAGAGTCATCTGATGTATGGGAAGAATACGAGGTTGATGACATGGAAGGTCATCTGGGACAGAAAGGATTTGTGGATTATGTTCTTTTTGGTAAAGACGGACTTCCTTTAGCTGTCATAGAAGCTAAGCGTTCGAGTAAGGATCCTAATGTAGGAAGAAAACAAGCGATGCTCTATGCGGATTGTTTAGAAAGAAAATTCGGCAGAAGACCGATTATGTTTACTACAAATGGTTTTGAAACATATTACTGGGATGATACTGATAGTCCGCAAAGGCGTGTCAGCGGAATGTTCAGTAAAGATGATCTTCAGAAATTAATGAATAGAAGGGAAGAAAAGAAGCAGCTTGATAGTGTTCGTATAGATGATAAGATTACTGACAGATACTATCAAAAGGAAGCTATACGCGCTGTGTGTGACAATATAACCGGTGGATTTAGAAAAAATCTTTTAGTTATGGCTACCGGTACAGGAAAAACACGTACGGCATCAAGCTTAACTGATGTATTAAGTCGAGGCGGTTATGTAACTAATATTTTATTTCTAGCTGATAGAACTGCACTTGTTAAGCAGGCTAAGGATGATTTTAAGAATTATCTTCCGGACATGTCGTTATGCAATCTGTGTTCAAGTAAAGATGACAGAAATGCAAGGATAGTCTTTTCTACTTATCCTACTATGCTCAATTCTATTGATTCTGCTAAAACAAAAGACGGATTGCCTTTGTTTACCCCGGCTCACTTCGATCTAATAATAATTGACGAAAGCCATAGAAGTATATTTAAGAAGTATAGAGCGATATTTGAATATTTTGATGCAATTATGGTAGGTTTAACAGCTACGCCTAAGACAGATGTTGACAGGAATACGTATGATTTCTTTGAGATGGCGCACGGAGTTCCTACATATGCTTATGATTATGAAACTGCTGTTGAGAAGGATCATGTTCTTGTTCCTTATTATAACTATGAAGTGAAGACTAAATTTCTGGATGATGGAATAACATATGATGAACTGTCAGATGAAGATAAGGAGAGGTACGAAGAGGATTTTGTTGAAGATGGTCATATCCCAGATTTTATTCCTTCATCCAAGCTTAATAAATTCGTTTTTAATGAATCCACAGTTGATCTTGTTTTACAGGATTTGATGCAAAGGGGAATTAAAATTGAGGGCGGTAACAAGATTGGAAAGACTATTGTATTTGCTCAGAATAAGAAACATGCAGAGTTTATTTTAGAGAGGTTTAATAAGCTGTATCCTCATCTTAAAGGTAAATTTGCTCAGAGAATAATATGTGATGATTCTTATGCCGGAACAATTATAGATGATTTTAAGAAGGCAGACTCTGAACCTTATATAGCTGTATCTGTTGATATGATGGATACAGGTATAGATGTTCCTGAATGTGTTAATCTGGTATTTTTTAAGAAGGTTAGATCTAAAGCTAAGTTTTGGCAGATGATTGGAAGAGGTACAAGACTTGCTCCGGAGCTGACATGTATTGACAATTTAGATGGAGAATATACCGGTAAAAAAAGATTTTTGATATTTGATTATTGCGGGAATTTTGAATACTTCAGACAGAAACCTAATGGGTATGAAGGTAAAGAAACCAAAACGCTAGCTGAAAGTATCTATAGTAAGGAAGTTAATCTCGTCGTTGCTCTTCAAGATGGAATGTATGCGAATGTCGAATACCAGGATATAAGAGATGAACATGTTAAACAGTGTTATGAGCGAGTTTTAGCATTAAATAACGCTCTAGTATCTGTTAGACTTAAGAAACAGTATGTCGATAAATACAAGAAAGAGAAGGCTTTTGAATATATTAATGAAACCGATAAAGGAGAATTGATTGGACACATTGCTCCGCTTGTATTTTTCGAAGACAGAGACGAATACGCTCTTAGGTTTGATAACTTCATGTATGGATTGATGATTGCCGATATTGATAAGCTACCGACTTTTAAGCGTGCTAAAAGCGTACTTATGGATACTGCTAATGAACTTGCAGCTAGGTCTACTATTCCTCAGATAAAGGCAAAACTACCGCTAATAACGGATATTTCTACAGATGATTTCTGGAATGGGGTAGATATTGTTGAATTTGAACGAGTAAGAAAAGAACTTAGAGATTTAATTAAATTTCTAATAAACGAAGGACCGGTCAAACCGCCAATAATTACTCACCTTGATGATCCTGTTATTGAAAGTACTGAGGGAGAGGCGCTAGATCCGGCATATGATTTTGAGGATTATCGTAAAAAAGTCAACAGATATGTTGAGGAGAATGGTAATTTTCTTGCGATATATAAGCTTAAAATGAATATCCCGCTTAATGCAAACGATTATAGTGAGTTGGAAAGAGTTCTTACCGTGGAACTTGGTAGTAAAGAGGACTATGAGAGGGAATACGGGGACACTCCATTTGGATTGTTGATCAGAAAGATTGCAAAACTTGATCATGAAGCTGCAATGGATGCGTTCTCTAAATTCATTAATGACGAATCTCTTAATCAAAAACAAATTTCGTTTTTGAATAAAATTATCAATCATGTTGAACAGAATGGTTATATGGAGGATGTTTCTGATTTGATGAAGCCGCCATTTGACAAGCCTGTTAGCTTTATTAAGATGTTTGATAATAAAACGAGAAATGATATATTAGGAGTTCTCAACGAGATTAAAGAGAATGCGATTAAAGTGACAGCGTAAATGGCTATGAATGTGTAGATGTTTACATTTCACAGTGACAGGAACAATGGTCTTTGGGGACTGAGAAAATGTGAGTATGAAATTAGCATATATTGAGAGGATGATGTTTTGAATGTATGGAAAAGCTATTGAACTCTTTCTTGTAAATGGCTCTGCAGATAGTTTGACTACAGCGGAATTATCAAATTGGAATGGTAAAGCTATTAAGATTCCAAGAACAGAGGTTGTTGGATGTAATAGAGAAGATATTAAAGGTGTCGGAGTGTATTTTCTGATGTGTCAGGAGGATGATGGAACAGATTCTGTATATATTGGAGAAGCAGAAAATGTTTTGGATAGGCTTTCTCAGCATCTAAGAGATTATCAGTCCGGTAAGGAAAAATATTATTGGAACACGGCGGTAATATTTGTAGGAAGAGATTTAAATAAAGCCTTGATTCGATATTTAGAGAATCGTTTTGTTGAAATTGCCAAGGATTGTGGGAGATATTCAATTCTTACGAAGAATACGTATAAGAATACGGTGCTTAAGGAAGCCCAGATTGCTACTATGGAAGAGTTTATTGATAATGTGAAGATTCTTATTAATACTCTTGGATATAAAGTGCTCGTGCCGGTTCCTAAGGCTACAGATGATACAGTTTACTTGTATTGCAAGGGCACTGAAGCAAATGCAAAGGGATTTGTAAGCACTGGTGGTTTTACTGTACTGTCTGGATCTAAAATATCAGACCACACAGTTCCGTCTTTGGAGACACAAGGGAAAGGATACTATAATTTGCGAAATACTCTTATAAAAGATGGAGTGATAAAAGATGGGGTTTTTCAAAAGGATTATGAGTTTAGTGCGCCATCCGCTGCATCAGCAGTAGTACTTGGACACACATCCAACGGAAATACAGATTGGAAAACAGAAGATGGAACTAAGTTAAAAGACCTGTAAAGGAGAAGAAGAGACATGCCACTTGGATGGATTGATTTTTCAAAAAGCGAACGAAATAAGGTGTTAAGTGTACTTGATATGCTTTCTGAAGCAGGCACGCTTGATGAATTAGGTATTGCGCCGATAAGAGATGGATTTGCTAATATATTCTTCCCAGGAACATCTACTATCCAGACAAGAGCAAAGTATTTCTTTATAGTTCCATACGCTCTTAAGGATATGGAATATAGCACGGAATCTAATCCTAATTTGGTTATGAAGGCGTTTGACGATGTGGAGAGAATGTGTGGAGAACAATTCCTTGCAAACGGAACGGATACCGAAGGAATAATTGGTAGTAGATCATTAGGCCAAGGCAATTGGGTTAAACGTACACCGGCTGATATCTATTGGGCTGGATTGCGAAATTACGGTATTTTTACAGGCGGAACGCTGTCTAGGTCTGAGTATATCAGAGCTATGTGTGCTTTGAAAAAACAAAAGAAGACACTTACAAAGCTTGGAAACCGAAATGATAATTCGGAAAATGATGATTCCGATGATAAAGATGCAGGTAATCTTTTTAAGATGCAGTTTTGGAAAATGCCTACGTATAAAGAAAATTGGTTTGATGATTTAGATATTAAGCTTACCGAAGATGAAGGAGTATTTTTAAAGTATCAGATAATCCAATCATATCCCGACTCAATGATGGCTTATATTTTGAAGAACAACATAACAGAAGTTTTTGAGCCTGATAAGTTTTACGAATTGAAAAGCATGATTAATCTATTTCCGGAAACAATACAAGATGATTATAGTTTAGCGTGTGACTTCTCAATGTTTCTTTTTGTACTAAGAACAATATATAACATGATTGTTTCAGAGGATAAGAATGATGACGCTAACAGAGAGTGGGGAGAATTGGAACCATTTCTGAAAGAATACGCAAATGTTGATCTTGAAAGAATTTACGGTCGCCTACAAGTATATGGCAATTCTTTTTTGTGCAGATTTCTATCAAAGTCTCAGGAACTAATGGCTAATAAGGATCTTGATGGAATGAAAATGGAGATACGTAGAAGGGAAAGAGAATTAAAGCAAAACCGAGCTAAGACCATGCATCCGGGGGAATTTGATTCTGATATATGGTACGGCGGTGGAATGCTGGACTATCGTTTTGGTAATGCTAAGGTGATTATGAAGGATATTTTTGAAAGCGAGGGGCTTTATGTTAAATCCAAGTAATGATAGGTTGGACTACGGAGAGATACTTGCTCCTAAGGTTGGATATAAACTTGATTTTGCTGTAGGAACTACATACTCTTTGGATCTTGACGCACTTGTTGGTGCAAGTCTAGCCCTGGGTTTATCGGAGGAGACAGATAGTGCACTAATGAATAATCCGGTATGTCTATTAGAAGCTCTTCGCAGTACCGGTGATAAAGTGGCTTTATTCTGTGAGGGCGGTCAGATTCATATGCCTAATAAAGTTACACCTTTATATATCTTGTTAGAGAAGATGGTGTTCTCGGTTAATACCGTTAAGCATCGAGGTATGTCTGCGTATCCATCGTTTCATCCGAAGTTTTGGCTTATAAGATATAAGAATGACAATGGTGATGTTTATTATCGTGTAGTGGTACTTAGTCGAAATCTGACATTTGATCGTAGTTGGGATGTGACATATTACATGGATGGTTATGTTGCCAAAAGAACGACTGATGCTAATGAACCTTTATGTGATTTTCTGAGATATCTTCTTACACATGTTCAGCGCGATGAGAATGGAAAAAGCAAAGCAAGAGAAATCCGGAATCTAATTAAAGAGTTACCTTATATTGCCTTTGAGCCAAGTGAAAAAGAGTTTTATGAGTATGAGTTTATTCCGAATGGAATCAAAGATTCTGAAGGAGATTATTATGCAATGGAGTTTTCTGACTTATTAACAGAAACATTTCATGAGATAATGATTATTTCTCCTTTTGTGTCATCTGATATTATTAGAGATTTTAACGACAGAAACATGTTTTCTCCGATAAAGGACCCAAGATACATGTTGATTACGCGTGAAATGTCGCTTGGAAAACTAAAAGAGGAAGATGTAAGTAATTTCAGTATATATACTTTGAGGGATACAGTTGTTGATGGTGAGACTTCTATATCTGAAGATGCAGAATCAATAAAGAAGCAAGATATTCACGCTAAAGTATATATGATGAGAAAGTATTCAACTACGGATTTATATGTTGGTTCTATGAATGCTTCACATAATGCCGTGTATGGGAATATCGAGTTTATGCTTCGTTTGGCTGCTAAAAACAGACACCTTAATATGGATAAATTGAAAGAATCTCTTTTTGCTGGTGAAGAAGATAATGACGATAACCCATTTCAACAAGTAACTCTTAAAAACGCCATAATAAGCGAAGAGAGTGACAAAACAAATATGTTTACATCAATTATCAAAGAGATTAATCGAAGTGGTGCAATAGCAATTATTGATAGTGATGATGATGAATACTACTCAATTAATGTATGGTTTGGAGAATGTGAACTTAGGGAATGTCAGGTTACTGTAAGACCGTTGTTGTCTAATAAGACTGAGGAATTTGCAACGAGTATTACATTTGAGAAACTAACAATAACTCAATTATCAGAGTTTTATGTACTGAGTGTTTCTGACGGAGAAAGCAAGATAGAACGTGTAATAATCATTAATACTGAAGGACTTCCTGATGATAGAGAAAAAGCGGTAGTATCAACTGTCGTGAGTGATAGGGATTGTTTTTATAGATATATAGCATTTTTATTAGGAGATGATACTATTCTTTCGGCCTTGGAATCAAATACTGTAGGTGAATCGGGTGAGGCAAAAAATAATTATAAGACATACCGTATTCCCGCATTATATGAAAAAATGCTTCAGATAGCAGCAATTAATCCTGATAAGTTTAGAGGTATTGAGTACTTGATGAAGACTATATCCGAAGATGGAATCATACCGGAAGATTTTCAGAAATTATACGAGACATTTAAGAAGGCGGTGAAATTTAATGGCTAAAGCCAATGTGGCAGAGCAACTTGATTCGATAGAAGATAGAATAATGAGTGGTCTTAAGGATTTTCAGCAGGCTACAGTTAACCGCATAGATTACTTGTATAGAAATGGACAGAGACGTGTATTAGTATCCGATGAAGTTGGTTTGGGAAAGACTTTAATTGCAAGAGGCACTGTAGCTAAAATGGCTAAACTTCGTCGTGAAGAAGGAGATAATCTTTTTAAAGTAGTTTACATATGCTCTAATGCTGCAATTGCGGATCAGAATCTTAGAAAACTTCGTATTACCAGCGAAGCTAAAACTGAGAGTGCGTCAAGGTCGCGTCTGTCTATGCAGCATCTTAATATTTTCATGCAGGAAAATGATTCTGAATTGCTTGATAGTTATATCCAACTTATTCCTTTGACACCTGATACTTCTTTTAGGATGACTTCCGGCGCCGGTATTGTAGATGAGAGAGCGCTGATGTTTGCGATTATGAAGAGGATGCATGAGTTTAAAGGGTATCTTCCTGAATTAGAAGTGGCGATGATGAATGATGCTACAGGAGCTTGGAACTCATGGTGTAAAGGGTGGTATGAGCATCTTGCTAGTGAGTGTGATAAAGAGTCAGATGGCAGATATTTTGAATATATGATAGATAAGCTTCGAAATGAGCTTTCAGCTGTTTGGGTAGGTGACAAGTCTTACTTAGACGGTGTAAAGCAACTATGCCGTTCGATTAGAAGAAACGGTGGAGAGCGTGTAGGTAGTAATGAGATAATTGGGCAACTTCGAGTAATATTTGCAAAGATCAGTCTTGAAAAACTGGAGCCGGATCTTGTAATCATGGATGAATTTCAAAGATTCAAGTATCTTTTGAACTCAGATCCAAATTCGGAAACAGGCATGCTGGCAAATAAGTTTTTTCATGCTGAGGACGTGCGCATGCTTCTTCTTTCTGCTACACCATATAAGATGTATTCGACACCGGAAGAGATTGATGAGGCAAGAATAGATGAGCATTATACTGAGTTTTTGTCAGTGATGGATTTTTTGAATGAGGATTCTGACGCAGAAGATGAGTTCCTTACTGTTTGGAAAGATTATTCTGTAAAACTGAAGGAAATGACCATAGGAGACACTACGATTATCTCAGCAAAAGAGGCTGCTGAAGATGCTATGTATCAGACTGTTTGTAGAACAGAAAGAATATCGGCAGCAGAGAACGCAGATATAATTGATGATAGCGATGTACATGTTTCTTTAGATGTATTAGAACAAGATATACGTTCATATGTACAAGCTCAAGAGCTTTTAGATGCAATAGGAGCAAACTATCATGTACCTGTAGATTATATTAAATCAACGCCTTACTTGATGTCTTTTATGAGAGATTATCAGTTAAAGCGTAATGTTGAAAAATATTTCAAGAGCCATCCGACCGAAATACACAAGATAAAGAAAGATACTTTTTGGCTTAAGCGTAATATAATAGATCATTATGATAAGATTCCAAACAATAATGCAAGACTTGATCGTGTTATGGATGCAGTCCTGCAAAGAGGAGTTGAAAAGCTTCTTTGGATGCCACCTTCAAAACCTTATTATGAAATGCAGGGTGTATTCAAAGGAACAGAGTTGTCTTCAAAAACACTAATCTTCTCATCATGGGAAATGGTTCCAAGGATGCTTTCCAGTCTATTGTCTTATGAAGCTGAAAGAAAAACAGTTGGAAAGTTGGCTAAAGATTATCAAGATAGAGATGTTCATTATTTCTATAGTGGTGAGAAGAGGTATCCGTCCGCACGAATGAATTTTTCTGTTAGTAATGGGACTCCATCTTCTATGACTTTGTTTTGTTTGTTATATCCTTCTGATTTTTTGACGAAATGCTATGAGCCTATTTCTTGTATGAATGAAGGAATGCGAATTCGTGATATAAGAAAATCAATTAAAGGGAAAATACAGGAAAAATTAAGGAGTCTTCCATCCGTTAATCGAGGGATCCAAGACAAACGATGGTATTATATGGCACCGCTTCTTATGGATGGAGCAGAATACGCATATCAGTGGATTGATAGTGGAGATATACTAGCAGATTATGATGATGGAGATGAAAAATTAAAAAGGCAGAAGGGTTTCAAAGCACATTTAAACGAGCTTAGAGATTTGTTCTATGAGACACACAGCAATAAACTTGCAAATCTGGGGAAAAGGCCTGATGATCTTGTTGATGTTTTGACAGATATGGCTATTGCATCACCAGCAGTATGTATCAATAGAACTTACAGTAGATATCTTCAGGATGGAGAAGATTTGCCATCGTACATGCCAAGTCATCTGGCAAGAGTATTTATCAATCGTATGAATTCTCCGGAATCAACCGCAGTAGTGGAGCTTGCTTGCGGAAGAAAGTCGGATGATGCGCACTGGCAGAATCTACTTACCTATTGTCAGCAAGGTAATATACAGGCTGTTTTTGATGAATATGCACATCTTATTTCAAATGGTATTGACCGAGATGATGAATTAGTATCTCAACTTCATAAGCAAATGATGGAGGCTATGGATATAAGAACAACACAGTATAGTATTGATACATACAAGGGTTTCCAAGAGAGAATGTTTGGTCAAAAGGAGCGCCCGACAAATATTAGAACTCACTTTGC
>JAIKVP010000306.1 GCA_024685635.1 Lachnospiraceae bacterium
CCTGAAATGCCCAACCTTGAAGCATATATGAAATCTTTTTGGGCATATGGCATTTACGGATGGATGCTGGAATGGATCAAACGCGGTATGCATGAAAGCGGCGATGAATTAAAGGCTCTCTTTGCACTTGCTCACCAAGGGAACGAAAACAAAGATGATGCTTCTTAAACCGCATAAGAAATAATTTACATTTAAATTCGAAATCTTATACCTATTAGCCATTTTCAATATTTTTTTCGTTTTTGGCTAATAGAAGCATGGCGTTAAAAAAACAGCACCGGACATTTGACTATCCGATGCTGTGTAATCTATCTGCTAACCTGGGTCTCAATATAGCTTGTTACAAAATGAAATAATGTTGATATTTTTTCTCGGTCTCCCAAAAATCGAGTGCCACACCGAGTGCCACGGGAGTGCCATTTTTCTATAAAATACATAGAGTTATAATAAGTTATATGTGAGTTGTAATTTCTGCAAGTCCAGTATTTATGCGGATTCATAGAGTTTTATAACTCTTTATGGAGATATATGAAAACAGGCTTCAAATAACGATTCCTAGTAAGCCGAAACAACGGGTTGAAATGATCTGGCAGTTAAGCGAAAGATGGCTGACAGTAGCGGAGTACTTTACCGTAAATGGAGTAAATCAGTTTAGTTTTCTTTGTAGCTGACAATAAATTTACTGCTTGTCATAAATGCTTTTGGAGGAATCTTGAGCTCTCTGTTTGGCAGCGTTACATTTTTTAGATTTTCACACCAAAATGCATAGTCTCCGATCACCTTCAAGCCCTTACCGATGGTCAGACTTATAAGAGAATCGCAATCATCAAATGCGCTCTCACCTATCTCAGTCACGCTGTCAGGTAGGGTTATGCTTTTAAGGCTCGTACAAAAATTAAATGCATATTTTCCTATAGAAGTTAAGCTGTTTCCGAAAGTTATGCTTTCGAGTTTTGCAGCTGAAATAAAAGCATAATCCCCGATTGAAGTAACACTGTCAGGGATAGTTATACTTTTAAGACTTCTGCAGCCCTGAAATGCCCAGTCTCCAATAGAAGAAACGTTTTTTCCTATATTTACACTTTCAAGCTTTTCACACCCAGAAAATGCAGAGCTTCCTATTGAGATCACACTGTCAGGGATAGTTACACTTTCAAGTTTTTCACACTCAAAAAATGCTTCGCTTCCTATTGAGATCACACTGTCGGGGATAGTTAAACTTGTGATATGGCAGCCCCAAAATGCACCGTCATCGATCTCAGTCACGGTGTCAGGTATAGTTATATTTTCAATCCGATACCCATTGGACGCAAATGCCTGAAAACCGATTTTTGTCACACCATATGGAATAACGATATCTTTAATGTCGAAGTCTCCAAAGTATAACATATCTAATTTTTTCAGCACGCCGTTTTCTATTTCAAGTTTCAATTAAAATACACCTCCTTTATATGTGATATATTGCTATATACACCAAAAAAAGCCTCGCAAACGCAGTGTTTACGAGGCTTTTCGTTGTTTTTGATAAATAAACCCATTCGGAATTGATTATCTCTTTGAGAACTGAGGTGCACGACGTGCTTTCTTAAGACCGTACTTCTTACGCTCCTTCATACGAGGATCACGTGTTAAGTAACCTGCCTTCTTTAATACTGGACGGAAGTCCTCATCTACCTCAAGTAAAGCTCTTGAAATACCATGACGAATTGCACCAGCCTGTCCGGTGAATCCACCGCCCTTAACTGTAACAACAACATCATACTTTCCGTTAGTCTTAGTAGCCTCTAATGGCTGACGAACGATGATCTTTAAGGTCTCAAGACCAAGATACTCATCGATATCTCTCTTATTAATTGTAATCTTACCACTGCCGCCAGGGATTAAGTAAACACGAGCGACACTATTCTTTCTTCTACCTGTTCCGTAGTACTTCTCACTTGCCACGATAACTTCCTCCTTCTATTAATACTTAATCTCAAGCTCTTTTGGCTGCTGAGCCTGCTGCTTATGCTCAGGTCCTGCATATACATGGAGCTTCTTAATCATCTGGCGTCCTAAAGGTCCCTTTGGAAGCATCCCCTTAACAGCAAGGTATAAAACATCCTCTGGCTTCTTAGCAAGCTTCTCTTTTAAGGTCTGCTCCTTCATTCCTCCAACGTAACCAGAATAATGACGATAAATCTTCTGATCCATCTTCTTACCAGTTACCTTAATCTTGTCAGCGTTAACGATGACAACGTAATCACCTGTATCAATATGTGGGGTAAATGTTGGCTTGTTCTTACCTCTAAGAATAGAAGCAACCTCTGATGCCAAACGTCCCAATGTATGTCCTGTAGCATCAACTACATACCACTGTCTCTCAATTGTTGATGGACTAGCCATATAACTCTTCATGAGTCGTTCCTCCTTAAAATCTTATCTTCAAAAAATGATATCAATCTGCAATGTCCGAAACAAACCGATAATCACCAGGCCTAAAGCCTGTAATCACAAGCATTTTCTACATAACGGGGCTAATGTTATGCAAAGAAACGCACTGTCACAGTTAAGTATTATATTATAATTATGACCCTATGTCAACGAGAAAATGCTATAAAATCAATAAAAACCGCATCATATTTGTCGTCATAATCTATAATTCTTATCTATAGCATTTGTCGATATACTGATAAACTCTATTCAAATTACTTATCATTAGGATACTTAATCCCTATAAGTGTAAGGCCTGAAGCTGGCGCCTTAGGGCCTGCAATCTGCCTGTCAGTAGCCTCTAAAATATCCTTAACCCTACCAGGTTCATAAAGACCTGTTCCCACTCTTGCTAGTGTCCCTGCTATAATTCTAACCATATTGTAAAGAAAACCGTTGCCTGTAACCCTTAAGATTATCTCATCGCCCTGTCTCTTTACCGTTAAATCATATATCTCCCTTATAGTAGTAAGCTGCTGCCCCTTAGTAGAACAAAAGCTCTTAAAATCGTGCTCACCTATAAGATAATTCGCAGCCTCCTGCATTTTCACAACGTCCATTGGGTAGTAGACGAAGTAGGTATATAGCCTTCTGATTGGGTCTGGAAATCTGCGGTTTAAGTATCTGTATTCATAGGTTTTAATGGTGTCCTGATATCTTGGATGCCAGTCAGACGCAACCTCATCAGAGCGCTGAATCCTTATATCATCAGGTAAGCGCTGATTTAGGGCATAGCTAAACTTCTCGGCCGGAATCCTTGAATTAGTGTCAAATACAGCTACATTTCCCATTGCGTGTACTCCCGAGTCAGTTCTAGAAGCGCCTATAACCGCAATTTCTTCATTGCAAAGAGCAGTTAAGGCTTTATTAATTACCTCTTCTATCGTTATTCCATTGTCCTGAATCTGCCAACCACAGTAATTAGTACCGTCGTAGGCGATTATTAATCTCACTCTCTGCATAAAAAATCCTATCTAAATATACTATACTTAAGATTAGATATTCATCTAATCTTTCTATAAATTACGCACTCACAATCATTCTAAGCCCAATCATAGCTGCAAGATAAGCAAATGTTATAAAGTAAGCTATCCTGTCTCTCGCCTTATACTTAAGCGGATGAAGCTTGGTTCTACCCTCTCCGCCCTGGTAACATCTTGATTCCATGGCGAGGGCTAAATCATTAGCCCTTCTAATAGCAGCGACAAACAGGGGAATAAGAATCGGCACCATAGCCTTGGCTCTGTTTATAAAGTTACCCTCGTTAAATGTCGCGCATCTAGCCTCCTGCGCCTTCATAATCTTGTCTAGCTCTTCCATCAATATTGGAATAAAGCGCAAGGCTATAGACATCATCATTGCAAATTCGTGAACTGGTATCTTAAAAACTCTTAAGAAGCCTAGTCCCTTTTCTATGCCATCTGTCAGCTTAGTAGGTGTCGTCGTATATGTTAATAAAGCAGAGCCTATAACTAACTCTATAAGCCTTATAGCAAGAAATGAGGCGCTGTAGATGCCTTCCTTGCTTATGACAAATATCTTATAGGAAAATAAAACCGTCTCTCCTCTGCTAAAGAAAAGGTTCATAACGCAAGTAAATATAAGCAAAAATACAATAGGCTTTAATCCCTTTAATATATAGCGCAAAGGCACCTTAGAGAGTATGATAACCGTAATTAAGAATATAGTTGCTCCCATATATAAAACGATATTCTTCTTTATAAAAAGGCTAATTATGAATATAACTGTTGTAAAGAGCTTCACCCTAGGATCAAGTCTATGAATAACCGAATCCACCGGATAATACTGCCCTATAGTAATATCTCTAATCATATAAACACCTACAAAAACCAGCCCTTAATAGCTGATAAAGCTTCATTTTCATCTATCAAATAAGGATATTTAGGATATCCTAACTCATTTAACTTATTCATCAACTCGCTGACGCTAGGGACATTTAAGCCCATTTCCTTTAACTTATCAGCATTTTCAAAAACGCGTCTTGGTGTGTCGTTAAACTCTAGCTTAGAATCATTCATTACAATAAGCCTGTCAGCGTATTTAGCGACATCATCCATATTGTGGGAAACTAGGATTACTGTTATTCCCCTCTCATCATGGATATGCTTAATCGCCTTTAGTATCTCATCCCTGCCCTTTGGGTCAAGGCCTGCTGTCGGCTCGTCAAGCACTATAAATTCAGGTTCCATGGCAAGCACTCCTGCTATTGCCACTCTTCTTTTTTGCCCGCCTGAGAGCTCAAATGGAGACATATCATAACAGTCATCAGGAAGGCCAACCAACTTAATCGCATCAAATGTATTCTTATCAATCTTAAGCCTGTCCCAGCCAAGGTTATTAGGCCCAAATGCCACATCCTCAACTATCGTATTAGCAAACAACTGGTGCTCTGGATACTGAAAGCTCATTCCAACCTTGCTTCTTAAAAACTTCAGGGAATAGCCTTCTTCTGATATGTCCTGGCCGTTAAAATATATGCTGCCCTTAGTAGGCTTAATTAGGCCGTTTAGCATTTGAATAAGCGTGGACTTACCTGAACCGGTATGACCCACAAGCCCGATAAATTCTCCCTTGGTAAATGTTAAACTCAAATCTGAAACCGCAAGCTTTTCATATGCGGTATTAGGGTTATATTTATATTCAACATGGTCTAGAATTAAACTGCTGTTAGTTCCAAGCTCATTTACGGCAGGCGGCATATATTTAGCAGGCTCAACAATCTTAGGACTAGCTAGCATTTTCTTATCTATGGCCATATTCTTAACTAGCTTATCTATCGATTCTGCAAGCTCGTCTATGCTTAAAACAGCGTCATTAAGTGGTATGCTGTCCTTTATAAGCTCTTTAGCAAAGCTGCTTGCAAATGGCACGTCAAGTCCCATAGATTTAAGCTCATCTATATGCGAGTAAACTTCTAGTGGCGTTCCACTAAGCTTGACCTTGCCCTTTTCCATAACAATGACCTTGTCAGCCTGAATCGTCTCCTCCATATTGTGCGTAATTAAAATGCAGGTAATTTTCTTATTCTTATTAAGCCACAATATAGTGTCAACAACATCTTTTCTACCCTTAGGATCAAGCATAGCTGTAGGCTCATCAAGCACAATACACTTAGGCTCCATAGCCATAACACCAGCAATTGCCACTCGCTGCTTTTGGCCGCCTGAAAGCTTAGTAGGGTTATCCTTTCTTCTGTGCCATATATTAACAGCCTCTAAAGAACGCTTAACCCTCTCCTTGATCTCTTCTGTCTCTACGCCAAGGTTCTCAGGCCCAAATGCTACATCTTCTTCGACAACCTGAGCAACCATTTGGTTATCAGGATTCTGAAAAACCATCCCCGCTCTCTGCCTAATCTCATAGATCCTATCAAGTTCTCTACTATCTATGCCATCTATATAGATATTACCCTCTGAAGGTGAAAATATAGCATTTATATGCTTAGCAAATGTTGACTTTCCTGAGCCATTTGCCCCTAGTATAGCCACGAATTCACCCTTTTTGATATTAAGGCTCACGTTATCAAGGGCAGTCTCGATTTCAACGACATTGCCCTCTAAGTCTCTTCTAATATATTCAAATGTTATATTCTTAGCCTTAACCATAATCAATCTCCAAAAAAAGCGCCACACTTTAGTGTGGCGCCTAAATTAAGTCTTATTAGATAAACTCAATGATAACTTCCATTGCAGCGTCACCCTTACGCTGACCAACCTTAACGATACGAGTGTATCCACCCTTGCGATCTGCATACTTAACTGCGTACTCATTAAAGAGCTTCTCTGTAAGGTCAACCTTCTTAGTAGCTGCTTTACGTCCCTGAGCCTCCTCAGGTACTTCTGTTACAGGATATAAAACCTTGAGCATCTGACGTCTTGCGTGAAGTCTTGAAGGCTGATCCTTCTTGATCTCCTTAGAAACGGTAGTATACTCGGTAACCATCTTACCCTCTACCTCTTTCTTAACGCGCTTGCCGTCTTTATCTTTTACAGCAACCTTAGCATCAACTGTCTTAACATCGAAGTTGTCCTTCTCCTTGATAGCTAATGTTACAAGTCCTTCAGCAATCTTACGAATCTCCTTAGCCTTAGCCTCGGTTGTCTTAATCTTGCCATTATAAATCAACTGAGTTACCTGATTTCTTAAAAGCGCCTTTCTCTGTGACGCTGTTCTACTTAGCTTTCTATATTTCGCCATGGAAATGTCCTCCTATCTATATACTCTATAAAAGAGTATCTTCACTATGCTTACTATTATTCGGCTTTAGTGGAATTATTACTACATATTATCGGTACGGAAGGATAATCCTAACTCCTTAAGCTTGTCACTAATCTCTTCTAATGACTTACGACCAAGGTTACGAACCTTAATCATATCATCTAGAGTCTTATTAGTAAGCTCTTCAACCGTATTAATACCAGCTCTCTTTAAGCAGTTATATGAACGAACTGTAAGTAGCAAATCATCAATATTAAGCTGAAGATTCTTCTCTACTCCGTCTTCTTCCTGCTCAGCCATAATCTCTGCCTTCTTAGCATTTTCTGATAAGTCAATGAAGAGACTTAAATGCTCAGACATAACTTTAGCTGCAAGACTAACTGCCTCGTCTGGTGCAAGAGTTCCATTAGTAAATACATCTAAAGTAAGCTTGTCGTAATCTGTAACCTGACCTACACGTGTATTCTCAACCTTAAGGTTAACACGCTCAACAGGTGTATAGATTGAATCAACAGCTATAGCATCTACTGATAACTCGTTATTCTTGTTCTTATCTGCACCAACATAACCTCTGCCCTTGGTTATGGTAAGCTCCATATCCAATCTGGCATCAGCTCCGCTAAGATTTGCTATAACAAGATCTGGATTAAGAATCTCAATCTCACTGTCTACGCTGATATCAGCAGCAGTGATGATTCCCTCTCCCTCCTTCTCGATATAAGCAATCTTTGGCTCATATGATGCGCTATTGTTCTTAATCTCAAGTGACTTGATATTCATTACAATCTCGGTCACATCTTCCTTAACACCCGGAATAGAGGAGAATTCATGAAGAACACCTTTAATGCGCACAGAACTAACAGCGGATCCTGGCAAAGAAGATAACATTATTCTTCTAAGTGAATTACCAAGTGTAGTACCAAAACCCCTCTCAAGTGGCTCGACTACAAATCTTCCGAATCTCTCGTCATCGGAAATCTCTTCTACCTTAATCTGTGGAGAGCGGAATTCGAATTTTTCAATCTTGCCGCCTTCTACTTCGTTACTACTCATGTAAAACCTCCTTTAATGTGGTTACCATGAAACATCAAGTCAAGGATTATTTAGAATACAACTCGACGATAAGTGTCTCGTTAACAGGTACATCAATCTGATCACGCTGTGGAAGCTCTTTAACTGTTCCCTTAAGAGCCTCAGTATCAGCCTCTAACCAGTCAGGGACGATACGTCTGTCTGTAGCCTCTAAAATGTCCTTATATCTCTTACTATCTCTCTTGTTCTCGCGAATCTCAATAACATCGCCAGCTTTAACAAGATATGATGGGATGTTTACTAACTTACCATTTACTGTAAGCTGTTTGTGGTCAACGATCTGACGTGCCTCTCTACGAGTACGTGCAAATCCCAAACGGAATACAACGTTGTCAAGACGAGTCTCAAGGATAACCATAAGGTTAGGTCCTGTAAGACCTTTCTGTCTCTCAGCCTTAGCATAGTAATTACGGAAAGGCTTCTCTAATACTCCGTATATAAACTTAGCCTTCTGCTTCTCTCTAAGCTGAAGTCCATACTCACTAACCTTACGGTTATTGTGAAGTGATTTTCTTTTTGATTTTCTATTGATACCTAAATATACCGGGTCCATCTGTAAGGATCTGCATCTCTTGAGGACCGGAGTTCTATCTACTGCCATTGATCTCTTACCTCCTTAATTAGACTCTTCTACGCTTTGGTGGACGACATCCGTTATGTGGAACTGGAGTAACGTCCTGGATTGAAAGAACGTTAATACCACATGCAGGAAGTGCACGGATAGCTGCATCTCTTCCTGAACCTGGTCCCTTAACGAATACATCAACCTCTGACAAGCCATGAATAATAGCTGCCTTAGCTGCTGTCTCTGCTGCCATCTGTGCAGCATAAGGAGTGGACTTCTTAGAGCCCTTAAAACCAAGACCACCAGCACTTGCCCATGAAAGAGCATTACCTTCTGCATCTGTTAATGTAACAATTGTATTATTGAAAGATGACTGAATATGCGCCTGTCCTTTAGTGACATTCTTCTTAACACGCTTCTTCGTCGCCTTTCTATCAATTTTCTTAGCCATTGATAAAAACCTCCTAAGTTTATCTCATTACTTCTTCTTGTTAGCTACGGTTCTCTTAGGACCCTTGCGTGTTCTAGCATTGGTCTTGGTCTTCTGACCGCGTACTGGGAGTCCCTTTCTATGACGGATTCCACGATAACAACCAATCTCCTGAAGACGCTTAATATTCAAAGCTACTTCACGACGCAAATCACCTTCTACAACCTGTGTCTCACCAATAATCTCAGCAATACGCTTAACTTCATCATCTGTTAAGTCGCGAACACGGGTGTCAGGATTGACGTTAGCGTCTTTTAAAATTCTGCTAGCGCTAGTTCTGCCGATACCATAAATATAGGTAAGGCCGATCTCCACGCGCTTCTCTCTAGGTAAATCTACACCTGCAATACGTGCCATGTGCCTAAAACCTCCATTATTCTAAAAATCATAATCTTGAAGTGGAAAATCCATCGTATCCGCGTACGGTGAAATGATATACGTGTCTTAACCAGCTTCGGTAAACAATATATAGTGATAAAGTGGTCAACAACACCTCCTGGTGTGCCAACCTCAGCCGCTTATCATAAAATGATAACTAGTATGTATCTATTCGGTAATTCAATACACACTAAAATGCACAAAACGAACAGGAATTATCCCTGTCTCTGCTTGTGCTTAGGGTTTTCGCAGATTATGCGAATTTTGCCTTTTCTTTTGATAACTTTGCATTTTTCGCAAATAGGCTTAACTGATGCTCTAACCTTCACCGCAATCTCTCCTTTCAAAAACATTCGGAAAATATTGTATCATACCTTTTATAAAAATACAAGCATTTTATGCCTAGTATTTACATAATTATAAAATACTACAAACTAGCTATAGTATTATTTTGCACGCCAAACAATTCTTCCTTTGGTCAAATCATATGGTGACATCTCTAATGTTACAGTATCTCCAGGCAAAATCTTGATGTAATTCATACGAAGTTTACCACTGATATGGCCTAGCACAACATGTCCGTTTTCAAGCTCTACCTTAAACATTGCATTAGGCAATTTCTCTAATACTGTACCTTCAACTTCAATAACGTCTGCCTTTGACATATTCTTACCTCCATATAACAATTATGGTTATATTACTTACCTTAAGTTGACATGATGGTTAATAGCTACCAATACGCAAATGCTTGCTTAAAGGAAGGAATAAAACCATAATCAAAACTTTCTTAAAATAAAAATCTCCCATCGCCTTAAAGGCAATGGGAGAAAATCAATCTCATTATGCCTCTAATAGCTTAACAATATTATCAAACACTAGATCCATATCTACTGTACCATCAACCTCAGCTAATACACCCTGATTCTTATAGTAATCAATAAGTGGCTGAGTCTGCTCATGATATACATCAAGACGCTTCTGAACAGTCTCTGGCTTATCATCATCACGAAGAATAAGCTTCTCACCGCATGTGTCACATACGTCCTCAACCTTAGGAGCATTGTACTTGATATGATAAGTAGCTCCGCAGCCTACGCATGCACGTCTGCCACTCATACGGTTAACAATGTTCTCATCAGGTACTTCAACATTGATTGCAAACTCAACTTTATCATTGATCTTGCTAAGAGCATCTGTCAAAGCCTCTGCCTGAGGAATAGTTCTTGGGAAACCATCTAAAATGTATCCATTCTTACAATCATCCTGCTTAATTCTATCAACAACAAGATCACATACTAACTCATCTGGTACAAGAAGTCCCTTATCCATATACTCCTTAGCTTTTGCTCCGAGTGGAGTACCATTCTTGATGTTAGCACGGAATATATCACCGGTAGAAATGTGTGGAATGGTGTACTTCTCAGCAATCATCTTAGCCTGTGTACCTTTACCAGCACCAGGCGCACCTAACATAACTATCTTCATAGGAAAACCTCCTTTATAGAACAATAGTAAGCTGTAGTATAAACTACAGCTTACCTATATGATTAGTCATTCAAAAATCCTTTGTAGTGACGTACCAACATACGAGACTCAATCTGCTTGATTGTCTCTAAGATAACACCAACAACGATGATGATTGATGTTCCACCAAATGATACGTTAGCGTTAAATACTCCTGAGAAAAAGATAGGAATAACCGCTACAATACAAAGACCAATAGCACCAATGAAAATAACATAGTTCAAAATGACATTCATATACTCTGCTGTTGGCTTACCTGGTCTGATACCTGGAACGAATCCACCAGACTTCTTCATATTGTTCGCAACCTCAATTGGATTAAACATAATTGAAGTATAGAAAAATGAGAATAAAACAATAAGCAACAAGTATACTAATAAACCTAACGAACGAGCAGGGTGGTTAGGATCACACCAGTTTGACTGGCTTAATACTCTAAGCACCTTACCCCAGAAACCTGTATCATCTGCTCCAAAGAAGTTAGATAATATTCCAGGGAACTCCATTAATGAAGCTGCAAAAATGATAGGAATAACGTTAGCGGTACTAACCTTAATAGGAATATAGGTTGACTGACCACCAATCATTTTACGACCTGCCATCTTCTTGGCATACTGAACTGGAATACGACGTTCAGCGTTATTAAATAAGCAAACCAATACAACTGTTAAGATAACAACTGCAACAATGATAACAGCAGCAACTACTGCACCACCAATTGACTTGCCCTGTACAAACTTCTGATATAACCCGTAGAAGTCACTTGGCATTCTTGATACGATGTTAATCATCAAGAT
>JAIKVP010000036.1 GCA_024685635.1 Lachnospiraceae bacterium
CTCAACCGAAACCTGTAAGTCTCTTAACGCTCCTTGCATCTTAGCGTTAGTTGCCTGCTCTGCAAGCATATCCAAAGCCATAATAATAGTAACACCGGCGTTAAGAATAGACGCAAACTGCTTACAAAACATCGATAAGTCTCTAGGCTTAACCTTGCCACCAATGTTAATATTAATATCCTTGTTGGCCATACCTTCTTCAGATACGCTTAATATACTGACAAATCCAGACTCTTTAAGCTTCTCCTGGGCACGTTCAGGACTATTGGCGTCAATCTTGCCTCTCTTGGTTTTGCCGTTTGCATCAACGGCCTTGTACATATAATTCGCCATCAAATCTCCTCCATCTCGCTAATATCTGCTCCACTATAATATCTATGCCGTCTATAATCCCCCAAGACGGCACAAGAATAGAGAACTATCCACTACAATAATACACACATACATCAAAAAATTCAATAATTTTGTGATGTTGCAGAAATCTTTGTTTAATTTAAACAAATCCGTTGTGCAAATTAACCAAGTTTCTTAATCATACTCGCTTGGTCTTGTGAGAATGTTATAGCAGTCTCCTTATCAATAACACCCTGTCTATATATATCATAAATAGAATCATCCATTGTAATCATACCCTGCGCACGACTTGTCTGCATTGTAGAAGGAATCTGATGTGACTTACCTTCACGAATAAGAGCCTTAATAGCAGGTGTCTCAATCATTACCTCAAATGCTGCAACTCGACCATTGCCATCTGCAGTAGGCATAAGCTGCTGAGAAATAACCGATACCATAACCATTGCAAGCTGAACTCTAATCTGCTGCTGCTGATGAGGTGGGAATACATCAATGATACGATCGATAGTTGCTGCTGCTCCAATTGTATGGAGTGTAGAAAATACCAAATGCCCCGTCTCAGCTGCAGTAATAGCAGTAGAGATTGTCTCAAAGTCACGCATCTCTCCTACAAGAATAATATCAGGATCCTCACGAAGAGCTGCACGAAGTGCGTTAGCGTAACTAAGTGTATCCTGGCCAACCTCACGTTGGTTAACCATTGCTACCTTATGGTGGTGAACGTACTCAACTGGGTCCTCCATTGTAAGGATATGAGTACTCAGGTTAGAGTTAGCTCTATCAAGAATAGAAGCTAGTGTTGTTGACTTACCAGAACCAGTAGGTCCTGTTACAAGGACCAGACCACGACGTCTCTTGTATAGTTCTACAACATGTTCAGGAAGTCCCAACATATCAGGAGTAGGAATAACAGTCTCAATACGTCTTAACGCAGCTGTCATACACCCCTTCTGCATATATGCATTAACACGGTAACGACCAATATCCTGAGCAGTATATGAGAAATCGGCCTCTCCTTTCTCCTTAAGGATGTTAGCAAGTCTTGGTGTAAGCATGCTCTCAACTAAGACTCTCGTGTCTTGTGGTGCTAACCTATCAACAGCAACATCCACCAGCTTACCGTGTATACGAAGTTTAGGCGGTACACCTGCTGTGATATGGATATCAGAAGCCTTCTGTTCCAAAGCAAACTCTAGCAACTCATTCATCGTAATCTGTGCCATATTTTTATCTCCCTTGTATAATATGTATTTTGTATTACTATTATTTCACAATAATTAAGGACCAACCTAGCCGTCCATTATATTACATAGAATCTTCAGCCTCGTATGCAATCTTCTTCATCTCAGCTATAGAAGTAACTCCACTTATAACGAGTTCAGCCGCTGCCATACGAAGCGTCTTCATTCCTTCCGAGATTGCCTGTTTCTCAATCTGGTCTGCAGTTCCATTGCCAGCAATAATATTGGAAATCTCGTGTGTAATAGGTAAAATCTCATACACACCAATTCGTCCTCTATATCCAGCACCACCGCATACGCCACAAGCTTCATTGCCACTAGGCTCATATATAGTACATTCCTCACCAGGAATTCCTAATATATCACATTCATAATCCTCTGCTAATCTAGCCACCTTGCAAGTACATAAACGCCTTACAAGTCGCTGAGCAATAACTCCAACTAGCGCATCTGCAACCGTGTATGGTTCCTGTCCCATATCAATAAGACGAGTAATAGTACTAGCTGCAGAGTTGGTATGGAGTGTAGAAACAACCAAGTGACCGGTGATAGCCGCTTTAACCGCAATATCGCAAGTCTCACCGTCTCGAATCTCTCCTATCATTATGATATCAGGATCCTGACGTAAGATTGAACGAAGAGCTGCGGCAAATGTCATTTCAGCTTTAACATTAACCATAACCTGATTAATTCCATCTATATTCGCCTCGACAGGGTCCTCAACAGTGATGATATTAACATCTTCTGTGTTAAGCTCTGATAAAGCTGTATATAGTGTAGTTGATTTACCAGAACCTGTAGGACCTGTAACAAGGATAATACCATGCGGATTACTAAGGATACCATCAAACTTAGCCATCTCATCCGGCGTAAATCCTAGTTCACTCTTAGGTTTAGTGAGTCCCTCCTTAGAAGTCATACGCATTACTATCTTCTCACCATAACAGGTAGGAAGTACAGAAACACGGACATCAAACTCTTTACGGTCTACCATGATTGTAATACGACCATCCTGAGGTTTACGTTTCTCAGCTATATCCATTCCGCCCATAATCTTAAGACGGGCTGAAATACCAGGCATCATACCTATATCGAGTCTCTGAACAACCTGAAGTGCTCCATCAATTCGATACCTTACACGAACCTGAGTCTCCATAGGCTCGATATGAATATCGGAAGTTCTCTGTCTAACCGCATTCTCCAAAATACCTTTAACCAACTTAACAATAGGAGAATTCTCGACATCCTCGTTAACCTCAGCTTCTTCAGCGATTGTAAGACCTTCAGCCTGCAACTCTGAACGATACTGTTCAGCAGCCTCCATAGCCTCTCTATCACCGAAGTACTTACCGATAATCATCGTAACATCTTCGTCGTTACATAAAAGCGGTTCAATCTGATAGTTAGTAGCGATAGACAAATCATCAATCGCTATAATATCCATCGGATCTGACATAGCCACACGCAGCACGTTTGGATTCATCTCATCAAACTCAATCGGTATAGCTCTATACTTTTCAATAAGGTTCTCAGGAACAAGGCCCAAAACCTGATCCTCAATCTTAACTCCCGCTAAACTAATAAACTCGATTCCCAACTGTTGCTGCAGAGTTGCATTCAAGATATCCTGACTAATATAATCAAGCTGAACAAGCGTCTGTCCAAGCTTCATGCCAAGTTCTTTCTGTTTAGAAAGAGCCTCCATCAACTCATCTTCAGTTATAGCCCCCGCGGACACCAAGAGATCACCAAGCTTAATCTTCTTGCGCATCATCTTCATAAGTCAAAACACCTCGCTATACATAATTAACATAGTTAAATTTAAACCCACGCACATCTATTGTAACACATTATGAGAAAGTTGCAAATATTTTCGTGTATTTCGTCAAAATGCACATAGCATTTTTCTTAAGCCTCTATTCTAACGACCAAGCCCTTCTTAAATATTGACTTATCCACTCCGTCAAATCTCACTCTTAACTCCTGCTTCGGATGAGGCGCAGAGTCCATTTCATTACCTTTGTCGTCCTTTATTGAGATAACCTTAGCTATTGCATTGGTGCCATCTTTAAGCATTATCTCTAAGTTGTCTCCGACTAGGAACTTGTTTCTTTGGGTTAACTTAACGCTTCCGTCCTCATATATATCCTCGATAAAGCCTAGATAAGTATAGCCTTTTACATATGTATTAGAATCGTAAATCTGGGTTTCATGCGTTGGCTTGTTATAATAGAAGCCAGTTGTGAACTGTCTATATGTGCATTTGGCTATCTCCGACCTGTAATACTCTAGATTGTCAGCGTAAGTTTTATCAGATTCAAAAAAATCATCAATAGCTTTTCTATAAGTTCTTGCAACCGCTGCCACATAAAGAGCAGTCTTCATACGGCCTTCAACTTTAAAGCTGTCAATCCCAGCATTTACAAGGTCGGGAACATGTTCAACCATGCATAGATCCTTGGAGTTAAAAATGTAGGTTCCGCGCTCATTTTCTTCAACAGGCAGATATTCACCCGGTCTCTCTTCTTCCATAATATAGTACCTCCACCTGCAAGGATGGGTACAAGCGCCCTGATTGGCATCTCTGCCTGTAAAATAGTTGCTAAGTAAACATCTTCCTGAGTAGGAAATGCACATTGCCCCGTGAACAAAGCTCTCAATCTCCATATCCTCAGGGATATTCTCTCTTATTCCCTTGATTTCTTCTAAGGATAACTCTCTAGCAGAAACCACCCTAGTCGCCCCTAAAGAATGCCAGAAGTTATACGTTCCATAGTTGCAGTTATTAGCCTGCGTACTTATATGGATATCGATATCAGGGCATATCTTTTTAGCAAGACTAAAAATAGCAGGGTCAGATATAATAAGCGCATCCGGCTTAATATCTTCAAGCTCAACAAGATAGTCCTTAACTCCCGCTAAATCTTCATTATGTGCAACAATATTAACCGTGACATAAAGCTTAACCCCGTGCTCATGGCAGTAACTAACCGCCTCACGCATAGCATTTTCATCGAAGTTGTGGGCGCTGGCTCTTAAGCCATACATGTCGCCACCTATATAAACAGCATCGGCGCCGTAAAGTACAGCAACCTTAAGCACCTCCATATTGCCAGCTGGCATCAAAAGCTCTGGTTTCTTCATAGTCATTAACTCCTTTCAACAAGAAGAACTCCGTCTCCTATCGTCAAAACTGCGACCGACAGTTCCTTATCACGCTTGATATCATACAAAAAATCTCTCATTCTTCTATGCACCGTGTGGTCTCTTCTCTCCACTGTCACCGAGGAAAATGCTAACTCTCCGTCCTGTAAAACATTGTCGCACACCATTATTCCATTCTCTTTAAGAAGAGGCATAGACTTCTCATAAAACTCCATATACTGCCCCTTAGCAGCGTCTATAAACGCCATGTCATATCTCTCATTTTGAAGTTCAGCTAAGACATCAAAGGCGTCGCCAAAATGTATATTAATTACACCTTCTAACCCGGCGTTTTTTACATTTTTAACCGCCTTTTCATAACGCCCTTCGTTTCTCTCTATCGTATCAATCTTGCCCGCATTTTTCATTGCATTAGCCATAATGATTGCGGAATAGCCAGTTGCAGTACCGATTTCTAAGATAGATTCAACATTTCTT
>JAIKVP010000082.1 GCA_024685635.1 Lachnospiraceae bacterium
CAGGTGATACATCAGGATGGCGATATTTGGTTAATGGTTCATATCCAGGCTATGGCTCTGATAAATATGTCTTAAAGAATAAAGATAAAATAGTCTGGCATTATACAGTTACTCTTGATTGATCTGGTATAATAAAGCAAAAGTTTAATTGGTGGATAATATGTGGAATAATAAGGCATTACATATATGTAATTTACATCCTTTAACAATCTTTTTATATTATATGCTTTTGTTTGGATTGCTTGTATTTATGGGCAATCCATATTTGTATTTTTCTGTCTTTATTTCTTCATTTATCTTGTCTATATATTTTGAAGGAATAGATGCTATTAATTATTTAAAAAAACTATCTGTTATTGCACTGCTATTCGTAATCATCAATCCCTTGTTTTCTCATGAAGGTATGACCATAATCAACTACTTTCCAAATGGCAATGCTTTTACATTAGAATCCATATATTTTGGTCTTGGAATGGCAGTACTATTTCTTGCTACGATGTTTATGTTTAAGGTCTTTTCTAATTCTATGAATCCTGACAGATGGGTAGAATTATTTGGCAATATATCGCCTGATTTTTCTTTGATGATTTCAATGATTTTTAGATTTATTAACAGATTTAAGGATACCTATAAAAAAATAAAACTAGTTAATAAAGACAAAAGTGTATTTAGCTGTTTTTCTATGCTTATAAGCTATGCGCTTGAGTCATCTATTGATACTGCTGATTCTATGGCGGCAAGAGGTTATTCATTAACTAAAAGAAGTCATCTAAAAAGACATAAATTAAGATTAATGGATATAGCTGTTATCTTAATAAGTATAGCCTTCTTAGGCATACTAATATATTGTAATAAAATGAATTATTTTAACTTTTATTACTATCCAAAGCTTACACTAATTTGCAATGATATTACAAAATATTTACTGCCGATTTTGTACATTTTTTACTCAATGATTCCCTTGATTTATCAGATTACGGAGGATATAAAATGGAAATTCTTAAGGTCGATAATCTAACATTTTCATATCCAAATAAAGATTATAAGGCTATTAAAGATATTAATCTATCAGTTGATGAGGGAGACTTTGTTATTCTTTCTGGCTACTCTGGCTCTGGTAAAACGACACTATTAAAGTGCTTAAAGCCAGAGATTAGACCAACTGGTGGTATAGATGGAAATATTAGCTACAATAACGAGCCATTAGATGATTATGAGCCTAAGACTATTGCTAAAGATATAGGCTATCTTTTTCAGGAGCCTTCTAGTCAGATTGTCACAGATAAGGTCATTAACGAGCTTGCATTTTCTATGGAGAATCTGGGCTTTAAGCAGGACTTGATGGAGAGAAGGATAGCTGAGCTTTCATCTTATTTTGGTCTTGAAGCCTTGCTTGATAAGAACACTAGTGAACTATCAGGTGGTCAGATGCAAATGCTAAATTTAGCATCAATTCTTACTTTATCACCTAAGCTTTTGCTTCTTGATGAGCCAACTGCAATGCTTGATCCGGTTGCTTCAGAAAGTTTCATTAATATGGTCAAGAGAATTAATAAGGAACTTGGAATTACAATAGTTTATTCTACACATGAATATTCTAGGCTCTTAGATATTGCTGATAAAATGTTATTTCTTAAAAATGGTGAAGTTATATCAAAAGGGGATTGCTATAGTGCCCTTAAATGCTTGATTGAGACTGATAATCTAGATCTTGCAAATGCTAATTTAAGAATATGGAATTATTATAATCAAAAGGGAGATGTACCTAAGAGTCTTCTTGAATTAAGAGGCTTATTAAAAGAGGAATATAAGATAGTTTCTAAAGAAACTGTAGAAGAAAGCTCTAAGACAGATACAGTAACAAAAGATAGCTCTAAACCTGAAACAACAACAAAAGAAAACTCTAAACTAAAATCAGTAATTAAGCTAAAAAATGCCTACTTTAGATACAACAAAAACTCAAATGACATATTAAAAGAAATGACGTTTAACGTCAACGAATCTGAGGTAATAAGTATCGTAGGAGCCAACGGTTCAGGTAAATCAACTCTTTTAGGCCTTATAAATGGATCATATAAAGCCTATAGCGGCAAGGTTAAAATATTAGGTGAGTCAAAATTAATGCCACAATTGCCTGAACTAATATTTACAAAAGACAAGGTTAAAGACATGCTAAGCGATTACGCAATAAGCCTTGCGCCTGACTTTTATGACAAGTATAAAGACGAACATCCCTACGACTTAAGTGGTGGAGAAAAAGGTTTATTAGCATTTTTAATTCTAGTCGATAGTAAGGCAGATATCCTGCTCTTAGACGAGCCGAGCAAAGGTATGGATAAGGGCCAAAAACAGCTACTTATAGACTATATAGCAGCATATAAGGCAGATAACAAAACAGTAGTAATAGCAACTCATGACTTAAACTTTGCTGCTAAGGTCTCTGATAAAATCGCCATGATCTTTGACAAGCGATTAATAGGCTTAACAAATCCAAAAGATTTTTATAAGTCAAACATCTACTATAAGACCTACATTTCAAGGGCGATGACAGACATTGATGATGATATTTATTTAGAGGAGCAGATATATGCCAGCAAATAAGACTATTTCCAGGCTTAGAATAAAGCATTTAAGACACCGTGAAATGACGACGATAGCCGTTATGACTGCATTAGCAGTTCTTTCAAGACTATGCTTTTATATGCTTCCTGAAGTTAAGCCTATGGCAGCGATTGTAATTGTGACTGCGATTGCATTTGGCTCAATGCCGGCATTTTTAGTAGGTTCACTTACAATGCTCATATCAAATTTCATATATGGTCAGGGCCCATGGACTCTTTGGCAAATGCTAGGCCTAGGGGCAGTGGGCTTTGTGGCTGGAATTATATTTAAAGGCCAAGATATGGCAAGTCAAAAGGATAGGCTAAAAGTTTCAATAATAGGTGGTATTATTACATTTGCCATATATGGTTTTTTTGTTGATACAGGTAGTGTTGTGTTTTTGAATTCAGCATTTAATAGCTTGGCTTTTAAGGATATTTCTTATGTTTACCTCTCTGGAATTGTGTTTAATGCGATTCATGGGTTAGGAACTATCATTTTCCTATATTTGATGGGCAATTTGATATTAAAAAAGTTGCTGAGAGTTAGACTAAAATACGGAATTTTCAATTGACATATTGACTAGAAAAGATTATCATAGATAAAGTATATAAAATGAACAGTGAGGTTTTATAGATTATGAAAAAACTTATATTAGTTGTTTCGCCACCAGCATGTGGCAAGACTTTTATTTCTAAGAAGATTGCTGAGACTGCAGCTCATATGGTTTACCTTGATAAGGATACTCTTATTCCATTATCTAAGATTATTTTCGAGGTTGGTAAGCAGGAGTATAACAGAAGTTCAGATTTCTTTGAGGAGTATATAAGAAATCCTGAGTATGATGTTATTCTTGATTTAGCATATGATGCACTTAGATATGAGGATTATGTACTCGTTAACGCTCCATTTACAAGAGAGATTCACAGTGCTGATTATCTTAAGGATATGAAAAAGAAGCTTCACGATAAGTATAATGCTGAACTCGTTATTGTATGGGTTAAGACATCTCCTGAGACATGCCATCAGCGTATGATTGACAGAAACTCAGACAGAGACACATGGAAGCTTGAGCATTGGGATGAGTATATTGCAGGTATTGATTTTAATATTCCTGATCCATTATATGACAAGGAGTGTGTAGATGAACTCTTTATTTTCAACAACTCATCAGAGAATGAGTATAAGGAGTCTATGCAGGAGTTTATGAAGGAGTTATAATTTAAGCTTTTATGGCCTATGGTGCATTCCGTAGGCCTTTTAATTTTTTGAAAGGGTTTATGCCTATGATTCATATTTTTAAGAATATACTAAAACACTGGCCTTTTGTTATTCTCATTTTCTTGCTTCTTTTAGCACAGGCCTACGGAGATCTGGCACTTCCACAGTACACTTCAGACATCATTGACACAGGAATCCAGAATAAAGGCATAGAGCACATTGTTCCAGAGAAGATAACTAAAGAGGAATATGACAATGCTATACTTTTTATGACTGACAACGAGGCGAAATCATTTAGCAAATGCTATAAGAAAGACAATGATTATTATGTCATTAAGGACTTGTCTAAAGATGAGTATGAGTTAGTTGATGAGTCACTTTTGCTTCCAATTGTAATTAACTATCAGTCTGAGATTAACAATAAGAGAGAGGAATACCTCGCTGCTGCTAAATCGGGGATGATTAATGATGAAGTCATCCTTAAGATGAGAGATAGCTATAATAAGATGATTGAGTCTGTAGGAGATTCGACCTTAGAGTCCATGGCAATTGCCTGGGTTGCTTTAAGAGAGACCGAGAGCGGAGTTGATTTAGATAAAAAGCAGACAGACTATCTTATTCATTCCTGCTTTAAAATGATTCTTATGGCTCTTTTGATTGGTGTTACAGTAATATTTGTTTCGTTATTTGCAGCTATTGTCGGCGGTAGAATTGGTAGAGACTTAAGAGTTAAGGTCTTTACTAAGGTTATGTCATTTTCAAATACTGAAATGGACAAGTTTTCAACCGCCTCGCTTATAACTAGAAATACCAACGATATACAGCAGGTACAGATGGTTAGCACTTTGTTTTTAAGAATGCTTTTATATGCCCCAATTCTAGGAACTGGCGGCGTTATAAAGGTCTATCAGACTGGCGCTAATATGGGCTTTATAATTGTTTATGCGGTTTTGATTGTAATCGGTTTAGTGCTTATGTTACTAGCAATAACTGGTAAAAAATTTAAGCTTTTACAAAAACAGATAGATAGAATCAATCTTGTAGCAAGGGAGATGCTTACTGGTATCAGTGTAATAAGAGCCTTTGGCAGAGAAAATGAAATAGAAGAGAAGTTTGATAAGGCCAATATAGAGCTTACTAAGACACACCTTTTTGTCAACAGGGTTATGAGCTTTATGATGCCTGGAATGATGCTTATTATGTACGGTGTTAATATTGTCATTGTCTGGGTTAGTGCTCATAGAATAGATGAGGGTATGCTTGAAGTTGGTACTATGACAGCATTTTTAACCTATTCTATTCAGATTATTATGAGCTTTTTGATGCTCTCTATGATGTCG
>JAIKVP010000117.1 GCA_024685635.1 Lachnospiraceae bacterium
GATGTAGACAGCCGTTCAGTTCACGCATTTATTATTGGTGAGCACGGAGATAGCGAGCTTGCTGCATGGAGTTCAGCTATGGTTTCCGGGGTTCCTCTTTCTACCTTCTGTGAGATGAGAGGACATTTTAACCACGAGGAGTCTGAGGCTCACATTCAGGAGATGGTTAAGAACAGTGCTTACGAGATTATTGAGAAGAAGCACGCTACATACTACGGTGTAGCGATGGCTGTAAGACGTATATGTGCTGCAATTATAGGTGATGAGAAGGCTATCCTTCCTGTCTCTTCAACAATGAAGGGAGAGTATGGTATATTTGGAATCTCACTTAGTATGCCAGCTATAGTTGGTGAGAACGGTGTAGAGGAGAAGATTCCTATTTCTCTTGATGAGGAAGAGGTTGCTAAGCTTCAGGAGAGCGCTGAACAGCTTAAGAAGATTGCAGGAGAGTTAGAACTCTAAGATTATTGTTACTGAAATGTATTTTAAGTTAGTATAGTATTAAAGCTCGGGCGTATGCCCGAGCTTTTTATATTAATAATCTTTGAAAATGTTAATGCTATCAGAAAATCAGCTTATTCCTTCTTAATCTTCTCAATAGCAGAAGTAGACTTAATATGCCTTCCTAAAATCTCAGACACATCAGAGATAGTCATAAATGCCTGAATATCATCCTGCTCAATGATGGTTCTAAGAGTGGAGAGCTCCATACGAGTAATTACGCAGTAAAGAACTGTCTTCTCACCGGAGATGAGACCCTCACCCTTCATAAAGGTTACGGTTCTTCCAAGCTCCTTATAGATATCATCAGCAATCTGTCTACCCTGTTCTGTTATGATCATAACAGCTTTGCCCTGGTCTAAGCCAGTGTTTATATAGTCAACAATCTTAGATGTAATAAAGTAAGTTAGCAAACTATATAGGGCTCTATCTAAACCAAATAGGGCTCCAGCAGAAAGATATATAACAACATTGAAGACTAATACAATCTGTCCAACAGAGAGGCTAGGCTTCTTTCTAGTAATCAATATTGCTACAGACTCGCTACCGTCAAGGCAGCCGCCATTTCTTATAACGATACCAACTCCAAGACCTAATATTACGCCACCAAATACAGTGGCAAGTAATTTATCATCTGTCACCTCATAGTGTATCTTTGAGAAAACCTGTAGCATAACCGAAAACATTGCCATAGAACACAAGGTCCTAACCAAAAATCCCTTGCCCATTTTCTTAGCGCCGATTAAAACGAATGGCAGGTTTAGGCAGAAGGTTAATATACCAAGTGGTATACTAGATAACATATGAATAATAATACTTATACCGACTACGCCACCATCTAGAATCTTAACAGGTACTAATATCTTCTCGACAGAAAATGCAGCGACAGAGGAACCTAACAAGAGTAGTATGAGCTGAAAAATGCGGTCTCTAACTGCCATAAGTTAAAATCCTCCGACTATCTTATTTAACAACTTTTCTAAGCTTGCCCTCTTTCCACTCCATAGAGTTAAAGCACTCTTTAAAGCAGTCAAAGTCTACGGTTACGAAATAAGGAGAAACATAGGTTACAAATCCTCCTCTGTAGCCTTTACCGGTCTCACCGTAGTTAGCGTGAAGAAGTGCTGATACCTCATCGCCAATCTCAAAAAACTCTGTCATATTAACAAATGAATTAGATGTGTAAGTTGTTTGCTGTGCCATAATTAAATTGCTCCTTTTATTAAACTTTATGAAATAGCAGTCTCAAGTGCTAGTTTCATCATATCAGTAAATGTTTTTTCTCGTTCTTCACTGCTAGTAGCCTCACCTGTTACAATGTGGTCACTGACAGTAAGAATTGCTAATGCTTCGGCCTTATATGCTGCAGCAGCGGTATATAATCCAGCTGCCTCCATCTCTACGCCTAATACTCCGTATTCTGCATATCTAGCTTCTAGGCCATCATCATGTCCGTAAAACTCATCGGTAGACAAGATAGGACCTACGTGAGTGTGATCTAAAAAGCCTAATTCCTCGGCTTTTTGGTATGCAGTGTATAAGAGCTTAAAATCTGCTGTAGGGCAGAAATCATAACCCATAAACCTTGTGCGATTGATGTTAGATGTTGTATTAGCACTCACTCCTAAAATGATATCTCTAATATTAACATCTTTATTAATTGCGCCGCAAGTACCGATTCTTAACACTCGCTTAACATCATACTCTTTAAAAAGCTCTGTGACATAGATCATAAACGAAGGGATACCCATACCAGAACCCTGAACACTAATCTTATGTCCTTTATAAGTTCCAGTAAAACCATACATTCCACGAACTTCGTTATAGCAAACTGCATTCTCTAAAAAGTTCTCGGCAACGTACTTAGCTCTTAATGGATCGCCGGGCATTAAAACTACTTCAGCGATGTCACCCTTAGCTGCATTAATGTGCGTACTCATTGGCCTTCACCTCACTTTCCTACTTGACAACTTTACCTATTATAGCATACAATTAAGATGTAGAAAAGGGTTTTAAGAATCTAAGTTTTTTACAATTTTTACTTATAGATTATCTGCAATTTTGCTAATGGAATGGCAGTGTGGATATTTTTTACCAAGGAGGGTGATAACTATGGATATTGGATCAGTTAATTCAGGTGTAAGTTCAGTATCTAATCTTTCTAACACATCTAAGGCAGTTGAGACTAAAGCCGCTGAAGATACTAAGAAGGCAGAGGATACAGCTGTTGTTTATGACAAGGGCAACTTAGAGGCTACTAAGACATATACACCTAACACAGAGCTTGTTAATCAACTTAAGGCTGACCAGGCAGAGAGAGCGAGCCAGCTTCAGAATCTGGTTTCTGAGATGTTAAACAAGCAGGGCAAGGCTTATGCCAACGCTAACGCTTTTACTAGTGATTTTTGGAAGCAGTTTAGCGAAGATGGTATGAGCATTGATGAGGCTGCTGTTAAGCAGGCGCAGGAGGATATTTCTGAGGATGGATACTGGGGTGTTAAGCAGACCTCAGAGAGAATGCTTGATTTTGCTAAGGCATTAACCGGTGGAGACCCATCTAAGATTGACGCTATGGAAGAGGCTTTTGAGAAGGGATATGCTGAGGCTACCAAGGCGTGGGGCGATGAACTTCCAGAGCTTAGCAAGAACACCTACGATGCAGTTAAGCAGGGCTTTAACGCATGGAGAGAGGAACTTGCAACTAACGCTGAGGCAGCTATTGCAACAGGCAATCAGGTCGCTGTTACAACTGCATAAGATTATTGCTTTATTGAGAGTTTGTATATATTACAGACTCTCTTTTTTATCACTTAAAAATCAGACTGAAAGTCGCTTGAAATCTAGAAAAAATGCTATAAATATGATAAAATTTAACAAAATGTGTTTATATGCCGATATTCAATATAGATTAATATGTCTGGAGGGTTTAGTATGCGTAAAAGGATTATAGCATTTGCTGTCGTGACAGTTATGCTGATTAATTGCTTCTTATCAAGCGTGGGGGAAGGAGTAGTTTCTAACGCAGCCACTAAGGTTAAATTAAGTGCAACTAAAAAGACTTTGACGGTTGGCAGTAGCGCTGTATTAAAGGTTAAGAATACTAAGAAGAAGGTGACCTGGTCTACTAGCAAGAAGTCTGTCTGCACTGTCAAAAAGAAGACTAAATATAAGGCGACAATCAAGGCTAAGAAGGTTGGAACTGCAACCATTACAGCCAAGGTCAACAAGAAAAAATATAAATGCAAGGTAACTGTTAAGGCCGAGCCTGTAGCGGTTTCTTCGATTTCTTTATCTAGTTCTAAGGAGATTATCTTAGTTGGAGAGTATGCATTTGTTGACAATGTAATTACTCCTAAATCAGCAACTAATAAGGCAGTGACATGGACATCTACTAACACTTCAGTTTGTGATGTGAATAACGGCGTAATATATGGTAAGTCTGCAGGTAATGCTGTGGTTACAGCGACGGCGGATAATAAGACTGCAACCTGTACCATAATTGTCGAGGACTTAGGTTCGATTTCTAATTACAGATTAGAGAGAAATGCAGCTGACAATGGCTACAATCTTTCATTTTCATTAACTTCTAAGAATGGTGCGAGCGTTAAGGCTAACGGAACAGCGCATATTGGAATCTATAATACCAACAAGGAATCTCAGTTTAAGAAGGATTATTTCTTTACTGATGCTGATTTTGTAAACCGTGCGAGCAATAGTTATATTTCGCCAATCTATATGTGTAGTATCCCTATATTAGATAGCGACTACGACTTGACGGCATCTTCTGATGGGCTTATAAGCTTGTCGCTTGACTTGCTAAGTGGCAATGATGTTAGCACAGCTATAAATTACATTTCCGCACTTAAGAAGGCTGCGTCTTCAAATGCAACAATAGCGCCTATTACGGATATAACGGATCCAACATCTAGCACTGATACTAAGGAAGTTGTCAGCGAGGATGCATCTAAGAGTGTAAATATTTTAAGTCCATACATCGAATACGACTCAACTAAGAAGGTTCACAATGTTGTCTTTTATGTTAAGAGGGCGGATGCCAATTCTTACACATCTGCTACTGGATATGTTGATATAGGTGTTAACAATGCAGGTGCTTCTGTCTATACGGATAAGATAACATTTTCTTCGGCTAATTTTGGTTATAGGAAGGATAAAAATAATAAGACAGCATATATGGCTACCGTTCCTCTTAAGGAGGCCAATATCAAAGAGGGAGCAACAGATAGTGGCATTGCATCGGTTCTTATTTATATTGCCAATGCAACTAACAGTGATGAGACTATATTAAGAATTACCAATCTTCCTAAAACAGGAAGCAACACTAACCTTGGAAGCGACAGTGTGACAAGCATTAAGGTTAGTGATATGTCATTTGTTACTGGAAGAATAGCAAGCGCCAACATAAAGATGCTCAATTCTTCGTCAAATGCTATCAAGGCGTCAGGTGAGGCTTATATAGCAATTTATAAGTATGACAGTAAGAATAAAGAGACTGAAGTTGTTAAGGGCAATAAGCATGAGATTGTGCCTAAGAATTATAGTCTTGTTAACAATCAGTATGTCTATACTTATGCTGAGCAGTTAGCTGATTTTAGTTTTGAGTCTGGATATACATATAAGATGGCGGTGATTGTTACATCTTATGACAAGAAGACTGCAAAAGAGTTATGTGTTATCACTGATCCAAGTAAAACCACTACTACTGTGACGCTAGATAGTCCAACATACAATGCAACTACTAAGAAGGCGACATTGACATTTAAGATTGCTAACACCACTGGCGCTAAGACTGAATATGTAAGTGCTGATGGTACGGCGAGTCTGATTGTGTATGATGAGAAGGATGGCGGAACTCTGCTCTTTAGTAAAGACAGCATTGCGATTAGTAAAGCTAATTTTACTGGCACTACGAATAATTACTCTGGTAAATTAGAGATTGACTTAGCAACTATGGAGGCGTCAATTAAGGGTACAGGTGTATTTAAGGCAACTGTTAATTTGCTAAGTCAGACCAAGACTGCATCGGCTACAATCTCATCGCTTCCTAAGGCCACGGTTACAAAAGCGGTTACTGTTGACGCTCCAACATATGACGCGGCCAATAAAAAGGTAAATGTTACATTTAAGGCGGTTGAGACTGTTAAATCTACCTCAACTAATCAAAAGTATACTGGAACGGCTAGTGTTGTGATTACAGATGGCAATAGTTCAACGGTATTATTTACTAAGTCTGGAATCAGTATTACAAGCAGTAATTATGATTCTAATGCAAATGGTAGCTTTAGTGTAGATGTTAGTAGTATT
>JAIKVP010000049.1 GCA_024685635.1 Lachnospiraceae bacterium
GGCTATGGCTTCTCTGAGTTTCAAGGCGTAGGCTTTTACGTGAACTGGCTTCAGATCCTTGATTACGCTATATGGGGTACGCCTTTGATATTGGCTGGTTCTGACATTAGTTCATACTGGGAGACTAACCTTTACGCAGGAATGTTAATACTACTATTAGCCTTTTCGTATATAGCAATTAGAGATAAAAAAATAAACGTTAGAATCAGAAAAATAGCTGTATTAGTAATTCTCTTGTTATGTATAAATGGCAAATTATTTAATTACCTAATGCATTTATTCCACTACACACATGGTATTCCAAACAGGCACACAGTGTATCTTATGTTTTATATGGTTGTTCTAGCAAGCGATACATATATATATTTCTCTGGAAAGATGAAAAAGAAAGACAAGCTAGCCTTGATGCTTATATCCCTTATGACGCTTGTTTTACTCGTAGCAGGAGCAGTGTATAATGGTAAAGATAGGGCCTTTAACTATATATTATCTATCCTGCTAATTCTAGTATACACGGCTTTATTCATTATTAAAAAGCGTATTAATATGATGGTTTGGTTAAAAATATTATCATTTGTTTTGATTACAGAAATCTCTACAAGTTACATCATTTTCTTTAACTATCCATATCCACATGTAGATAAGGATATATACGCTAGTGGTAAATTATCTAACTACGAGGCAGCAATTAAAACAATTGACACTGACGGATACGAGAGAGTTACTGCTAATCATCCTAATGCGCCAGCTAATTTAGGAATGGTTCTAGGCTATAATACCTGCGCCGGCTTTTCAGGCAGTGCTTCGATTGGCTATGTAAGAGAGATGCATAAACTAGGAGTTAAGGCTCTAGATCAAACTGTTAATGAGAATGGCTTTAATACTTTCTTAAATGCTATTTTCTCAAAAAAATATATATTATTCACTGAGGAATCAATAGATCAAAATGGTGTAGAATGCATATATGACGCTATACCGAATAATGGCAGTATAACTAATGTTTCAGATGTTTCTATATACGAGAATAATGAATATATCAGTCCAATTGTAGTAGCTAAGTCTGATTTTGCTGAGTATAATGAGTTCTCTAAGAATAATGAGTATGACAATTCAAACATCGCTGCATTTAATGAACAGTTATCTAAGGCTCTAACTGGCATAGAAGGCTTTGCAAATGAAGAAGAAGTCGCATTTGAGATAGAAAATGAAGACAAATGTGAGGCGAGTTTTGAAGGAAATAAGCTTATAATAAGGCAAGGTGACGAGGTTCTTGTTAAAAAAGGGATAGTTAAAACTGCTTCGGTGGAGTTTTCGTTTACTGCCCCAGAAGATGGAGAGTATATGGTAGCTGCATTTGACAACTATAATCTGGGCTATTTTAAAAAAGGCGAGAAAGTTATAGTAAAAAACAATATTGATGGAAGAGTGTTTAGCGCTGATAAAAAGCTTGATTTTAGTTATGATGATGCGGGTAATATGTTTGTTAAGAAAAAGCAGACTACTGCGGATGTATCTGTTTTAAGACTTGATATGAATAAGTGGCAAGAAGTTTATCAGCAACTAAAGGCTAATCAGATGGATGTTGAAAAGTTTGAAGCAGGCTACATAAAAGGAAGTCTTAATTCTGACAGTGAGACTGCAGTATTTACAACGATTCCATACGACTGGTCATGGAATATTATAGTTGATGGTAAGAAAGTTGAGACTAAGAGGATAGGTGATGGTTTTCTTTCGTTTGATATAGATGCTGGGAAACATGAAGTTGAATTAAAATATATCCCTAAGGGAGCGTATGTGGGTATTATGCTATCTCTAATATTCATAATTATTAATATTACTATGATGTTATACTACCGCAAGGGTAAGAAAACAATCTGGTTAGAATAACGCTTTGGCCATAAGTATTATGTTAATTGTATGATAATAAGCATTATTAAGGTGGTTTGTATATGAATAAAATTATTAAAACGATATCTAAGAATAACATAATAGTGGGAATTGTTTTTCTTTTGTTTTTACATATGTTAATAATGCTTTTTAGGGATTGTGCACCGTTTGGCGACAACTTATATGTTGCCGGCGATAATCTTAACCAGCTTACTGCTTATATTGAAGAATTAAAGAGAAAATTATCAGAAAATGAATCTCTTTTTTATACGTTTAGGGTTACAGGCGGTGGAAGCTTCTACTATATTTTTTCTTATACACTATGTTCGCTTTTTATGCTTCCACTTATATTAACACCAGTTAAATATTTTTCTACTACGCTTAATCTATCATTTGTGGCTATTTCTATACTTATGTTTCTTTCTATGAGGGCTTACTTAACAGCTAGAGAGTCAAAGGCCAAGTTAGATAAAGATTCAATCCTAATCCTACCATTCTCTCTTACATACGCTCTCTTGCCAGCACTAATTAATGCAGCGACATTTTATCCATATCTTGGATCTTTTACATTAATGCCTTTAGCGTTATTAGGTCTTGAAAAATTTGTTGCTAAAAAGGGATGGGTTTTATACGCAGTTAGTCTTAGCTTAACAGTTATGTCCAATTTTTATATTGGCTTTATTTGCTGTATATTTATAGTCTTATATTATTTAACGCTTGACTTTGATAATATCAAGCATTTTCTTGATAGAAGTATTAAGGTTTTACTTTTATCAATACTATCTGTCGCTATTTCTTCATTTATTATTTTCCCGGTAGTAGCTTCGCTTGCTAATGGTGGCTACGGAGTGTCAGAATATAAGGGCTTCGCTATTTTTGAAAACCTGTTATATTTAGTTAAACAGGCGTTTATCGGCGCTAAGCCAGTATTAGTAGGCAGTTCGGCAAATGCATACTATGAGTGTAATACTTATATAGGTGTTTTAGCTATGCTTTTAACTGTTTTATACTTCTTTGAGAAGAAGATTAAGCTAAATGTCAGGTTAAGAAAGCTAGTGGTTTTAATACTATTACTTCTCTCTTTAGACGAGTCTAGACTAAACTATATTATGCATTTGTTTCACTATACAGTTGGAATCCCTAACAGACAAACTGTTTTAGTTATGCTTTATATGATAATATTAGCAGAAGAAGGTTTATATCATTTTATAAACAGCAAGCTTAGCAAAAGAAGGTTTATAAAGCTTGCTGCCTCAGCTATACTGATACTTATCGCCTACTTATCAGCGATAGTCGTTTATAGACATGAAAAAGGCATTATCGTATTCGGAATCATAACTCTTATTGCAGTTATATTATACGCTTTAGTTTTAGTCTATTTAAAAGTCAAAACGAAAAACGAATTGATGCTATTCATTATATCGCTAGTTATGATAGTTGAAATGAGCTTTAGTTACGCCCTGACAAATAGCCATATGCCAACTAAAGCCGACAATGTATTAGCAAACTATAATAAGCTTTCTAAAATCGTTGCCAGCTTTGAGGAAAATGAATTCTACAACACAACATACAACGATTTAAGCTGTACAGCCAACCTTGGCTTGCTATATGGATATAATACAATCAATGGCTACTCTACTAATATAAGGGAAGGCTATGTCCATGCACTAGGCGAACTTGGAGTAAATGTATCAACCAATATTAGAGAACAGGGTGTCAATTCCTTCCTGTCTAGTATTCTTGCAAGAAAATACCTAATTGAGCCTTTGGGGGATGAATATAGATTCAGTTCAAGGGATAAGAACTATATGACTTATAACAAGATTGTAAGTTATGATAATCTTGACCTTTATGAAAATGCTAACTACCTAAGCCCTGTGATTGTTGCCAATTCAGATTTTGATGACTTAGAAAAATTATTATTAAACAATAGCGAAAATGCAAATGATATAGTTAAAGCCAACAACCTTCTATGTGAGGCTTTAAGTGGAACAGCCGACTTAATAAAAAAAGCTGATATCAGTGACTACAATATAGAGGAAGTCGATAACTGTACTGCTGAGTTTTATGAAGGTTATCTAGTATTCTCGCCTGAAACTGAAAATGGAAACTACAATCCAAATAAGGATTCAAATGTTAGCATTTCTTTTACAGCACCTGAGTCAGGAGAGTACATAGTAGATGCGACTAATAACAGTGTTCTAGGCTGTTATGAAAAGGGAGAAAAAGTAACATTTAATGCAGGAATAGGAGCTAAAGACTATAACCCTGAAACGGGTGTATATGCTACAGATATTGTTGTAAACATCCTTGATAAGGATAAGTTTATAGATGCATATAAGGTAATGAAGAATAATCAAATGACAATTAATGCCTATAAATCTGACGAGATTAAAGGCGTGATTAATGCTACAAAGGATTCGAAGGTTTTTACAGCTATTCCTTATGATTCTTCATGGAAGGTTTATCTTGACCAAAAAGAGCTTAAGACAACTAGTATAGCCGGGGCTTTCTTGACATTTGATCTAACAGCTGGTGAACATAAAATTGTGCTTAAATACTATCCTAAAGGCCTAAATGTTGGAATTATAATAAGCGTTATATCATTTGTGATAATAATGATAATCTATGGTTTTCGCCGAAAAAAGAGCAGAACGAATGATTGTGAATAATCTGTGTCATATTTGCATTTGCTCTAATATATATGATATGATATATAGTTGTATTATCTAGAATAATACCTATCTATTTTTAGGAGGAAGATATATGAGCGAGAAGGAAACAAAAAAGAGTTGGATTAAGGAGAATAGAATCCTTATAATAGGTTCAGTGCTTATAGCATTACTTAACATTATCATTATGGTTGTATATAAATGTGCGCCATTTGGCGACAATATTTTTGCGCGTGGAGATAATCTTGCTCAGATATTGCCATATATAGAAGAATTTAAGAGTAAAATAGCAAACGGGGAATCACTAGCATATTCATGGCATGTAATGGGAGGAAGTAATTTTTATTACCTAATCTGCTACACACTTACCAGTCCGACTATGATTCCACTTCTGATAGTTCCGATGAAGTATTTTGCAGCAACCTTAGGACTCTGTGTTGTTGCTATAGCGGTTTTGATGTTTCTCTCTATGAGCTACTATCTAACTCACAGAATATCTAAAGCTAGACTTGATAAGAATCAGCCGGAGCTTTTAATGTTTGCTATGGCCTATGGTTTGCTTCCAGCATTTGTTGCTATTAGTGGATATTATCCATATTTAGGAGTGTTTGTATTAGTTCCTTTCCTTATTCTTGGATTAGAGAAGTTTGTGGCAAATCTCGGATGGAGAATGTATTTCATCTCGTTATCACTCTTGATGTTTTTCAATTTCTACATAGGTGGAATAGTTTGTATTTTTGTAATAATGTACTATTTGACCTTGAAGTTTAAGAATGTAAAAGAGTTTTTTGTCAAATCGTTAAAGATAATCCTTATGTCTGTTATGGCATTAGCTGTGGCTTCAGTGATACTTATACCTGTAGCTTATGTTGCGTTTAACGGTGGATATGGTTTCTCTGAGTATCTAGGATTCGGTTTCTTTCAGAACTGGTTTGCGGTCCTTGAGCAGAGTTTATTGTTTAATGACATAGTAATTTCAGGATCTGATTATACCAATTATTGGGAGAGCAATCTTTATTTTGGTATCCTTTTAGAGATATTAGCACTTAGCTATTTCTTTAATAAGAATATCAGACTTTCTGTAAGGTTTAGAAAGCTTATAGTATTTGTTCTGCTTTTGTTTACCCTTAATGAGTCAACTTGTAACTACATAATGCATTTGTTCCATTACACAGT
>JAIKVP010000147.1 GCA_024685635.1 Lachnospiraceae bacterium
AATATAAAATCTACTAACTATTATATATTAAATCTAAGATAAATTAAAAATCCAGTATAAAATCATAGCGGATTCTTAGCTGGTGTTCCAGCCTTTCTTGGATAAGCTTTAGCTGTAGCTTTAATCTTATCAACAACGACAATTGCTCTAGAATTATCATCTATCTCAAAGGTGTACTTATCCTTGACTTTACCGCCTAAAATCTTAATAGCATTATCTGCTGATTCAAGCTCCTCTTCCATATTAACAGATTTATATGCTATAAAACAACCCTTTAGTTTAACAAATGGTAAACAATACTCGGATAATGTAGCAAAATTGGCAACAGCTCTTGAAGTAACAACATCAAACTGCTCTCTATACTGCTTGTTTCTTGCCATATCTTCAGCCCTCATATGAACTGCAGCAGCAGAATGAAGCCCTAATTCTATACACATATTATCTAAAAACTTAACTCTCTTATTAAGTGAATCCATCATTGTAAGCTTAATTGATGGCTCAATAATCTTAAGTGGAATACCTGGAAAACCTGCACCACTGCCGACATCTAAGACTCTTTTATTACTTAAATCATAATATTTAACAAGAATAATTGAATCAAGAAAATGCTTAATAATAACTTCATTTTTCTCGGTGATAGCAGTTAAATTCATAACCTTATTGGTCTCAATAAGCATCTCATAATACTTATCAAACTGACTAAGCTGCTTATCATTTATATCAATACCATATTTCTTAGCATATTTTCTTAAAGTCTCCAAGCTTTCACCACCTGTCATCAATATAATAAAACTATCATAAAGCAAATAAGAACTATATAATAATTAAAACAAAACTATAAAATTAATTACCTAAATTTACTTCTTTAATTTCTCTAAATAAACCATCAAAACTGAACAGTCAGCAGGGCTTACACCCTGTATTCTACCTGCCATTCCAATAGTTTCTGGCTTGAATTTTTTGAGCTTTTCTCTAGCCTCAATTCTTAAACTTTCAACATCATCATAATCAATATCAGCAGGAATAACTCTCTTTTCCATTTTTTCAAAATGCTTGATCTGACGCATTTGTCTTTCAATATATCCCTCATATTTGATATTGATATAAACCTGCTCTTTTACTTCATCTGAAAGCTCTTCTCTTTCTGGATCAATGTCTTTTAGCGCCTCATAATCAAGCTCAGGTCTCTGCATCAAATCTGCCAAAGTACAAGCTGTTTTAAGAGGTGAAGAATTCTTAGAAGCCAAAAACTCCTGAATTTTAGCATTGGCACCAACCTTTATAGCGTGCAATCTCTCTACTTCTAAAACAATCTGTCTCTCTTTATTAAGCAAATGCTGATAACGCTCCTCACTAATTAGACCAACTTCGTATCCAATTTTGCTAAGTCTGATATCAGCATTATCCTGTCTTAAAAGAAGCCTGTACTCAGCTCTTGAAGTCATCATTCTATAAGGCTCATTGGTATCTTTAGTAACTAAATCATCAATCAAAACACCAATATAAGCCTCAGACCTCTTTAATATCAAAGGCTCAATATCCTTAATCTTATTAACTGCATTTATACCAGCAATAATACCCTGTGCTGCTGCTTCTTCATATCCTGAGCTACCATTAAACTGACCTGCACTAAAAAGATTATCAATCTTCTTAAACTCCAAAGAGGACTTAAGCTCAGTTCCTAAAATGCAGTCGTACTCGATAGCATAAGCATTTCTTGTGATTTTAACATTTTCTAAACCGGGAACTGTTCTATACATCTGATACTGGACATCCTCAGGAAGCGAAGATGACATATCTCCAACATACATTTCAGTTGTGAATTCACCCTCAGGCTCAATAAATACATGGTGTCTGTCCTTGTCAGCAAATGTCATAACCTTACTCTCAATACTTGGACAGTATCTAGGACCAGTACTCATAATATCTCCATTGTAAAGTGGGGATCTTTCAATATTATCTCTAATAATCTTGTGAGTCTCTTCATTGGTATAAGTAAGCCAGCAGCTAATCTGCTCCCTACTAATATCTTTATCAATATTTTCAAATGAAAATGGTATAACATTGCTATCACCTGGCTGCTCTTCCATCTTAGAAAAATCAACGGTTCTGCCGTCTATTCTAGCTGGAGTTCCAGTCTTAAATCGATGCATTTTAATACCATATTTTAGAAGTGAATCAGTAAGAAAATTGGCAGCCTTAAGACCGTTAGGACCAGTATTTTCGCTGACATCACCATATACACACCTTGCATTAAGATAAGTGCCAGTGCATAAAATGACAGATTTAGCGTAATACTTAGCATTTGAAGTTAATATAACTCCCTTAACCTTTAGCTTACCATCTTCTTCTTCAATAATTAAATCGCTAACTTCACCCTGTCTCAAGGTCAAATTATCAGTGTACTGCAAGGTCTTTCGCATTTGCTCACTGTATCTTTCCTTGTCGGCCTGTGCTCTTAAAGAGTGAACTGCAGGGCCTTTTGAGGTGTTTAACATACGAGACTGAAGATAGGTTTTATCAATATTCTTACCCATCTCTCCGCCTAAAGCATCAACCTCTCTTACAAGATGACCTTTAGAGCTTCCACCAATATGAGGGTTACAAGGCATAAATGCAATACTACTCATACTTACTGTAAAAAGAATAGTATTCATACCTCTTCTACTAGAAGCAAGCGCAGCTTCACAACCAGCATGTCCAGCTCCTACAACTATTACATCATACCATTCTTCTACAAACATAATCTAACCTCCAGATTGGATTAAACAATCACTTTATATCAAATAATACTTACTTTCCAACGCAAAAATCACTAAATATTCTATCAGCTAAGTCATCTTGATATCGCTCACCAATAATCTCACCTAAATATTCATAGGCATCTAATAAATCAACAGTATAAAAGTCTTCACTAAGCGACAATTCAATACTTTCCTTAACCTTTAACAAAGCTTCATAAGCCTTAACCATAGCATTTTTCTGTCTTTCATTAGATATCAATGCATCTGAATTAAGCTTGATATCACCACTTATAAACTTTTCCTTAATAATAGCAGCCAAATCATCAATACCAGTTTTATCCTTCATTGAAGCCCTAATAATACCAGTGTCCTTATTAAACATATTTAAAATGTCATCATCGTTAACATTTTCATTGATGTCTGTCTTATTAACTATAACAATTACTTCTTTATCCTTAACAATATCAGCTATTTCTCTATCTTCAGCTGATATTTCATCAGATCCATCTATTACAAATATAATCAAATCAGCCTTGTCAACAGAAGCTTTTGCCTTATCTACACCTATCTTTTCAACGACATCCTTAGTATCTCTGATACCTGCAGTATCAACAATATTAAGCGGAATACCAGAAACAACAACTCTCTCTTCAAGCGTATCTCTAGTTGTACCTGGAATGTCAGTTACAATGGCTCTCTCTTCTTTTAAGAGATTGTTTAAGAGTGAGGACTTACCAGCATTTGGCTTACCTACAATAACTGTCTTAATACCTTCGTTAACAATTCTACCCTCATCTGCTGTATCAATCAAGTGTTTCATTGAATTTAAAATGTCATCTAAAATTAAAGATAATTTATCACTATATCCATCTAGTGAAACATGCTCAGGATCATCTAAAGCATACTCTATATAAGCATTTTCGTGAATGATAATATCTCTCATTCTCTTTACTTCTTTACTCAAATCACCATCTAACTGCTTTAATGAAATATCAAGAGCCCTGTCATTATCAGCTCTAATTATATTCATAACAGCCTCAGCCTGAGTCAGATCCATCTTGCCATTTAAGAAAGCTCTCTTAGTAAACTCACCAGGCTCAGCCATCTTGCAACCTGCATCAATCAAGCTTCTTAAAACCTTACTAGCAACATAGATACCACCATGAA
>JAIKVP010000158.1 GCA_024685635.1 Lachnospiraceae bacterium
TAAGAACGCTGTTGCAACATTTTCTTCATTTATTGAGGAGACTAAGACAATTGAGTTTTAGCGAGGTGAACTCTTGAGAATATTAGTTGATGCAGATGCATGCCCTGTGGTGGCTATAGTTGAAAAGGTTGCAAAAGAGAAAGATTGGAGGACTTAGTAATGTAAGTCCTCTTTTTTTACATCCAAAAATCCAAAATGAAAAATCTCCTTGCTATACTAGGCTTGTAACTAATAAACAGGCACAATCATATAGATAAAATGCTATATGAAATTGAAAGGAGAAGGTTGTTATGAGGAAGTTTTTGGTTTTGTTTATGGTGTTGACGATGGCATTGTCTATTACTGGATGTGGAGGCTCTACGGATGATTTGGCTGTGAATTCGGTAACTACAGAGGCTAGTGTAGTGGAAACGGAAGAAACAACTCAAGAAACGACTACAGAAGAAAAGAAGAATAAAAAGAAGTCGAATAAAAAAGCTGAAGAGAGCGAAGAAAAAGCTGATGAAGAACTAGAAGAAGATACAAAAAAAGAAAAAAAGAAAAAGAATAAGAAAAAGGCATCTTCAAAAGTTGATCCAGACTTAAAAGCGTCGCTTGATGAGTATGAAGAATTTATGGATGAATACTGCGAATTTATGAAAACATACAATAATTCTACTGATGTAATAAGCATGCTCGGCGACTACACCAATATGCTTACAAAGTATACTGAAATGACTGAAAAAATAGAAAAGATTGACGAGGATGAACTATCTGATGCTGATTATAAGTATTATTCCAAGGTTATGCTAAGAGTTAGCAACAAGCTTGCTGAAACAGGTCTGTCGATGCAGCAATAAAAATTATATTTGCCCCTTTACATTTTCGAACAAATGTACTATTATTATCTTACGCGATGGGGATATCTATGCAACGGGACGCAGATATTATTGCGGAAGAAGGTGGCATTATGCCTTTAGAGAATGTTCCTGTAGATGTTATATGTAAGCATACTAGGGACGGAGAGCTTATTCCTATTAAGATGAGAGTTCAGGATGAGGAAGGCGAGTATCAGACTTATACAATCAAGGCGTATAGAACTATTGCAGGAAGTCAGAATGAAGCTGTGCTTCCTAACGGTGTCTTGGTTACATCTATGCTTAAGTCATTTGAGTGTAAGATATCTGTATTTGGAACAGAGAAGCGTATTTGGCTCTATTATAGGTACGCAGACAGTGTATGGATGCTTAAGATGTTTTGATTATATCTTTTCATTAGAAAGGGGTGATTAGTATGATGACTATTTTTACTATATTGATGATCTTTCTTTTGTTTAAGCTTTCATTTTTCTTGCTTTCGGTTTGTGGGAAGGTTATGGCCTTGCTATTTACAGTTGTTGGCTATTGTATACTTGCAATTCTTGCGGTTGGGTTATTTGGAATTGCAGTTGCTATCATTCCTATACTCTTATTAATTGGACTGTTTACATTACTTGGTATAGCATTTGCGTAAGATATGCTATTTATAGCGAGATGTAACTTAATATCAAGAAAATTAACTCCCCCGGTGAGCTAGTCTAGCCGTGGGAGTTTCTGTTTTAAATATCTTACGCAATATTATCATTTCCATGATATTGTGTTATAATTTACTAAGATATTTTGGCCAGGTGAGGACAGTAGAACCGTCCCTCTGTCCTACTATTCTTACAAAGAGGGAGAGCTTATCATGGGCGAGTATACTAGCATAATAGAATCTAAAACTAGCAATGTGGACTTGTCGGCTGATGATTTTAAGAGTAGCCTGGTTGACATTGTTAAAGCATTTCGAAGCGCTGATGACGCGATTGATGAGTTTATTATAGCTCATGCTTATAAAGGCGACATAAATGACACAAAAATGAAGACGGCCTTTATTAAATCCAAACTTAAAGATGCAGGAATTTCAAGTCGCTATCTCTGGTATAGTGGCAAGACTTTCGACAAGACTCCTGCATTTGAACTCTGCTTTGCATTTTCAATTAATATTGCAGAATCTGAGGAACTGTTCCAAAAGATATGCCTAAAGAGAGGCTTTGACTGCCATAGTATCAAAGAGGCAATCTATTATTACTGCATTAAAAATCAGCTTTCATATGACAAGGCAAGGGAGCTAATTGAGTTAGCTCCAGATGAGCCAGCTAATGGCAGCGTTAATTTTGAGGCTGATGTATTATTTACTCAGTCTATCATTGAAGAGTTAAACAGAATAGACAGTGATGAGGGTTTAATTGATTTCTTTAACAGAAATATAGACCAGTTTGGCTACAATAATGCCACTGCTAAGAAGATAATTAAGCGTATTTGGGATGAAATCGCTTCTGATGATGGCATAATAGCTAAGGAGATTGCAATTACTATGCCTGAATATAAGGATGAGATTAAGCTTAATAATACATATAATATCTTAATAGCAATTCTAGGAATTAACAAGGATAACAGCCTCTTAAAGGACTCTGACCGTTCAATTAAGGTCATCCTTAAGGACAATCCTTTGCTTCATAAGTCTGCAGAGAAAGAGTTTCCTGACAGGCTGTCTATCGAGAAGATCCTTGATGGCAAGATGGTTGATGATGAGAAGATTAGAAAGGTTATGATTCTTTTGCTCTTTTACCGCTACTGGGCCAAGAGGATTATTGAAAGTGGAAAAGGTCAGTTTTTTGCTGACTACACTGATGCAGAAAGATGCACTGATGATATCAATAAGTTTTTAGATGAAGCTGGCTATCCAGCGCTATATATGGGCAATCCCTATGACTGGATATTTATGTTTGTCACATATGACGAGTCGCCGTTAGATGCATTTAGGTATTTTATAAACGAACTTGCAATTTATAAAGAAGACTATTTTAACAACTTATAATCTACACTGGTAAATCCAAAATCAGAAAATGATATTGTATAGTTTAACTAGGATTATAAGGAATGGAGTGGTTTTATGGATTCAAGAACTGCATTAAAAAATGGAACAAGTCTGCTTGTAACTAACAGTGATGGTGGAACTGTCATATATACAATATTAAATGAGATTGGTAGAGGCGGCTCAAGTATTGTTTACGACGCTAACTATACCAACAACCTGAATAAGGAGAAGAAAGTACGCATCAAGGAGTGCTTTCCTTTTAAGCTTTCGCTAAAAAGAGATGAGGCTGGCAACGTTATAGTTAACAACCAGTCTGAAAAAGAATTTATAAAGTGCAAGAACAGATTTATGGCGGATTTTAAGGCGTTTGATGACATTTCTTCTATGACGGGCCTTATTAATTCTTCAGTTTCTTCAGTTGACATTTATTCCCTAAACAATACCTACTACATAGTCTCAGTGTTTTCAGAAGGACAAACACTTAAGTTTAACCCTGACCGCTCGCTTAAAGATACTATATCCTTAGTTATAACAATTGCAAAAACAATCAATAAAATTCATGACAAGGGCTACCTATACCTTGATCTAAAGCCAGATAATGTCTTTGTTTTAGATGAAGTTACGGATCTTGTTAAGCTTTTTGATTTTGATTCTTTATTTAAGCTTTCAGACCTTTCAAGCCTAAATGAGAATCTAAGAATTTCCTACACCAAGGGATTTTCTGCTCCTGAATTAGCATACGGCAATCCGAATAAATTAGGTGTATATACAGATGTTTACAGCTTAGGTGCCCTCTTATATTACCTCTTATTTAACGAGATTCCGTCATCATTTGAATGCGAGAAAAATGCTAACTACGACTTTTTAAGCATGAAATACGATGTCGAGGACTATTATTCAGAGCTTGTTAAGCTGTTGACTACATTTTTTCACAAGACAATTTCAAATTACATCCCAGATAGATTCAATCAAATGGAGGATGCAATCGCGCTTCTTAATAAACTTTTAGATGCTAGTGATCTTAATAAGCCATACATTATTTCTGCTAATATCACTAAGCCACGTGCATTTTACGGAAGAAATGAAGAGTTAGATAAATTAGTATCTAATCTCACCAATAGCAATGCGCCCATATTTGTAACGGGAATGGGTGGAATAGGTAAGAGCACTATTGTTAAGCAGGCTATATCAGATATCTATGGAATATACGATTCCACAATATATGTCTACGAAAAGAACAGTCTGTTTGAGACTATTGCTGATGATAAACAACTAAGGATTAATTCGCTTATTAAGACTGAAGAAGAATCGATATATGATTATGCTAGCAGAAAGTTGAATAAACTCTATGAACTAGCCATCGATTCAAAGATTCTATTCGTTGTCGACGACTTTACAGGGGATTTTGATGATCAATTTAATGAGTTAATCAAGCTTCCTGTTAAATTAGTATTTATAAGCAGGAAAAATGTTGATAAATCGAACTTTGACAGCATTCAGATTAAAGAGATAAAGAGTGAGGACGCTCTTATTAAACTCTTTGAAAACAGCGTGAGAAAGAGCCTTTCAGAAGAAGAATATATAGACTTACAAGAGATTATCTCACTGACATTTTCTCACACGCTTTCTATTGAGTTAATTGCCAAGCAGATAGCCAACAGCTTTATAAGCGTTGCTAAGGCTAAGGAGTTACTTAAGGCAAATGGAATAAGCAATATTGCAAATGAAAAAATTGACTATCAAAAGGACGACAATTACAGATATGATACTATCTATGACATTGTTAACAGTCTATTTGATACAGCTTTTGAGAAGGGAATTAGCAAGGCTGAGATTAAAGTTCTCTCGTTAATCGATCACAAGGGAATAGATATCGACCTCTATCAGCAAATGTTAGGACTTAAGACGAAGGATGTCTTTGTTGACTTAAAAAAAGCAGGTTTTATCGAGGTTTATGATAATATCATTTCACTGCATCCGATTATTAGGGACTCTCTAAAGCAACTAGAATGGGAAGAGGATTCACTCTTATACCTAAAGAATATGCTAAGCTTTCTAAATGAGAAGCTATCTTATTCTAACAGGGATTTAGAATTCCCAGAATCGATTATCAAGGTTAATGAAATAGTAAAAGAGAGTGGAAGTGTCTTAAGCCGCATTTTTGAGAAAAAGAAGGACAATGCCCTTGAGGACATATATATTGACAGGGTGCGGGACAATACCAACTCCTATAAGAATGACAAAGCGACGCTTAACAGCTATCTATCTCTTGCTGAGGATGTATTAAATGACTGTAAGGAGATTGAGCCTGTTAGAAAACTTGATATATATGCTGACCTTTTATATA
>JAIKVP010000188.1 GCA_024685635.1 Lachnospiraceae bacterium
CATACCTACTGTTCCAACATGGCGAAGTCCGGGATGAATCCGAAAACGCTTCAGTATCTCATGGGACATGCGGACATCGGAACCACGCTTAATGTCTATACTCACGTGAATTTTGAGGATGCAAAAGCAGAGATCGAGAAGTTGAATGTTGTGTGAAAATTCTTAAGGTGTAAACGAAAAATAATTACACCTTACTTTACACCTTTTGCCGGTGTAAATATGCCAAAATATGCATATATTATGCCGGCAAATGAAAATGGAAAAGGAAAAGGTGTCTAAGCCCTGATAAAACCATCATAAGCTTGCCGAAACAGTCGCTCAGCTCCTTGATTGTTGCATTTTTCTTCTCAAGAGCACTGAGCTTCGTTAAGCATTTTTCAATCTGTTTAGCTTTCTTAGGATATCGCTTAATAGCTTTCTTAAACGCGGGAGTGTATATTTTGCTTTCGGCAAATGCAAACTTTGAACCCTCATCGTTAACATCATCAATAAAGTGGTAATAGGTTAAAATGATATTCATATGCGAGGCGTAATCAGAAGCTTTAGTACTTATATGCTTGCGTTTTTTAGCAGGATGCACGATGCACCGTAGGTCTCTGCGCTCTTCCTTTAGATCGTATACGGAGCTTAACAATACAACTAAAAATGTCATATCATAAGTTAAGGTTACCGAGCCTAAAGCACCGTAGTTGTTCCAAAGAGTACTGCATAGACCGCAGTAAAACGCTTGATAGGTGTCGTAATCCTTAATCTTAAGTTCCGGCTTTCTAACTTGAACATACCCAAACAAAACAATCTCTCCCATTTTTGTTATAGGATACATTATAGTACGAATGAAGAATTTTAGCAACAAGGACGAGATACGTATGTCCTTGTGTGGATTAAAAAAATTTGACAGAATAATAAGCTCAAAGTCCACATGTTTGTTTAATTAGTATAGCTTTCCATCTTTTGAACAACTAAGAGAAACACTTTTGTTTATTGTCTGAATTGTGATGCCTTGTTGTTTTAACGTTCCTGTAGCGGAAGCATAGGCGGTGTTGCTGGATTTGTGGCTTTTCTTATTGGAGATGTTCCAATTAGAGTCATTTGAAGTTGCATAAACAGAAGCGGAGGTACATGAAGCTGAACTTCCGTTATAGGTATATGAACCTGAAACTTTAACGTACCATAAAGTTTTTCCTTTGCTGTTTTTATATTCCACTGTCTTACTTCCGGATTTTGCATTTGTTGCTTTAGTTTGATTTGGAAAAAAAATCTCACTTGAAATATCATTTGAAACTATTGTTGTAACACAGTACAAATCATCATTTATTATTTCAATAGAGAGTTCTTTGGTAATACTATTAGCGACTGCTGCATGGCTCTGTACCATGTTATAGTTTGTTCCTAGCGTTAGTAGAATAACTGCTAGTAGTAATCCTGTAAGTCTTTTAATTGTCATGATTATCCTCCTCAATTGTAACGATTTCTCTGTTGATATATGAACTTTGAGCTTTTTTATACATTTTGTAGACTGTTATAGAGTATATACTTAACACTATAATGATAAATATAACAGCAAGTTTTTTTATTTTACGTGAATAATTAATTTCCTGGTTTAGATAACTAGCATCTGCTTCTATAATATAATTAGCTGCTAGATTTTTTGGATCCCCAAATTCTGAGATTATTTCCTGTTCGGTTAGTTCAGGGATATTATCGGAATAGTCTTTGATTGATGTAAACATATCATTGAGAAATGCTCTTTCTCTAGATTTGCAAATAGGTAAATGATGTTTTATTTTTTTAATGTAAGAATGGATGGTTTTATCTTTGCTATTCATCTGTTTCATCTCCGGTATCTGGTGCATAGTTAAGTATTGACCTTACTGCATTTACAGTTTCATTGTAGTCATTAATAAGGATCTCTAGTCGTTCTAATCCTAATTTTTCAATGTGATAGTACACTCTTACAAGTCGCTTGCCAACTTGTTTTTTATAGTCTGTTATATATCCGGCATCAATAAGTTTATATAACGCTGGATATAATGAGCCTACAGGAATATCCAAAATTGAGTCTGAATATTGTTTGATTGTCTGAGAGAGTTCGTATCCGTAGTAATCTTTATATTGAAGCAAATGTAGAACAAGTAACTCCACAGAACCTCTTCTAAAATTACTTTTATTATCCATAAGAGCTCCTTTCATAGAATAAATATATAACAACTATAATGTCAAGTCAATATATAGAAAAACTAAATAGTTGTTGACAAATATAAATTAGAGGGTTATATTAAAAATATCAGATACTGTAAATTTTTTATAAGAATGGAGTGATTTATGATGAAAAAGTTTATTAATGTAGTTTTAGTAGCGATAGTTGTTTCTTTGGCAGGCATATTAGTATGCAGTAAAGTAAGTGCAGGAAATGAAAAGTTCAAGGTTGGAGACATAAATGTCAAGAAAACTCATATTGCTTTTGACAATAGTAAAGCCTTATTGAATACGAAGAATATTTCGACTAAAGAGATTATTGTTGTTCAAGGGATTGAACTTCCACTTTTGCCTACGTTTGACTCGGATAAAAAAGCTATTGAAGAATTAAGTGACAATCAGATAGTTAAAGCTATAAAAGATATATATGGTTATGATGTGTTATCAGATAATAATTGGGAAGATTATCGTTTCGCATCAATAGATATAATAGATAATCCTAAATGTCCTGATTGGTCGGCTGAATCTGATGAGGATTATATGCAATTGATACAGTTCTTTGATATATATGAGAACAAAGCAGATAATAAAGAAACCGTTAGATGTGCTGAAGGACTTGGGGAGCGTTGCAATGCTACGTTATTACGCGAATTTATATATATGTTACCATCTGAATCACAAAAAAAGATTGTTAGTAATACCAAATTTGAAAGTCTAAAGGCCAATAGACCTGTAAACGGCTTTAATATAAATGCTGCTGTTTCGTATGCAGCCAAGTATGGACCTAGCTCCAACACTAGTAATTATGCTGATTTTGGCGATGAAGATTGTACTAATTTCGTGTCACAGGTGCTTGAAAATGGTGGACATTCTCAAACTGTTACTAACAACGAAAAAACCGGTTGGTGGCATAAGAAGAAGAATAATAAACATAAACATTCGTTGTCATGGATAAGAGCAAATAGTTTCGCTAATTATATGGTTGTTGGATATAGTACAACTAGTCATACTAAGTTTTCATCAAATATAAAAAAGGGAGATTTTATAGCTGCTGATTTTACAAATGACGGAGAATGGGACCACTCTGGATTCGTTACGGACAAAGTTACTACGAACAATAATGGATATTACAATTATAAAGTTGCGCAGCACTCACCTAATTATCATCGATGGGTATCTGAAGAAAACAACCATTGGGAAGGAATTGGATTGGTTGGTGGTAAATATGGGCGTGTTAGAAGGTAAGGTCGGTTGCTTTATAATAAGGAGATGGGCTATCTATGAGAAGAATAATGTTAATTATGGCTGCACTAGCTATAGTAGGATTAT
>JAIKVP010000211.1 GCA_024685635.1 Lachnospiraceae bacterium
ATTTCCGCATGCCAAAAAAGTAAATGGGGTGGGTGAAAAACGGCACCGACTGCCTACCTGTACTTACAGATACCTGCTTATCAAGGTTCATTTAAGCCTATTTATTTGGGTCGGGTTTTTCATACGTCACTTGACACTATCACATTCTTATAATAAAATATCGCCAAATTCGTTCTATCCCTCAAATCTAACTTTCCTAAAATCGTGCTTATATAATTCCTAACCGTCCCCTCTGATAAGCAGAGTTCATCAGCAATCTCCTTATTAGAAAGCCCTTTTGCGACATGCTCAACAATCTCGAATTCCTGCTTGGTCAGTCCAAAGCTTTCATAATCCAACTCCTTCTTAACTGGTCCTTTAAGCATATCAGGAATCTTATCCATCACATCGCTTCCAAAGACCGTCTGTCCTTCATAAACAGCTTTTAGTGCTGGCACTATGCTCTCATAATCCTGCTTAATTATATAGCCCTTAGCTCCGATAGAAAGAGCCTTTACGATGTATTCATCATCGTTAAATGTAGTCAAAAAAATCATCTTGGCATCGCTATATTTATCGATAATTTTCTCGCCAGCTTCAAGACCTGTCATACCCTCCATCCTTATATCCATAAGTAAAATGTCAGGCTTATATTTAGCATACAGCTCAATCGCCTCTGCCCCCGAATGACCGCAGGCTAGAACCTCGGCGTCATTATCATTTTCTATAATCATTTTTAGAGACATAGCAACTAATTTGTCGTCATCAATTATAACTATTTTCATTCTTTAACCTCACTTCGCAATCGTCACAAATATCCTAAATCCATTATCATCTGTAATAAGCACATTTCCGCCAACCGAACTAACCCTGGTCCTAATATTATCAAGGCCCATTCCAGTTAGATCCTTCCCGCTCTTATCAGGCTCCTGCTTAGTCTCCTTACCATCCTCAATACTCTTATCCGCATCATAATCATGAACCACCAACTGATACATAGACGGATGCTCATTTAGCGTAATATCAACATAGGCATTGTCACTGTGCTTAATTATGTTAGAAACAGCCTCCTTGACAACCCCAATAATCGCATACTTAACATCTTTTCTAACATCTGAGGAAATGTCAATATCAAGGCTTAGCTTCCTATCATCCCTTAACGGCTTTACTATATCCTCTATCGCAGTCGGAAGATCAATCGCCTCGTCCCTTAAATCATGAACACTGTTTCTAATGTTGTTCATCGCCGTATCAAGCGTCTTTTTAAGCGCCTCTAGCCCAGCCTTTAAGCTCTCATCCTTACAGACAACTATCAAGGCCCCAAGCTGCAAAATCGCCCTTGTTAGCATATGCCCAACATTGTCATGAATCTCTCTTGCGATACGGTTTCTCTCCTTAATCGTAGTAAAATAAATCTCGTCATCCTTAGCCTGAATTAGCGACATATTTTTGCTCTCTAATTCATCCTCTTTTATGACAGATTCATCTCTTAAAGCTTTGACATTTTTCCTTAATTTATCAAGCGTTTCCGTCTTATAAAACATATAAGAGGCAACTATGATCAGGAGCAAAATATAGAGCGAATTAATAACATTTTCACCGCCATAAACATAGCCTAAATATGCTATTAGCGCAATCACTAATCCAATATAATTCTTAAGAATCAAACTATTATATAAAGCAATCGGAATTAGAACAATAAAATCCTTATTAATCAACGCCAAAATCACCGCCAGCATCTGCAAGGCAAATGCTGACACTTCCATAATCCCCTGCGGTTTTAAGTCTTTTTTCTCCTTAGTATTATAAAGCAAAAAATACTCAAAAAATGTAAAACTTAACACCCCATAAATAACGACAATAAGGTATTTGTCGGCCAATATTTCATGACCAACAAATACCGTAAATAAGAATATTATTATTCCATCAACAAATCGTTCCATAATAAATCTCCTTAAAGAAGGAATTTATCCCGTTATATAAACTTGCTAAAGAAGCAATTCTATCTATCCTTAATATAGATACTAAGCTTAGATATCGCTAATCCCGCTGCCAAACAAACAACTCCGAACAAAGCCTCCATTCCAAAGCTCTCTGTCAAATCAGCAAGCTCTGCTCCAGACTCAATCTTCTCTAAACTAATCGCATACCAGTATGTAGGTAAAAACTTGCCAACCGATTTAACGCCGTCTCCTAAAACTTCAAGCGGTACAAATATTCCACCTAAAAACGAGAATCCAAGCCCTATAATATTAACTATAATATCCTTAGCCTTAAGCACGCTAGTAGTTGGAAATGATGCAATAAATATAAGCATACATCCAGTAACCATAGTGAAGATAAACATGTTAATAATGCTTAAAAGCCATTTTGTAGAGAATATATCACCCTTTAAGAAAATGCTAACGAAGACAACAAGGCCTATATATACTATGAGAGACACTAAAGCCGAGCCGCCAAATAAGGCTATATTCCTAGAGCTTGTGCTTATTGATGACACGATAGTCCTATCCTTAACATCTTTTACATTAAACCTTAAAACCGCTGGAAGTAAGCACCACAATATTATACTCATTATAGCATAAGGCAGAAATAAAAATAAACTATAAGTCTTAGAATTAGATGTTTTTTCATTTGAGTCAGTTTCTTTAAGATCTATAAAACTGTCTGTATCTACCGCCTCATTGGTATTCTTAACAGCTTCCTCTAAGCTAAATCCAGCATTTTCAAATCTTAAAATGCCGTCTATATATGAGCTTAACTGTAACGAAACATAGTTGCCTGCCGCTCTAGATGTGTCAATTACCGTGTCAATCTCAAGGGCCTCATCCGTCATATGCTTATCCATGAAGCCCTCCGGAATATCAACATAAGCAATATAATAGTCTGAGTAAATCAAATCCTTAACATCATCATCGCTATACTTTTTTTCAGTTACATCATGGATAGATTTTAAGTATTTAACTACTGCCTTAGACAGTTCAGATTTATCGCTGTCATTTACAATAATAGATGCGCCAAGACTAGAAAAACCACCCGCTGCATTATCATCCTTGTACTGCGATGCAACCATAATTGTCATCAGGACACAGATAGAAAAATATAAAATGATTCCTGCTTTATTACTTTTTACAATTTTCATAAATGCTTTAAAGACTTGCATAGCTCTTCCTCCTTGACATAATTAATCCAGACACGATAAAGACTATAGTTAGTCCAACTATATAGGCCATCGCTTTATAATATCTATCGCCAACCCCATACATATTAAGCGCATAAAATGCATCAGTTATAACTGCAGATGGGTTAATTCTATTTACTATTGGGCAATGCATTTCCACAATTGTTTTCATATTGGCAATCATCAGACCTGATAAAAAACCACCTCCGATGATTATTGTCATCACGATATTTTCTCTAGCCTTTTTAGAAATGCCAGTAAACTGATAAACGAAAAATCCTAATGAAATTCCTAGTATTGTCGCTAGGACTGCGGTTATAAATACATAGGCTAAATCCCCACCAAAGTTAATTTTTAAGCCATATACAAGATAGCAAAGACCAATTAATGTAATAGAAACTTGTACTACAATCGCTGCTAATAAACCTGCAATCAGATATACACCCTTACTAACTGGGGAAGCATCAACTCTAGCACCTGCTGCCGATTGATTGGCCTGACCGCTTTCTACAACTGCTGCTCCCGCCATTGCTGCCATCATTGCCATCATAGTCATTAGACTGTAAAAATATGACACATACGGATCCTTGTTCTCACCTGAAATTGACCTACTCTTAACTAATTCATTGGTCTCATCTTCAAATGTCGCCATAACATTTTCTATATTGGCTGGATTAGATTTTATTGTCTCAACTATAATTGCAGAATACTGTCTAAATACACTAACTATGCTAGCTAAAACACTCTCTTCAATGCCTCCTGAACTTCTAAATGCAGCTGATTCAACCTGTTTTTCTCCTGGCAGAATTAACCTTATATCCTCCATATCTCTAAGATCAATTGCGCCCTTAATTTCATTTTCATCATCTTTAGAAGCTTTAAGAAGCTTAACTGCTTCATCGTAATCAGCCTCGGTGATATCTAGCATTTTTGTGCCGTCTTCGTATTCAAGCTCTTTAAGCATGTCAGTCATATTAAAATTAGCAAAACTCTCATCTGACTCTATAACTGCAACCTTAACCTCTGTGCTTTTTGCATTTTCATAAATTGAGTTAAATGCGCAGTAGAATAAAGTTCCCAAGGCAAGCGAGAAAATGAGTGACCAGCCGATTGCCTCTTTATTTCTTAAGTTAATTTTTAGTCTGTTTATAAACACATTTAAGAACATCTTATCACTCCTTATCCCTTAATTCCTTACCGGTAATCTCTAAGAATACATCGTTAAGCGTTGGAAGCTCCGAGTAAATCCTGTCATAATCTAGATTAGACTGCTCAAAATACTCAGCCACATGTGTAATGTTATGCTTACCACCACTGCATTTGATGGTTAAAATGTTATTCATATACTTAACATCATATACGTGGTGAAGCTTCTTGATATCTTCGATTGCGTTGTCTTTTAGGTGTCTTACATTTACAACAACGCTCTCTGTATTCTTAATCATTCCCTTTAGCTCATCAGAAGTTCCCTCTGCAATCTTCTTACCCTTATCCATAATTAGGATGTGGTTACAAAGCTGCTCAACCTCCTCCATATAATGCGAGGTGTAAATGATTGTCGCACCTTTTTTGTTAAGCTCCTCTATTCCCTCAAGGATCTTATTTCTTGACTGAGGATCAACTGCAACTGTTGGCTCATCAAAGATAATTAACTCAGGCTTATGGGCAATTCCGCAGGCGATATTTAGTCGCCTTAATAAACCTCCTGAAAGCTTCTTAGGATAAAACTTCTTAAAGTCCATGATGTCAACGAACTCTAGCGCTTCATCAACATATTGCTTTCTTAACTTTTTGTCCTTAATATATAAGCCACAAAAATATTCAACATTTTCATAAACTGTCAATTCATCAAATACTGCGACGTTCTGTGAGACAATTCCAATCTTGCTCTTTATCTCTCGCTTGTTTGGAGTCATTTTCTCACCGAAGAGTTTGATCTCACCCTTGTCATAGGCAAGAAGTGAAAGCATGCAGTTGATTGTTGTTGTCTTACCTGAACCGTTAGGGCCAAGCAGTCCAAAAACCTCTCCCTCGTTTATTTTTAAGCTAAAATTGTCTAGAGCGATTAGCTCCTTATATCGTTTTACTAAATTGTTGATTTCAACTACTGTGTTAGGCATATGACCTCTCCCTTTCTGTTTTATTATAATCTTATTATACAAAAGCAGAATTAATATACTAGTGTCTTGAATCATAAGTTAATATGACAAATGTCATATTTAAAATGAAAAGCCGGTCACCCTTTGGCAACCGGCAAATCAAGCATTACTATTCTTAGGCAATTCTATAATGATATAATTCTACTAATCATCATACTTATACTCTACCTTTCTCTCTATCTCTTTCTCATTAACTATAATCTTTCTTCGTCCATTAGTAATAGCTACATCCTCATCCTTAGCACTAGTCTCAACACCAAGAGAGTTGTGGACATTTATCTTACTGTGGGTATCAATAAGTTCAACCTTAGTGGGCTTGTTGACTCCACCATATGCTAGCGAATTCTTACCAATCGCCTCAACGGTAACTGATGCCTTGTCAGTCAAGAATTCAGTCTCTCCATAAACTGCTCCAAAACAGGTTGAGTTGTCAGACCTGATTCCAGCTTCAACACTCATCTCTGAGAATCTTACATCTGCAAAAATACCATTAATAGTACCAACTACAACGCACTCATCACCGCCGATAAAGCCGTCAACCCTGCTCTTAAATATGCTAATATCAGCATCTCCCTCGACAGTTCCGATGAAAGCACCCCTAGTAACTGACATCTCTCCTTCTATCAAGCAGCTCTCAATGTCCATACTTATTCCACTATAATAAGAACCGATACCAACTACATACTCTCCAGTAGCATTAATAATGTACTGACCGCTTCTGATGAAAATGTTACCACCCTTACCAGAGCCAATACATACGCCCTTCATACCAGTAGTTTTAACCTTAATCTTGCCATCGTGCTTAAATAGTATATCTCCATGTCTAGAGTTTAAGTCATTACCAATTCCATAGAATTCAGAGGCATCAAGGTTAATATTCAAGTCTCCCTCGCCCTCTATGCTTAAAACCGCGCCTTCTTCGACAAGTATACCTGAATTGTTTAATACATTTTCACCCTTTAATATCATGGTCACATCAGAACCCTTTAGAAGCTCAATAGTAGGCCTGTTCTTGATATTAGAAAATGTTATATTCTCCAGGGTAATTCTACCCTTGTAATCATTATTAACCCTGACATGTATATCAGACTTAATGCCTGGTGTTCCTATGATTGTAACATCGTTATAAACCATGTTACCCTCACCGATGGAAATGTCAGTGTAGCCGTCCTTGATAAGAGTGTTAATTGAGATACGGTTAGTCTTACCTGCGACGTAAACCTCTTTTGATCCACCGTCTGCTCGCTCCTGTCTATATCTCTTAATCTCGTTCTTGACCTTCTCATCAATACTTGGCAGAATCTCTGCATTTGGCTTAGCTGTATAATAACCCTGAATAAGGTCGGCACCAAGATGAATAACCACCTGTAGCTCTTCTGTAGTCTCAACACCCTCAGCCAAAGCCATAATGTCATTGCTGTGGCAATACTCAATGATCTCGCGAACAAAATGCTGCTTCTGAGGCTCATTTTGTATATTGCTAAGTAGGGACCTGTCAATCTTAACGTAGTTAGGCATATATCTTAATAGGTTAGATACATTAGAATAACCTGTTCCGTAATCATCAACCGCTGTCTCAATATTGAGTTTCTTAAAGAAATCCTTGGTATTTTGAAGCTCATCATCCGTAAGCTCCGCTTCCTCAGTAAGTTCAACAACTGCTACGTCAGAGTTATTCTTAAGCATAGTCTCAACTGTTGCAAAATCCTTGTCGCTAATCTTAACGCCAGGAATACTGTTAATAAAGACCTTGCTATTATTAAAGAGCTCTTTCTTCTCCTCAACAATCGACAAAACATTTAAGAAAGTCGCACGCTCGACATCATTTATCCTGTTAAGAATGTTGGCGTACTTGATGACAGAAAGCGGTGAAATCCACTTCTCAGTAGCCGGCCTCATAAGTGCCTCATAAGAGAAAATGCTACCGTCTGTTGTTCTAACAATAGGCTGAAAATGATAGTTAAGCAAATTGTTATCAAGAATATTCTCAACCAACTTAAGCTCTTCCTTCTCCTCATCAGAAAGCTTGTCTAGCGCGTCATTTAGACCGCTTGCGAACTTGCTAACTCTCTGCTTCTCAGTCTCCTTCTTTAAGAGTGAAATCATGGTCTTCTTTCTAATCATAGAAAAGCACCTAGAAACCACTCCCATCCACATTCTATAAGACTTATCAAAAATAGGAAGCTCAGGTCCAAAGTTAATTACCGAGTAACCGTAATTCTCATCCTCAGAAAATACCGGTGTAAAAATGTAGGCAGTAGGATATGGTTTATCCTCCATTAGTTCAGGAAGCATAAGCTTAGTATCAAACTCTTCATCTAGACCTACCCTGATGTTCTTACCATCTCTATTGTATCTGATGGCGTAAATCATCTTATCTGAATAGCCATCATTTCTTGATACGATATCATAGCTCTCATCCATATACTTCCATGGCTTGTTAAGGCACAAATGAAAGCTCTCGATATTGTAAATCTGATATGCATAAGAATAGATAGTATTAAGATAATCTAAAATATTATCCTGCATAAACAAGTCATCAGGCATAGGGCTAACTGCCGCTAACATACCCTCTCTTGAACTCTCAGTACTCCAAGAATCACGCTTACATACGCTTAATGCCAAATCGCTACAACCGCAACCGCAGCTCTCTCCAGCGATAACCTTACCACCGATAACCTTAGGCTCAATAGTTACTCCGTCAAGCTGTCCCTTGATGTAATCATAAGTGTACTCACCACACTCAAATGCAGGAACCTCCACAGAAGTAAGCGCAATCGGACTGATCTTCGCCTCATAGGAAGCATCAAATCCGGCAATCGCGATGTCCTCAGGAATCTTATATCCCTTTCTGTCAAAGACTCTGGCAAGTCCAATAGCCATACAGTCATTAGCACACACTACAGCCTCAGGAAGCTCATCTGGATTTTGCAAAAGTCTGTCAGCCCACTGCTCACCACTCTTGTACCAGAAATCACCGTACATAATCCACTCGTCCTT
>JAIKVP010000215.1 GCA_024685635.1 Lachnospiraceae bacterium
TGGTGAAAGTCCACAAGGCAATGTCAGAACTATTGGAAAAGATACTGTCCAATGACAACATGAACGCCGCCTACAAGAGAGTCTGCGCTAATAAAAAGTTTTGAAGAAAGGGAACCCTAAACAGCAAAGTGCGCATAATCAAAATATTCACTCAAATTATATTGCGCATAATCAAACAAAATGATATAATATGCGCATAATCAAAGAATAGCCTATTATTAAATGTGCGTATAATCATGGTTAGAAGTAAAATAGTAAGTTTTAAGGAGAATTATCATGGTTTTAAAAAGAAAAATCTATAATAAATTGCTGAATTGGAAAAATGAATGTCAGGGTACAAAAGCGATAATGGTGGAAGGAGCCAGGCGTATAGGTAAGTCCACAATCGTAGAGGAATTTGCCAAGCAGGAATATGAATCATATATCCTTATAGATTTTGCGAAAAAGGATAAGGTTGTAGAAGAATACTTTAATCAATACCTCAATAAGCTAGATGACTTATTTATGCTACTTAGCATGTATTATGGTGTTAACCTTGTTGCTAGAAAATCTGTGTTGATTTTTGATGAAGTGCAGATGTTTCCGCAGGCAAGAGCCGCAATAAAGTATCTTGTTGCAGATGGCAGATACGATTATATAGAAACCGGATCATTGATATCAATTAAAGAAAATGTAAAGGATATTGTAATTCCATCAGAAGAAAGAAGTATTACGATGTATCCGCTCGATTTCGAGGAATTTGCTTGGGCACTTGGAGAAAAACAACTAGTAAACTATATAAAGAACTGCTTCGAAATGAGAGAACCTTTGGAAAGAGGGATGCACAACAAAGCAATGATGGTTTTTAAGCAGTATATGTTAGTTGGGGGAATGCCAAAACCAGTTATTCTATACATCGAGAATGAGAAGAATTTTATCTTAGCAGATGCTGAAAAGCGAGATATCTTGAAATTGTATCGTAATGATATTATGAAGATTAAAGCACAATATCGTAGTAAAGTTTTAGCGATTTTTGATCAGATTCCGGGGTTGTTGTCACAACACGAGAAACGAGTAATATTTAAGAATATACAAGAAGGAAGCTATGCGGATCAGTATAGTGATACTTTTTTTTGGCTGTCTGATTCTATGATCTCAAACGAGTGTTTTTTGTGTAATGATCCAAATGTCGGTCTTTCGATAAATGAGGAACGCACTTATGTCAAATGCTATATGGGTGATACTGGCCTTTTGGTTAGCCATGCTTTTGATGAGAATGAGTTATTGGAGAATGAGGTATATTCACAGATTCTTAATGACAAGCTTTCTGTTAATGAAGGAATGTTATATGAGAATGCAATAGCGCAGATACTTGTGGCAAATGGACACAAACTATATTTTTACAATCATTATTCAACAGAAAAACATCGAAATGATATAGAAATAAATTTCATTATTTCTAATAACAGTAAGCTAAAATATAAGATGTATCCAATAGAAGTTAAGTCGGGGAAAAAATACACTACGACTTCATTAAACAGGTTTATTGAAAAGTATAAAGCAAGAATTGGTGAGAGTTATATTATTCATCCGAGAAACCTGATCATAAAGGATAATATTGTGTGTATTCCGGCGTATATGACATTTTGTTTATAGTTTAGTTTACAAGACTATGATAATTTCGACTACATTATCGGTATGGACGACCTTAATAAGAAGTGGATGCCTAAGCGATTGGGAGGAGACCCGGAGGGTAAGATATCGTTGCTTCTTGATTATACAGACAATCCGCGCTCGGTTGCGGATCCTTGGTACACCAGCAACTTCGACATAACATATAATGATGTTGTGGAAGGATGCACAGCGTTCTTAAATTACCTAAGAGACAAAGGATTAATATGAATACCATAGAAAGGTTGGTCCTATGTCAAGAAAAAGATCAAATTAAAATGAGAGATTTTGCCTGCTAGGCTGCAGGCAGTGTTGATACCCTCTCGTATAGTTTTTCAAATAGATAGGCTTGTATATGACATTGTAAATGATGAGATTGTCATTATGTCATGCAGATTTCATTATGAAGATAAGTAGAAAAAACTCTGTGGAAGTCTGGGGACAGGTTTGGAGGTTATGTAAATTTTAAGATCCTTCGTCACTGCGTTCTTCAGGATGACACTATTAGTAAGAATAACACAGTTGCAAAAAAGGCTTCGGAAACCCTGAAGCCTTTTTTATATTGTATCGATTGTCAATAGTGTTATAATTGGTTTAAATATTGAAGATTCAAAAATTTTAAGAATAATGTCACTTTTTTAGTTAGTTGTGCATATTAATAGTGAAAGGGTAATTCGAATCACTCATATAACTAAAAAGGAGGTTTATGATGTCTAATGTAAGTAGCGACTTAGAGGCTGTTATTAATAAATACAGCGATATGTTATATAAGATATGTTTTGTGATTCTCAAAGATGAACATGATGTCAAGGATGTCTTACAAGAGACTTTTCTTGCGTACCACACTAAGAATCCGATACTTCAAAGTGAAGAACACAAGAAAGCATGGCTTATCAAGGTTTCACAGAATAAATGCAGGGAATTCTTGAGATTTCATAAAAGACATTCTACGGTACCACTTGATAATATCGATGAGACAACGCTTATTACAAATGGATTAAGCGGGGAAGAAAGCGATTTATTATCATTAGTATGGAACCTAAACTACAAACTAAAATCAGTTGTTATACTCTATTACATTGAAGGGTATTCAATTGATGAGACCGCTAGGATTCTAAGCATTTCTTCGCATGCAGCTAAGAAAAGATTAGAAAGGGCTAGAAAGAAACTTAAACAGGAATATGAGGAGGGATTAGTGTATGAGAAATAGTATAGACAAGAGGATATTATCCAACATTGAGATAAGTGATCAAATGAAGCAGGATATTTTGGAAGGATGTAAGGAAGGTGCCAGAGCAGGAGATATTAAGTTCCGCTATTCTACAGCGCTTATGGCTGTTATTCTTGTGGCGGCATTTAGCCTGACAACTGTAAGTGTAAGTGCTGCTGTAATAACGTTTAAGCAACGCCTACAAGGCATGAGTGAGAGTGAAGTAGCGGCGTATACGACAGAGGTTGACGAGGATACTTTTGTTTCGTTGGATGAAGGATTTTCAAGGGAATTAAGTAAAAGCGAAATTGAAAGGAGCCTTGTTCTTGAGAGAAAGTATTATGATGATGGCATTTTCCCTGAGAAAGAAATGGCGCATTATAAGACAAATGCTGAAAGAGCTGATGACGAAGTTGCATATGTAGAGGAAGACAATAAGGTATATCTTCCTGCTGATGATATGTCGGATGATCAATTGCTTCAATATATCGATCATGATGCGAAGAAGAGATATGTCAACATTCAGAATCTTGAGGCTGAAGGAGTAGAGCCCGGACGTGGAGTGGCGCTCGAGTCAACTAAGGTAGAAGAGAGAAGTGGTGAGAGCAAAGCTGTTGATGTGGCTAAGAAATTAATCGAGAAATCATACGGTGTTGACATTGATGATAGCTATGTTGTATTGGTGTCTTATTTTGGAGAAGAGGATGATGAAGCGATTCCTGTATACAATCTTTTTATATACCAACCGGGTCTTGGATATGGAGATGAGTATAATGTAAGGGTGAAGGCTGATGACTTTTCAGTTATGTACAGTGGTTGCCATAATTATAAAGGGGAAGTTAAACCTTTGAATTAATAAAGTTGTTAAGATTCTTCGTCACTGCGCTCCTCAGGATGACGTTAAACAACCGTAGTGGCGACCATTGGTCGCCACAAATGGAGCACAGTGTGCTTCGGTGCTTTATAAAAGGCTTCAGGATATCTTGAAGTCTTTTTTATGTTCAAAATTGACCGTTTGTGCATTAATTTCGACCGTTCGTGCAAAAGATATTGATTTTATATAGAAATGTGATAGTATGATTTGTGTGATAGATTATAATATCTTAATCAAAAAACATTTGGACAGCAGAGGAGTATAAATGGAAAGATGGCCGCTTGATTAAGATTAATTGGGTTAGAAGGTCTGTATATGGCGATATTAATCTTAATCCATTTAACTGCCTTAAAAAAACACAGGACCTGTCCCCATGGTTTGTGCGAAAGAGGTTATATGTATACCCGTAGCTTACGAACATTGTTCGCCATACACGTTCATGTCGATTTTATGTCATTTCATGTTAATTTAGCAAAGCATGTCAATTTTGGTGGTATACTATGATA
>JAIKVP010000258.1 GCA_024685635.1 Lachnospiraceae bacterium
ATAATCATTTAAGCTTTCACTAAGAGTCGTAATCTCATTGTTACCCTCTGGAACAAGATTAACAGTGAAGTCTCCTTTACTAATCTCAGTGATACTCTCAGTAACCTTAGTAACAGGGTTGATAGCCTTGCTGATTATGAAATAAATGATAAACGAAAGAATCAACAAGAAAATGATAGTACTTACAAATGTAATAATCATAACCTTAAGAATACTTTCACTAAGAATTGATGCTGGAACTGCACTTACAGCCACCCAGTTAGTTCCTTCAATATCACTTGCAGTGACAAGCTGTGCACCTTTGTCTGTCTTAACATTATCAACCTTATCACCATCTGCACCAACATCAGTATTAAGAGAATCAAATACCTTTGCAAAGCCAGCTGCTACAGGATCCTCAGCCGAATCAAGATTCTGACCAGCAGCACCCTCTACGTTACTGATAATAATGTCTTTATTGTCCTTGTTTACAATATAAAGCTTAGCGTCAGGAGATATTGATTTAAAATCTGAAATCTGCTTCTCAACCTCATCAAAGCCAATATCACTACTAAGAACTTTTTTGCCATCTAACAAGGTGGAGCAGGCGATACTTACAGTGCCTGTAGCTGCATCCAAATATGGCTGAGTCCAGAAAATGTCACCTTTAGCTTCAATAGCACCTGTATACCACTCTCTCTGACTAAAGTCAAAGCTCTCATCTGGAGTCCATCCTGAACCGTCAAGGAAGGCACCAGTATCTCCATTGGCAATGTAAACATCATGAGAATCAGGATCAAGCTCTGTTAGCTTTAATAGCATTTTAAGAGTATCTTCGTCCGAATTCACTGGAAGGTTACGCATAACATCCCCCGTCTGTTTTACTCTTTCTTCTATACTCTTACGCCAGCTATAAACCTCTCCAGTATATGTTGCTGACTCTTTTGCGAGTATATTGTACGTAAGAGATTCAATGTTGTCTGCTGCAATCTTAATACTTAGCTGTGTAATAATAACGATTATAATTGCAACATAAATAATTATTCCACTAACTAATGTTTTCTTTAATGACTTTCTCTTCTTGCTTTTCATAGATTAACCTCCCACAAATATATTGATTATTAAATTTTATCACAATTAACCAATAAATGTATATATTTTTTTATAAATTGCCCAAAATAATCTCTACAAGTCCGTCTACCCTCTTTTCCCATGTCATAGTGGCAAGGGCTTTTTCTCTTCCCCTATCAGCCACAGCCTGCATATACTCTTCATCAGCAAGTATAGCATTTAACACATCAGAAACACTCTCAGGGTGGGCAATATCATAGGTTATAACTTCTGCGTCATCGCCGTTACATTTTACGTTGTCAATCAGATAGCCTGTTGCATCAGTAACGGCAACTGCACCATTTAGCATAGCCGTTGGCACTCTGTCGTGAAGACCATTCTTAAACCAAGGCATGGTATTAAGTACAATCTTAGAATCAGCGTAAATGTCAGCGGTCTCCTCATAGGTCACACCTTTATGAACTGTAGTATTCTTCCAGTCGTCCACATCAAGCTGATCCCAGCCGTTGCCAAAGAGTTCAAGCTTAACGCCTGAATCAATCAAATATCTTACTATCTCTTCTCTGGCATAAGCATTTATGAAATAATTAGACTTCTCAATCTGCCCCATATAGTAGGCAAATTCAGTAGGCTTTAGTGTGATTCCTGCATTTTTAACAACCGCTGCCATTGCTTCCTCGTTGGTCGCATAGCGGTTTGCTAGCATATAGTTGATTGTCTCAACGCATAAATCAATGATTGACTGCTCGTTATCTACAATCTTCGCCTCTATGTCTGAAAGCTTATAATAGCTTCCCGTTAAGACAACATCGTATTTTCTGTCGGCTATTGGCTTGATCTTGGTGCCCTCGTTATACCAGCCACCAAGCGGAAGCATATATGCATCTTTGATATTTGGAAAATAATTCTTGATATAGTTAACATGATCAAGATCTAGGCAAATGACATAAAAGTCCTTTAGATTCTGCATCAGATGAATTGTATGTCTCATCGGATGGTCGACTATATAGTCGTAAAACGGTGCCCCCATATAATCAGACAAATACTGGCCATTGACCTTAAAGCCATGCTGG
>JAIKVP010000261.1 GCA_024685635.1 Lachnospiraceae bacterium
GTATTCAGTATGGTGGATCAATGAACGCAGGCAACGCAGCGGAACTTCTTGCTAAACCAGACATTGATGGTGGATTGATTGGTGGAGCTTCATTGAAGCCAGACTTCAAAGACATTGTTGATGCAGGTAAGTAATAACTGAGTATTAGGGGCGGGTGGCATTTAGCCATCCGCCTTTTTGTTACATTTGTCGAATATTTTTGTTATAACTGTCATTTTTTTTGATAAAATAATGTTGATTTATCATTTTCTCTGTGATATATTATATCTTGTGGTTTTGAGCCGTGTGCCCGAAACTCTTACTAATATCGAGAATAATTATGTTTTTTTATTTATAGGAGGAATTTGTTATGAAGTTAGCACTTCAGATCGCATTAATGGTAGTTTGTGTATTACTAGTTGTTATCGTATTATTACAGGAAGGCAAGGATCCAGGATTTGGTAGTGGAGCATTCACTGGCCAGGCTGGAGATACATATTATAGCAAGAATAAGAGACATACTGTTGAGGGTAAGCTTGAGATTGCAACCGTTGTTTTAGGCGTGTTGTTCTTCGTTATTGCAATGGCTCTTAACATGTCATATTTTAGTTAATCTTATTTGAATTGGTATTATATGTGGGTTGCCTTTGGGCAGCCCCTTTTTTAGTGCATTTTATCCTGAAATATGTTACACTTAAACTAGTTATAGATACTAGTTTGGAAGGATATGGTGAAGATGGATATAGAGCAAAATGAAAAACGCAAAAAGATGATTTTAGACTTTGTTAAGGAGCCTGAGTATAAACCTATGAAGCTTAAGGAGCTTGCATTTATCTTGCAGGTTGCTGATGAGGACAGAGGCGTTTTAAGAAAGATTCTTAATGAATTGGTTGATTCAGGCCAGCTTGATGTCGATTCTAAGGGCAGATATATGCTGGCTGAGAGAGGCGTTTATCAGGGTACATTTATCGGCAATGCCAAGGGATTTGGCTTTGTTGAGATTGAGGGAGAGAAGGATGACGTCTTTATTCCTGAGAGCGCTGTAAATGGCGCCATGCACAATGATACTGTCCTTGTTAAGGTTGAGAAGGAGAAACAGGGCGACAGAAGAAGAGAAGGCGTTATTAAGAAGATCATCGCAAGGGGTATGGAAGAGATTGTCGGAACTTTTAAGAAGAGTGGCAATTATGGATTTGTAGTATCTGATATTAGTAAGTTTAACAGGGATATATATATTCCTGCTGAGAAGACCAAGAATGCTGTTGACGGGCATAAGGTTGTTGTCAAGCTTCACAGCTATGGAGAGAAGGACAAGAATCCTGAGGGAGAGGTTATTGAGATTCTAGGTCATGCCAATGATCCGGGGGTTGATATCATTTCCATTGTCAGAGCGCTTGGTATACCTGATGAATACCCTAAGTCTGTTATGAAGCAGGTTGAGAGTGTTCCTGATGAGGTTGAGTCATCTAAGATTGGTGGAAGGCTTGACTTAAGAGATGAAATGATGGTCACTATTGACGGCGAGGACGCTAAGGATCTTGATGATGCTATACATCTTAAGAGAACCGAAAAGGGCTATGAGCTAGGCGTTCATATTGCTGATGTAAGTGAGTATGTGACAGAGGGCTCTCCACTTGACAAGGAGGCTCTTAAGCGTGGAACAAGTGTCTATTTGGTTGACAGGGTTATACCTATGTTACCACACGCTCTATCTAATGGCATTTGCTCACTCAATCAGGGCGTTGACAGACTTGCGTTATCCTGCATTATGCAGATAGATTCTAAGGGCAAGGTTTATGATCACAAGATAGCTGAGACTGTTGTTAAGATTGACAGGCGTATGACTTATACTGCAGTTAATGCTATTATAACTGACCATGATGAGGCCACAATGAAGGAATATGAGGAATTTGTTCCTATGTTTGAGCTTATGAAGGAGGTTTCAGAGCTCTTAAGAGACCGCCGTATGAAGCGTGGCTCAATTGACTTTGATTTTCCGGAGAGCAAGATTCTCTTAGATGAGAAGGGCGTTCCATATGATATTAAGCCATACGAGAGAAATGCAGCAACCAAGCTTATTGAGGACTTTATGCTTATGGCCAATGAGACGATAGCTGAGAATTACTTCTGGCTTGAGATGCCATTTGTCTATAGAACTCATGAGTCGCCAGATGCAGAGAAGATTGCCAAGCTTTCTACCATGATTGCTAACTTTGGCTATTTTATTAAGGATGGCGGGGATGAGCTTCATCCTAAGGAGTTTCAAAAGCTTCTTGGCAAGATTGAGGGCACTCCTGAGGAGGCGCTTATTTCAAGGCTTACACTTCGCTCGATGAAGCAGGCTAAGTATACTACTGAGTGTACAGGGCATTTTGGCTTGGCTGCAAGGTATTACTGTCATTTTACTTCTCCTATCAGAAGATATCCTGATTTACAGATACACAGGATTATCAAGGAGCATATACATGGCAAGATGAATGACAAGCGTATCAACCACTACGAGAAGATTCTTAATGATGTTGCTAATTCTTCTAGCAAGAATGAGAGACGTGCTGATGAGGCTGAGAGAGAGGTTGACAAGCTTAAGAAGGTTCAGTATATGACTATGCATATCGGTGAGGAGTTTACTGGCACTATCTCTAGCATTACAAGCTGGGGTATGTATGTTGAGCTTCCTAACACAGTGGAGGGTATGATTTCTGTCAATTCATTGATTGGAGACTATTTCTACTACGATGAGGAGAGCTACAAGATGATTGGTAAGGATAGTCATAGAGAGTTTAATCTTGGCCAGACCGTCATCGTAAAGTGTGAAAATGCAGACATGGAGACAAGAACGATAGATTTTGTATTAGTTGAAGGTGAGGAAGAAAATAATGGCTAAAGAGCATAGCGAGAAGCTTATTGCCAACAATAAAAAAGCCTACCACGATTACTTTATAGAGGATACATATGAAGCGGGGATTGTGCTTGCTGGTACTGAGGTTAAGTCATTAAGGCTTGGACAGTGCAGTATCAAGGAATCCTTTGTAAGCATTGAGAATGAAGAGGTATTTATTCTTAGAATGCATATTAATCCATATGAGCAGGGTAACATTTTCAATAAGGATCCTTTAAGGACCAGGAAGCTTTTACTGCACAAGGCGGAGATTAGAAAGCTTCTTGGTAAGGCCAAAGAGAAGGGTTACACAATTATGCCTCTTAAGGTGTATTTTAAGGGAGGTAAGGTTAAGGTTTTAATAGGCTTAGCTAGAGGTAAGAAGAATTATGACAAGCGTGATTCTATTGCTAAGAAGGATCAGGCTAGAGAAGCTGCTAGAGATTTCAAGATTAGAAATCTCAAGTAATAGCAGCATTTTACAAATTTTTTAAAAATTTTTAAGTATGAATCATTGACGCATCGTTTTACTTGCGTTATGATATAGATTGCACAGATTCATTTTCTGTTTAGGGGCTAGCACTGGTTTCGACGGGGATATTGAATGTGTGGCAGCCATCCGTGGAACACCGGACACCACGTTAATCCGACGGTATTAAATTTAAACGCTAACGATAGTTACGCATTCGCTGCCTAGTCTTAGGCGGCAGTCAGCTTTAGGCGTCCCGCCACTTAAATGTCTGGCTCTAAACCGGTGGGGAACCCTTATTCCAAAGCTTTGAGGTCTAAGGAGCAATATGAAGCTACTTGTTAATCTAGCTTGTCTGTGGGCGATTTTAATGGGGAATATAAATCATAGACTGTGATGGGAGATACCGCGCTGGATGTGTTTTCGGACAGGGGTTCGATTCCCCTCTGGTCCATATAATTTTATATTGAAGGAGCATTATTGTTATGAAGAAGTATATTGTGCTTGTATTAGCATTTGCCTTGGTGTTTAGTTTTGCAGGATGTGGTAGTTCTGAGTCAACAAGCGAGGCGAAGGTTGATCAGGTTCAGCAGGATTTGATTAAGTATGTAGAGACTGACTTGCCAGCGATTAAGGCCAATGAGTCAGCTGCCGTAGAGCGTTATAACGAGGTTTCAGCTGGAATAACTGATATGAAGCGTAAGGAGATTTCGTCAGCATTTAAGGATGAGATTATTCCTACTTATACGAACTTTGTTAAGGATTTAGAAGCTTTATCTCCTGCAACTAGTGAAGTACAGGCACTTAAGGCAACATATCTTGAGGGTGCTAAGGCTCAGTTAGAAGGTATGACAGCACTTAATGATGCAATATCTGCTAATGATTCAGATGCTGCTAAGGCTGCCAACGAGAAGATTGTAGAGGGCAAGACCAAGATTGAGCAGCATAGATCTGATATAGTTACTTTGGCTAGTGAACATAACATCAACGTTACAACAGGCGAGACTACCACTGTTGCTGATGCTACTGCTGAAGAGAGTACAACTGAGAAATAATACTATTTTATAATACAAGATAGGTGATGCTATGGAGTATTTTTATCTGGATGGTTATGCCTTTTCAACTCGTGAGGAGTATAACTTAGCGGTTAGAGAAGAGAAGAATATATCTTCTATAAGAGAGAAGATGGATTTGTCTAATAAGGACAGTGTTCTTGGAATATATAGGAGACTGGTTTCTAAGAATATGCTTACTACACCTATTGGCATTGAGTTTGAGCGTGAGTTAAGAAGGCGTTTGATTGATGAATTTGCTGTGGAAGAGGTGGATATTCCTAATATTCGTGTTGAGCATCGCGATAAGAGCGCAGTTGCTAAGAATCAGAGCCAGTTTTCACTTGAACAGCTTCAAAAGGAGAATGTTAGGCTTTCTAGCTCTGGCATGAAGAAAAATATATTTATAGTTGGCCTTATAGTTATTGTTATTGGAATGTTTGTTATAGCATTTTTCAGTCCTAACACTGGCTATGCCAATTATGAAGACAAGATTATCAACAAGTATTCTTCCTGGGAGGAGGAATTAAAGGAAAGAGAAGCGGTCGTTTCTGAGAAGGAGGCCAAGCTTGGAATAACTGATAGTGAGTCGGACACAGATTAGTCATACTCTAGTGATACTATTTAAGTAATGCTGGGGTATGATTTTTTTTATGAATGGAGGTATTATTATGAATCAACTTAAGATATTAGTAGTAGATGATGAATCAAGAATGAGGAAGCTTGTAAGAGATTTCCTTGTAAAGAAAGATTTTGAGGTTGTTGAAGCTGCTGATGGTGAAGAGGCTGTCGACATTTTCTTTGATTCTAATGATATAGACTTGATTATACTTGACGTAATGATGCCTAAGATGGATGGCTGGGCAGTTTGTAGAGAGATAAGGCAGTATTCTAAGGTGCCTATAATTATGCTTACCGCTAAGACAGAGGAGAGAGATGAGCTCTTAGGTTTTGATTTGGGCGTTGATGAGTATATTGCTAAGCCTTTTAGTCCTAAGATATTGGTGGCTAGAGTTGAGGCTATATTAAGAAGAGCAGGTTTAGAACAGAACAATGAGAAGCTCTCGGCAGGTGGTATTGAGCTAGATGTTGCTGCGCATGAGGTTAAGATTGACGGAGAACTTATCAATCTTTCGTTTAAGGAATTTGAACTGTTGAATTATTTTATAGTTAATCAGGGCGTTGCCTTGTCTAGAGAGAAAATCCTAAACAATGTATGGAATTATGACTATTTTGGAGATGCAAGAACTATAGACACCCATGTCAAGAAGCTTAGAAGTAAGCTTGGCGACAAGGGTGATTATATTAAGACTATCTGGGGAATGGGCTATAAGTTTGAGGTGGTATAAATGGCTAAGCTTAAGAAGATAGGTTCAATTAGAACCAAACTTACTGTAACGCTTATAATTGTCTTGGTGCTCTGGGTGCTTGCTTCACAGCTCTTTAACAGGCTTTTCTTGCAAAAGTACTATATGTGGCAGGTTGAGGGCATTTTGATGGACTCCTACAACAGAATAAATGAAATGCTAGATGATTCTGAGGAAATCTATGATATTTTGTCTAAGAATTTTTATACTAACAGTAATATAGAGGTTGTTATCGGGCAGTTTATAGATGAAAATACCGTGGTTCCTGATTATTCAACATCTAATGATGGCTACTTGGGATTTGCTAGTATGGAGATGCTTTTTAGTCTTGCGGCCAATGTAACTGCGAGCGAGCCCAACACCAATGAATGGGTATATAAAAAATCAGGCGACACAGAGGAAGGTTCCTATGTTATTCAAAAGACACACGATAACAGGACCCAGTCTGACTATTTAGATTTAGTAGGTAAGCTTAACAATGGTCATGTTATTGTTATTCAGACGCCATTAGAAAGTATTAAGAATAGCGCTGACATTTGCAATACCTTTAATCTCTATGTGGGTTTAGGGTTTATTTTGTTAGGAAGTATAGTGATGTTTATTGTCAGTAATAGGTATGCCAAGCCTATTACTGAGATGGCTGATATTGCTGAGAGAATGTCAGAGCTTGACTTTGATGCTAAGGTTACTAAGTTTAGTAAGGATGAGGTTGGTGTGCTTGGCGTAAGTATGAACAACTTATCTAATAAGCTTGAATCCACTATCAGCGAGCTTAAGACTGCCAACAATGAGCTTATGAAGGATATTGAGCACAAGGAAGAGGTTGACGAGATGCGAAAGGAATTCGTTTCAAATGTATCTCATGAGCTAAAGACGCCTATTGCGCTTATTCAGGGCTACGCTGAGGGCCTAAAGGACAATGTTTTAGATGATGAGGAGAGCAAGGAGTTTTACTGTGATGTCATCATTGACGAGGCTGGCAGAATGAACAAGATGGTTAAGAATCTCCTTATACTAACGGAGCTTGAGCACGGGGATAATCTCTTGTCTATTGAGCGCTTTGATTTGTATGAGCTGGTTAATAATATAGTTATGATGTCTGATATTATGATTCAAAAGTTAGGGGCTGATGTTATTATTGATGTTGAACCTAACACGTATTGCTGGGCGGATGAGTTTAGAATTGAGGGTGTTTTGACTAACTATTTTAACAATGCTCTTAATCATTTATCGGGTGATAAAAAGGTTAGGGTATATACAGAACCTAGGAATAATGATATCAGAGTATATGTTGAAAATAGTGGTGATCCAATACCAGAAGAGGATATAGATAAGCTCTTTATCAAGTTCTATAAGGTTGACAAGGCCAGAAGCAGAGATTACGGTGGAAACGGCATAGGTTTGTCCATTGTTGCGGCTACTATGAAAGCCCACAATAAGGACTATGGTGTTGAGAATCTAGAAAATGGTGTAAGGTTCTATTTTGACCTTGATACCGTTAATGATTAAAACTCAAAAAGTTCAAGATTTTTGTCGAAAATGTCATTATTTGATACAATATCCTTGATAGATTTGTGAATTAGTGTTAAAATAAATGAGTGTGAAGGAGGAGTTTTATGCAACGCATGGGATTATTTATCAGCATAGTGTTATTGGCATTTATGCTTGTGGGCTGCGGTGATAAGAATGCTCTTACTTCAGAGGAGAATTCATTGATAGCCGAGTACGCGGCTCATACAGTTCTTCAATCCGATCCAAAATACGAACAAAGACTTGTATATCCGTCATCAGATGCTAGCAGTGAAGCAGTTGAAGATGCTAGTTCTACTGAAACTGCTACTACAGAAAGTCAGGAGGCAACAACCGAGGCTTTAGCTGATGCTTCTACAACTACGGAAGCGTCTGATACTGGTGATTCTGCTAATGATGGCAACGGAGATAGTAATGGTGCCAAGTCATCTGATTCTAAGGTGAGTGCGACTAGCACTAACAAGGATATCTCTAGACTATTTAGTGATCTAGGTATTACAGTTAGTTATCAGGGATATAAGTTTGTTGATAGTTACGGAGATAATAACAGTAGCAGTGCTGATATCACACCTATTAACGGTGGACAGCTGATGCTAGTTAAACTTAAACTTAAGAATGTTAAGAGTGATACAGTATCTATTAATATGCTTGATTACAATTATAGGTATTCAGTTACCTTAGATACAGGAACTACCTATTCACTTTTAACAGTTTTAGAGGATGATATCACCGTATTTCAGGGCGATATCAAAGCAGGTAAGACTAAAGAGGTAGTTGCCTTGTTTGAGGTGCCTCGCGGTATTACCAAGCCTAATGATGGCGCAACATTTAATGTAAGCAACGGCTACGAGGACATGACAGTGGCTTTGCAATAAAGAGACTATAGGAGGGCATTTGATGGAAACAAATATCTTACTAGAAAGTGGAACTAATGAGTTAGAGATTTTGGAGTTTATGATTGGTAACAATCATTATGGAATTAACGTAGCTAAGGTTAGGGAGATTCTTTCTTATCAACCTATTACTCCTGTTCCTAACGCTCATCCTTTTATTGAAGGTTTGTTTATGCCTCGTGAGGATATCATTACAGTTATTGATTTGGCTAGGGCCTTGAGTCTTCAGTCTGTTCAGCACCCAACTGATATGCTTATTGTTACTAACTTTAACAGTTTGAACATAGCATTTCATGTTCATCAGGTTGTTGGAATTCACAGAGTATCATGGGCAGATGTCAACAAACCAGACCGTACAGTTAATTCGACAGAGAACAGTGCTTCAACAGGTATTTTGAAGTTTACTGACAAGCTTATAATTATTCTTGACTTTGAGAAGATCGTATCTGATATCAGCCCTGAGACTTCACTTAAGATGTCTGATATTGACAAGATGGGAGAGCGTGAGCGTAACGATTCTAAGATCCTTATCGCTGAGGATTCTCCACTTCTTAGCAAGCTTATTGAGGATTCACTTCATAAGGCAGGATATTCTAACCTTACTATGTGTAACAATGGTCAGGAAGCCTGGGATAAGTTAGTTCAGTGGAATCATGAGGGCGATAATATATACAATCACTGTCGTTTAGTGATTACTGATATTGAGATGCCTCTTATGGATGGACATCGTTTATGTAAGCTTATCAGAGACCGCAAGGAGTTTGATGAGTTGCCTATTATGATTTTCTCTTCTCTTATCAATGATGAGATGCGTCGTAAGGGTGAGAGCTTAGGAGTTAATGCTCAGATTACTAAACCTGAGATTGGTAAGCTTGTTGGAGTTATGGATGAGCTTATTAAGGAGACTTATAATAAATAATTCTACTAAAAGACTTTTTGGGCTTATGCAATTGCATAAGCCCTTATTTTGTGTTAAAATAACTCTGATTGTATGTATAATACGGGATAAGTGTTTATTCCTTGTATGGAGATGTAATATATGGCTGATGCAAAGATTACGTCTGAGTTTGGAGAGTTTTTTTCGGACTACGAACCAGATACTGAACAATTAGATACATTAGATGATGATAATGAGGGGATTTATGACCTTCTTGGTATGTCTAACGAGGAGAAAGAGCAAGCTCATAAGCAGTTAGCTGATGAGGATAGTTCCCTTGGTGGACCTGAAGGAGGGGATTCTTCGTCTGAGACATCTGATACTAGTTCTGCGCCTGAAGCTTCTGATAGTTCTAAAGCAGAGACTGCTGCCACTTCTACTGATAGTTCAGAGATGACTATGGAAGAGAAGGCCAAGGCAGAGGCGTTAGAGTTCATGAAGCAGATGAACGCAAGCGATGCTACAGAAGAAAATGTTGATGATTCTGTCAGTGCAGATGATTCTTCATCAGATAGCGCTGATATGGATATGCTCTCTGATTTGGTATCTGATTCTAGCGATAAGGATTTTGAAACGGAAGTTGTCAGTGATGAGGAAGATCGTCTTGACAATATGCTAGATGATATATTCGCAGAAGAAGGGGCCAACGAAGCTGATCAGGCGACTGAGGATAGTGCTATTGATATGCCTAGCACTAGTGATGTTGATTTTGAGACAGAGACAACGCTAGATACTCCTGATGAAGCTATTGTAGAGGATGTTCCTGTTATGTCTGAGGAAGAGCCTGCTGTTACTGAAGATCTTCCTAGTGAAGAAGCACAGGACGCACTAGCTCAGATGAATTCAATTATCGATAATGCTGCTAATAAGGCAGAAGAAGATGCTTCTGAATCCGTTGTAGAGGCTACTCTTGAACCAGTAGTTGAGCCTGCTGATCATTTAGATTTGAAGAGTGTAGAGACGCCTGATTTATCAGATGTTGACTTAGTTGATTACAATTCTGTCGACATTTCTGATGACTTGTTGTCTGAGATAGATATAACTGAAGATTTAACTAAGATTCTTGACGAGGATGGAGATTTTAATCCTGAGGAGCCTCCTCTTACTAAGAGAGAGCTTAAGAAGAAGCTTAAAGAAGAGGCCAAGGCGGCTAAGAAAGCAGCCAAAGAGGCTAAGAAACTAGAGAAAGCGGCTCGTAAGCTTAAGCCAGAGGATAAGGATCCTAATGATATCATTGCTGACTTAGAGACTGCATTTGCTGAAGAGGATATTGTAAGTACCATGGAGAAGGTTGCCGATGTCGGCGTAGAGGGTGCTGCGAGTGAATCTGTTGAGGATGTAGACTTAAACCAGTTCTTAGGCGGAGACAGCGAAGAGGGTGCAGAAGAAGAGAAGAAGTCTTTTAAAGAGAAGTTTGCACTGCTCTTATTTGGTGAGCCAGAGGAGGGAGATTTCCCTACTGAGGAGGAGCTTGCTAAGAAACAGGCTGAGAAGGAAGCCAAGGCTGCAGCTAAGGAGAAGGCCAAGGAAGAAAAAGAGATCAAGAAGAAAGAGGCTGCTGAGGCCAAGGCGCTTAAGAAGAACCAGGCCAAGGAGATTGCGGTTGTCAAGAAGGCGGCAGCCCAGGATAAGAAAGCTAAGATTGCAGCTGAAGAAGAGGCTGAGGATGCTAAAGAAAAGAAGATTAATCCTAAACAGGTGGTTACTACATTTGTCATCTTAGCAGTATTAGCTGTAACAGTTGTACTTGGAACCAATGAGTTTAACTATCATATGGTTATTACAAGGGCAACTAACTATTTTGAGATGCAAAAGTATCGTAAGGCTTATGACCAGATCGTTGGAGTGGATGTTAAGGACAGAGATAAGGAGATTAAGGACAAGATTTACTGCGTTATGTATGTTCAGCAGCAACTTGATTCTTACAAGAATTTCTGCAAGATGGAGATGTATGAGAATGCTCTAGACGCGCTTGTAAAAGGTGTTCGTAAGTACAATGAACACTACGAGGAAGCCAAGGCTATGGGCATATCTAAAGACTTAGATGGCTTGAGTGCAGAGATAGAGAAGGAACTTCTTAGTCGATATGGCATAAGTATAGATACTGTCAATTCATGGATGGGGCTTGATCAGGCCAGCTATACCAATACTATTTTTGAATATGTCTCCGATATGAATCTTCCGACTGAGCATATGAAGGAAGCTGAGGAAGATGCAATTGTCAAAGAGGAAGAGACTGTAGAAGAATAGCTTTTAATATGATAACTTATAGTCGTCGATTAATGCTAATCGACGACTTTCTTAGTGAAAGGAGCAATAAAGTGATTGCGATTATAGATTACGATGCAGGCAATATTATGAGTGTCAATAAGGCGCTTATTCATTTGGGTGAGGAGACTTCTCTTACAAGGGATAAGGATGTTTTGATGGCAGCCGACAAGGTTATACTTCCGGGCGTTGGCTCATTTGGTGATGCCATGGAGAAGCTTAAGTCTTATGACTTAGTTGATGTCATAAAGGAGATTGCTAAATCTGGCAAGCCGTTTTTAGGCATTTGTCTTGGATTACAGCTCTTGTTTGAGTCTAGTGATGAGAGCCCTGGTGTTGATGGCTTAGGCATATTAAAGGGTTCAATTAAGCATATTCCGCCTAAAGAGGGCTTAAAGATTCCACATATGGGATGGAATTCGCTTGAGATTAAGGATGATCAGCCTTTGTTTAAGGGCGTAGACAATGGCTCTTATGTTTATTTTGTCCATTCATACTATCTTGATGCTGCCGATAAAAATGATGTGGCAGCGACCACTAACTACTCTGTAGAGATTGACGCTTCAGTTAGAAGAGATAACATTTTTGCCTGCCAGTTTCATCCAGAAAAAAGTGGAGAGGTTGGACTTAAGATACTTAAGAATTTTATTGATATTGGGAGATAGACTATGTTTACTAAGAGAATCATTCCTTGCCTTGATGTAAATGAAGGCAGGGTTGTAAAAGGTATTAATTTTGTTGATTTAAGAGATGCTGGTGATCCAGTTGAGGTAGGCAAGGCCTATGATGAGGCTGGCGCTGATGAGTTAGTATTTCTTGATATTACTGCTTCGTCTGATGCTAGAGCGACAGTTGTTGATATGGTCAGAAGAGTTGCTGAGACTGTCTTTATTCCATTTACTGTAGGTGGTGGAATCAGGACTGTTGAGGATTTTAGAACTATCTTAAGAGAGGGCGCTGACAAGGTCTCTATCAATTCATCTGCGATTAACACTCCTGAGCTTATCTCTGACGCTGCTATGAAGTTTGGCTCACAGTGCGTTGTTGTGGCTATTGATGCCAAGAGAAGAGCGGATGGCTCAGGCTGGAATATCTATAAAAATGGCGGAAGAATTGATGTTGGAATAGATGCCGTTGAATGGGCTAAGAAGGTGACCGAGCTTGGTGCTGGTGAGATTTTGCTTACCAGTATGGATGGTGATGGAACCAAGGCTGGATACGATATAGAGCTTACTCGCGCAATATCTGATGCTGTTTCAGTTCCTGTTATCGCTTCAGGTGGAGCAGGAGAGCTTAAGCATTTTAAGGAAGCTTTAACCGATGGCGGTGCTGACGCAGCGCTTGCGGCTTCTTTGTTTCACTATAAGGAGCTTGAAATAAGAGAAGTCAAGGAATACCTAAGAAAAGAAGGGGTAAGTGTGAGACTCTAATGGGTGCATTACAGATATTTTTAGTTATTGTTTTATTTGTTATAGTATTTACAATTACTGTGTTTATTATGGCATATTTGCAGATTTCTAGGGCGAAATCTAGAGCCTTATATATCAAAGAAGAGCTTGATAAGGTTGAAACTGATGAGATTATTGATAATTACAATTATGCAGTGAGCTTTTATAATACTTCAATCAAGATGATTCCAGGGCGGTTTATAGCCAATTTTAAGGGCTATGAGCCGATGGAGCTGTTTGAGAAGTAGAATTACATAGTATTACAGTATTATAATAAAAACCGGTGCCATCTATAATAAGTTAGCACCGGTTTGTTTTATTTCTTTTATACCATCAATTTCTTATAATCCTCATAAAATGTCGGATAAGAAATATTAACGCAATCCGCATCAATGATAGTTGTAGTCCCGCTAGCATTTGCAGAAGCGATTGCAAATGTCATAGCAATTCTGTGATCCTTCTTAGGGTCTATAGTGGCGCCTTTAAGTGGGCAAGGACCGTGAATAATCATTCCGTCTTCAGTGCCTTCTACATTTGCACCCATCTTGCTTAGATTCTCAACCATTACTGAGATTCTGTCTGATTCCTTAACCTTTAATTCAGCGGCATCCTTTATATTGGTATCTCCATCAGCGTAGCAGGCGAGTAGAGCCATTGTAGGAAGCTCATCGATAAGTCTTGGAATTACGCTGCCACCTATAGTAGTGCCTTTAAGATTACTTGTCTTAACTGTGATGTCTCCAACCTTTTCTCCGCCGGTGCTATGCTCATTACTAATCTCAATTGAGCCTCCCATATTTTTGACAACTTCTATAATACCGTCTCTTGTAGGATTTAGTCCTACATTTTTAATTGTAATCTCTGAATTAGGAGTTATAAGTCCCGCAACGACAAAATATACTGCAGATGAAATGTCACCAGGAACAGTTATGTGCTGTGAGTTAAGCTCGCTGGCTGGATAGATAGTTGCAGTTTTATCAACAGAGCTAACATTGGCACCAAAGCCTTTAAGCATAAGCTCTGTGTGGTTTCTTGAAAGCTCTGGCTCTATAACTTTAGTCTCGCCTTCAGCGTAGAGACCTGCAAGCAGGATAGCTGACTTAACCTGCGCAGATGCGACAGGAGAGTTGTAACTTATGCCTTTAAGCTTGGCTGGCTCAATCTTAAGAGGAGCACAGTCATTGCCTTTTATACTTGTTATATTGGCGTTCATCATTGAAAGCGGTGTGATTATGCGCTTCATAGGGCGCTTCTGAATGGATTCGTCGCCATTTAGAGTCGTTGTGAAGCTCTGACCTGCTAGGATTCCAGAAATCAAACGGGTAGTAGTTCCTGAGTTACCAGTGTCAAGCATGCCGCCAGGCTCCTTAAGGCCATGAAGACCATTGCCCTTAACAATAACGCTTCCGTTGTCCTTTATATCAATATCAACGCCCATTTTCCTAAAACAGGCAATTGTAGACAAACAGTCCGCTCCCATAAGGAAGTTATCAATCTCAGTAATACCCTTAGCAATCGAGCCAAACATAACCGATCTATGTGAAATGCTCTTATCTCCAGGAACTTCAACCTCGCCTCTTAGTCCGTTTACTCTATTAAAATCCATATTATACCGCCTTTATAAGCTAATTAGTTGTTATAGCGCTTTAAATCGTCAGCATTTGCCGATAATTCTTACATTTGCCTAACAAACAAAGATATGATAGCAAATGTTAAGCTTAGTGTCAAAGCTATCTTTCAAGCTCATACTTGATATAGATTTTAGAGGGTGTTATAATGTCAAAGATGTTTTTAATCAGAGATAAGGAGTTATTTTATGTTAAATGAAGCTATTAACTACGCAGTTGCCATGCATAGTGGGCAGATGCGCAAAGCCACCGATATTCCTTATATTGTACATCCACTAGAGTGCGTTGCTATCGCTTCTAGAATGACGTCTGATGAGGAAATGCTTGCTGCCGCTGCATTACATGACACAGTTGAGGATTGCAAGAAGAATGGTGCATCGATTGAAGAGATTAAAGAGAAGTTTGGTGAGAGGGTTGCGCATTTTGTCGCTCACGAGTCCGAGGACAAGTCTAAGACCTGGATGGAGAGAAAGCAGGCTACTATTGACTTGCTAAAGAATTCTACTAAGGAAGAGTGTATACTTGTGCTTGCCGACAAGCTTTCTAATATGAGGTCAGTTGAACATGACTACAAGGTGCACGGCGAGGAGCTTTGGCAGAGATTTAACATGAAGGACAAGAATAAGATTGCCTGGTATTATAGCTCTATTTTAGATGCTATTGAGGACAAGGTTTCGGAGTTTGAAGCATTTGCTGAGTATAAAGAGTTGATTAACAGGGTATTTGGGATATAGTATTATAGATATAAACGGAGGATTTTGTAATGAAAACAGATATTGAGATTGCACAGGAAGCGGAATTAACCCATATAAGAGAGGTAGCCGCTTCTCTTGATATAAAAGAGGATGATTTGGAATTCTACGGCAAGTACAAGGCTAAATTATCTGAGGATTTGATTAATAAAGTTAAGGCCAATGCTGACGGTAAGCTTGTTTTGGTTACTGCCATTAACCCAACTCCAGCAGGAGAGGGCAAGACTACAGTAACAGTTGGCTTAGGTGAGGCACTTCATAAGATGGGTAAGAAGTCTGTAATAGCACTTCGCGAGCCTTCACTTGGACCTTGTTTTGGTATCAAGGGCGGCGCCGCTGGTGGCGGAATGGCTCAGGTTATACCAATGGAGGATTTGAATCTACATTTTACTGGCGATTTTCACGCTATTACATCTGCTAATAACCTGCTTGCTGCTATGCTTGATAATCATTTGCAGCAGGGCAATCAGCTAAGAATTAACCCTAAGCAGGTTATATGGAAGAGATGTCTTGATATGAATGACAGAGCTCTTCGTAACATTGTCATCGGTATGGGCGGCAAGATGGATGGTGTCGTTAGAGAGGACCATTTTCAGATATCTGTTGCGTCTGAGATTATGGCAATCCTTTGCTTAGCTGAGGACATGGATGACCTAAAAGACAGACTTTCTAAGATAATCGTTGCCTATGATTATGATGGCAAGCCTGTTACAGCTAAGGATTTGAAGGCTGTAGGTTCTATGGCTGCCTTACTAAAGGACGCAATGCAGCCTAACCTTATTCAGACTTTAGAGCATTCACCAGCCTTGGTTCACGGCGGACCATTTGCTAATATTGCTCACGGCTGTAACTCGGTTAGAGCTACTAAGACTGCCTTAAAGCTTGCTGATATTGTTGTTACAGAGGCTGGATTTGGCGCTGATTTAGGTGCAGAGAAGTTCCTTGACATCAAATGTAGAAAGGCTAACTTAACACCTTCTTGCGTTGTTTTGGTTGCTACTGTAAGAGCGCTTAAATATAATGGCGGAGTTAATAAAGCAGATTTAGGATCAGAGAATTTGGATGCCTTAAAGGCTGGTATAGTAAACCTTGAGAAGCATGTTGAGAACCTTCAAAAATACGGTGTGCCTGTAGTTGTCACACTTAATAAGTTTATTACTGATTCAGATAGAGAGCTTGACTATGTTAAGAGCTTCTGCGAGGAGAGAGGCTGTGAGTTCGCGCTTTGTGAAGTTTGGGAGCACGGCGGAGAAGGTGGAATAGAACTTGCTAACAAGGTTATTTCATCTATTGAGAGCAAAGAGAACAACTATAAGCCTATCTATCCAGATGATATGAGCTTAGAGGATAAGATTAAGACCGTTGCAACTGAGATCTACGGTGCTAATGGTGTTACATATTCTGCTGAGGCTAAGAGAACACTAGCTAAGCTTACTGAGATGGGCTTTGGCAATTTACCTGTATGTATGGCTAAGACTCAGTACTCTCTTTCTGATGATCCTAAGAAGCTTGGCCGTCCAACTGACTACGAGATAAATGTTAGAGACGTTTATGTAAGCGCTGGTGCTGGTTTTGTCGTTGTCATAACCGGAAGCATCATGACTATGCCTGGACTTCCTAAGGTTCCAGCTGCAGAGGGTATAGATGTCAATGCTGATGGTAAGATAACCGGTTTGTTTTAGAGGTATAATATGGCAGATATACTGTTTATTTCACTTGGTTGTGAGAAGAACTTATGTGACAGCGAGGTTATGCTTGGCTTGTTAAATGAAGCAGGCCACAAGATTGTCGATGATGAGAGTCTGGCTGAAGTTATCGTTATTAACACCTGTTCATTTATTCACGACGCTAAGGTTGAGAGTATCAATACCATTTTAGAAATGGCAGAATATAAAAATGTTGGGCATCTTAAGGCACTTGTTGTCACGGGATGCCTTTCAGAGCGTTATAAGGATGAGATTTTAACTGAGATGCCTGAGGTTGATGCAGTTGTCGGCGCAAGCTCGTATGATGCGATAGTAGAGGCGATTGATGGTGCTTTAGAGGGCCAAAAGCCTGTGATAGATAAGGGCGTTGACTATATGCCAGCTTATACAGGAAAGCGTATGCTATCAACACCGCCTTATATGGCCTATCTTAAGATTGCAGAGGGCTGTAACAAGCGCTGTACATACTGTGCCATTCCGTCAATCAGAGGCCACTATAGAAGTGAGCCAATGGAAAATATTATTGACATGGCCAGGAAGCTAGTCAATGACGGAGTAGTTGAGATTACACTAGTAGCGCAGGAGACAACCGTCTACGGCGTCGACATTTACTCTAAGAAAATGCTGCCAGAGCTCTTAAGAAAGCTCTGTGCCATAGAGGGCTTAGAGTGGATTAGGGTTTTATACTGTTATCCGGAAGAGATAACTGATGAGCTTATTGAAGTTATGGCAACTGAGCCTAAGATATGCCACTATATCGACGTTCCTATTCAGCATTCTGAGGATGACGTTTTAAGGCGAATGGGTAGAAGAACCAACAGAGCCGAATTGGTTAATATTATCGGCCGCTTAAGAGAGAGGATTCCTGACATCACAATTAGAACAACGCTTATCACTGGCTTCCCGGGCGAGAGCGAGGAAGAATACGAGAGCATGTACCGCTTTGTAAATGAGATGGAGTTTGAGCGATTGGGCGTTTTTAGCTATTCAGCTGAAGAGGGAACTTTAGCATTTTCAATGCCAGACCAAATCGATGAAAATGTTAAAGAGCAAAGAAGAGATGAGCTTATGGAGCTACAACAGGCGATTTCCTACGAGCGAGGCGAGAGTTTAGTGGGAAAATGCTTTAAGGTATTAGTAGAGGGCTATCTTTATGATGAGGATATCTATTCAGGAAGAACTTACATGGACACTGCTGATATAGATGGCAAGGTATTCTTCTCTTCGGAGGAGGAGTTAATATCGGGCTCATTTGTAAATGTTAAGATTACGGACTTTAAGGAGTATGACCTGTTTGGCGAGATAGTTTATGATGACTGATATTTACTGATAAGAGCGTTTTATTAGCATTTTATGCTTGAGAGCAATGAACAGATATTTTTAGACGAGGAGAAGTGCTATGAATTTACCTAATAAGATTACGATGGTGAGAGTTATTCTGATACCATTTTTCGTGGTGTTTATGATTATTCATTTTAATAACTATGTGACTGCTGACATACCTTATTGCTCTAGCTGGGCAGCATGGGCGGCTTTGATAGCATTTGTTGTCGCTTCACTTACTGACTTTTTAGATGGACATATTGCTAGAAGCAGGGGATTAGTAACTGACTTTGGTAAGTTTGCAGATCCTTTAGCAGACAAGCTCCTAGTTACATCCTGTATGATTTTGTTCGTGGAGTTTGGCAAGATTGCAGCATGGATTGTGATTATTATCATAGCCAGAGAGTTCATCATAAGCGGTTTTAGAATGATAGCAGCGGAAAAAGGCGTCGTTATCGCTGCTGGCTGGTGGGGCAAGGTAAAGACAGCGGTAACTATGGTTACCTTGGTTTTGCTTTTATTATTTACTGCCCTAGGCTTAAATGATGGTGTGGGAACTACGCTTTATATAGTTGAGCAGGTTTTAATCTATCTATGCTGCTTCTTAACTGTCGCATCGTTAATTGACTACCTTGTAAAGAATAAGGGCGTAATCAGTTCATTTTAGGAGTATACTATGTTTGAAGATAATTTAATTAGTTATGAAGATAATTACCCAAAGGAAAATGTTGATTTCTCTGACATTTATAACGAGATTAATATGATGGCTGGTTATATTATTATGCAGCTAAGAGATGCTAACGCTAGCATTTCCTTTGCGGAAAGCTGCACTGGAGGCTTGCTTGCAGGTTCTTTTATAGGAGTCTCAGGTTCTTCGGATGTAATAAATGAGAGCTATGTTACCTATGCCAATGAAAGTAAGGTTAAGATATTGAACATACCTCTTGATGTTATCAACGAGAAGGGTGCAGTGTCAGTGGATGTTGCAGGATATATGGCCAAGGGCGTAGCTAAAATTGCTAAGAGTGAGGTTGGTGTAGGAATTACTGGTGTTGCAGGGCCTACTGGCGGAACAGATGAGAAGCCTGTTGGCTTGGTATATATTGGCATTTCAATTAATGGAGATATTAAGGTATGTAAGTGTAATTTTAAGGGAGACCGCCTATCAGTAAGGTTAAAGGCTGTTAAAAAGGCTATAGATTTACTAGCTGAAGCGATAAAGTAAATTTCTTCTTTTATTTTTTGAATATGTGTGTTAATATAATGCTTGTAAATAGCGTATAGAAGGCGGTGTGCATTCGTTCGGAATTATTTTCGAACAAATGTACACTTTTTTGTTGACAAATGTCAACTGTTGTTATATTATAGTACCAGAATAACGAACAAGTTTTCGGGTTCGGTACATTTATTATTTTATGTAAAGGAGAATAATTATGGCTAAACAGGAAGATAGGATGAAGGCGCTTGACGCAGCAGTTATGCAGATTGAGAAGGAGTTCGGCAAGGGCGCCATTATGAGACTCGGAGATAAGAGCACTAGCATGAATGTAGAGGCTATGCCTACTGGTTCGTTAAGCTTAGATATTGCACTTGGAATCGGTGGTATTCCTAAGGGCAGAGTTGTTGAGATTTATGGACCTGAGTCTTCTGGTAAGACTACAGTTACACTTCATATGATTGCAGAGGTCCAGAAGAGAGGCGGTATCGCAGGATTTGTCGATGCTGAGCATGCTCTTGATCCAGTATATGCTAAGAATATTGGAGTTGATATTGATAACCTTTATATTTCACAGCCAGATAGTGGCGAGCAGGCATTAGAGATTACTGAGACTTTAGTTCGCTCAGGAGCTGTTGATATTGTTATTGTGGATTCAGTTGCCGCATTGGTTCCTAGAGCAGAGATTGAGGGAGACATGGGAGATTCTCATGTCGGACTTCAGGCAAGACTTATGTCTCAGGCACTTCGTAAGTTGACTTCAGTTATCAGCAATGCTAACTGTACAGTAGTATTTATCAACCAGCTTCGTGAGAAAGTTGGTATTATGTTCGGCAATCCAGAGACTACTACAGGTGGTAGAGCCTTAAAGTATTACGCATCTGTTCGTATGGATGTAAGACGTATTGAGACCTTGAAGGCTAACGGCGAGAGTATTGGTAACCGTACCAGAGTTAAGGTTGTTAAGAATAAGATTGCTCCACCTCATAGAGAGGCTGAGTTTGATATTATGTTTGGAGAGGGTATTTCTAAGGCTGGTGATATCTTAGATTTAGCTGCAAGCATTGATATTGTGAACAAGAGTGGTGCGTGGTATGCTTATAAGGGTGAGAAGATTGGCCAGGGTAGAGAGAATGCTAAGAACTACCTTAAGGAGAATCCAGCCATTTGTTCAGAGATTGAGAACGCTGTAAGAGCTCATTTTGAATTACCTGCCAACGCTGCAGCGGCAGACGATCCTGCCAAGGCAGATGATGAAGCTAAGAAAGCCAGCAAGAAGAAGGAATGATAGTTGATGTATATTAACGATATTAAGCCTATTGACTCTAAGAAGGCTTTGCTAGTCATTGATGGTGAACCACGCTTTAGACTATATAAGGCTGAGCTTAAGCGCTATCATTTAGTTAAGGATATAGATATATCCGCGGAACTATACGAGGATATTAGATATAGTGTTATCAAGCCTAGATGTCTTAACCGTTCTATGCATTTGTTGTCTAGTAGAGACTATACAGAGTACAAGCTAAGAGAGAAGCTTTTAAGAGCTGATTATCCAGAGGATATTATTGATATTGTCATGGATGAACTTATTTCATACGGCTATATTGACGACTTTAGATATGCTAAGCAGTTCATTGACTATCGTAAGGATAGTATGAGTATCAAGACTATTAGCTCTAAGCTTATGCTTAAGGGTATAAGTAAGGATGTTATTGATTTGGCTATTGACGAGCTAAGTAGTACTGGAATTGATCTTTTAGCAACTGAGAAGAAGGCTGCCTATAAGGATATGAGTAAGAAGCTTAAGCGTATGAAGAATTATGAAGACGATGCTAAAGCTGAGTCTAAACTTATTTCATATATGCTATCTAAGGGATATTCGTATGATACAGTGAGAAATCTTATAGCAACTATGAGTTCAGAGAGATAGAAATTTTATATTCAATTTCATAGGTTTTAATCAGTCGGAAGATTGCTGATGTTTGTTTGTTTTCTTTAACAACTAAATATTGTAGCAATCTTCCGATTTTTATCACATTTAGTGTGGGATGCCTTGACAATTTGAACAAATCTGTGTAGAATTGTTATGTTGTACTGTGTGCATTTTATATTTTTTTTCACATTTTAAGCATATATACAATAATAAAATAATATTTTTTAAGGAGGTGCTCCTGTGGAATGGCTGTGGTGTGTGATTACCGCCGTTGTTGTTCTTTTGATTGCAATTCCTGTCACCGCTAAGCTTTCAGTATCTAAGTATAAAGCAGATGTTGACGCTAAGCTTGGCAGCGCAGAATCAAGAGCAAGAACAATTATCGACGATGCACTTAAGACAGCAGATGCCACTAAGCGTGAAGCAGCCTTAGAAGCTAAGGAAGAGTCGATTAGAGTTAAGAATGACTTGGATAAGGAGACTAAGGAACGTCGAGCAGAGATCCAGAAGTTAGAGAAGCGTGTTCTTGATAAAGAGGAGAACATTGAGCGCAAGACTAGTGCTATGGAGAAGAAGGAAGCCAAGGTAGCTTCTAAAGAGGCAGAGCTTGACAAGAAGCATGCTGAACTTGATGAACTTCATGCTAAGACATTACAGGAACTTGAAAGAATTTCAGGATTAACCTCTGAACAGGCAAAAGACCATTTATTAAAGAGTGTAGAAGATGATGTGAAACATGAGATGGCTTTGATCGTAAAAGAGAACGAAGCCAGAGCAAAGGAGGAAGCTGACAAGAAGGCTAAGAACTATATTGTACAGGCCATACAGAAGTGTTCTGTTGATCAGGTCGCAGAGAGTACAGTATCGTTAGTTCAGTTGCCTAGTGATGAGATGAAGGGACCTATCATCGGACGTGAAGGTCGTAACATCCGTACTCTTGAACAGCTAACAGGAGTTGATTTGATTATCGACGATACTCCTGGTGCAGTAGTCTTATCAAGTTTTGATCCGATTAGACGTGAGATTGCACGTATTACTCTTGAGAAGTTAATTGTTGATGGACGTATTCATCCAGCAAGAATCGAAGAGACTGTTGAAAAGGCAAGACGCGAAGTTGAGAATGAGATGCGCGAGGCTGGGGAAGCGGCAGTTTTGGAAGTTGGTGTAAGAGGTATCCATCCAGAGTTAGTTAAACTTCTTGGTAAGATGAAGTATAGAACCAGTTTTGGTCAGAATGTTTTGCTTCATTCAATCGAGGTTGCTCATCTATGCGGACTATTTGCTGCTGAGATAGGCTTAGATGTTCGTATGGCTAAGAGAGCAGGACTTTTGCACGATATTGGTAAGGCTTTGGATAAGGAGATGGAAGGCTCCCATATCCAGATTGGTGTTGATTTATGTAAGAAGTATAAGGAGACACCACTTATCATCAACGCAGTTGCTGCACATCATGGCGACTGTGAGCCAGAATCTCTTATTGCAGTATTAGTTCAGGCTGCAGATGCAATATCTGCTGCTAGACCTGGTGCAAGAAGAGAAGCGCTTGAATCATATACATCCAGGTTGAAGGATCTTGAAGATATCGCAGATAACTTCAAAGGCGTTGACAAATCTTTTGCCATTCAGGCAGGTCGTGAGATTCGTGTTATGGTTGTTCCAGAGCAGGTATCTGATGCTGATATGGTTATGATGGCTCGTGATATTTCTAAGCAGATTGAAGAATCTCTTACATATCCGGGACAGATTAAGGTAAATGTAATTCGTGAATCGCGTGTTACAGATTTTGCTAAGTAATTTATTAGGTGTCACTTTTTGTGACACCTTTTTTTATTCTTTGGCTATGAAAGATATATATTATTTTTATTCATAATCTTGCAAAAAAATAAATTATGTTAGCATATTTTTCACAAAAAAAGAAATTTTATGCATTTCAACTTGTATTTTTTGAATTACTATATTACAATAGCATTTGTATGTTATTATTTTTATAAAAGGTGGTTTTTATTATGTCATTAGAATTATCCAAGAAAGCGTTGGCAGTTAAGCCTTCTGCGACTCTTGCGATTACTGCTAAGGCTAAAGAGCTAAAGGCAGCAGGAGAGGATGTTGTTGGTTTTGGTGCAGGCGAGCCTGACTTTAACACACCTGACAACATTTGCGAAGCGGCTATTAAGGCGATCAAGGATGGATTTACTAAATACACTCCAGCATCTGGAACCAATTCGTTAAAAGAGGCTGTGTGTAAGAAGTTTAAGGATTTCAACGGGCTAGATTACAAGCCTTCACAGATTGTAATCAGTAATGGTGGTAAGCATGTTTTAACTAACATTTTTAATGTTATCTTAAATCCTGGCGATGAGGTTATGATACCTGCACCATACTGGCTTAGCTATCCAGAGATGGTTAAGATGGCAGACGGTGTGCCTGTTGATGTTATCACAGAGTTTGACAATGAGTATAAAGCAACTGTAGCGGACTTTGAAAAGGCTTTTACATCTAAGACCAAGGCTATAGTTCTTAATACACCTTCTAATCCAACTGGTATGTTATATACTAAGGAGGAGCTTGAAGCAATTGCCAAATTCGCTGTAGAGAAGGATATATACGTTGTTTCAGATGAGATGTATGAATATCTAACCTACGGTGATGCTAAGCATGTTAGTATTGCTTCATTAGGTGATGAGATTTATAAGAGAACGATTACTGTCAGTGGTGTTGCTAAGAGCTACGCTATGACAGGATGGAGAATTGGTTACTGTGGAGCACCGGAAAATGTTGCTAAGGCAATGAGTGCAGTACAGAGCCATGCTACATCTAATCCTAACTCAATTGCACAAAAGGCTACTGAGGAAGCCTTATTAGGACCTCAGGATTCAATTGCAATGATGAAGAAAGAATTTGATGAGCGCAGAAAGTATATGTATGGAAGAGTTTCTAAATTTCCGCATGTATCTTGTCATGAACCACAGGGTGCGTTTTATGTATTTGTTGATGCAAATGAAGCTATTAAGCTCTCTTATAAGGGGGAGAAGGTTAATAGCGCTGCAAGATTAGCAGAGATTCTTATTGATGATTATAAGACGGCTGTTATTCCATGTGAGTCATTTGCAGCAGATGGCCATTTTAGATTATCTTATGCCATTTCTATGGAGACCATCAAGAAGGGGTTAGACCGAATTGAAGAGTTCTTAAATGAGCTCAACTAGTTGACTTGTGAGGTGTCGGGGTATTTATTCTCCCGGCACTTTTTTTAAAATTCTTTACAGTTAAAAAATGTTTTAAGAATTGCGAAAAATGTTGCTTTTGTAAGCATCTAATACTATAATAGTAAAGATGTGTGCTTTTAAAAGAGAGGTTTAACTATATGAATCTTGATTATTATTTAGAAGACTATGTTAATAGTATTGTAGCTGAAGGCAAGAGTGAAAGCACCGTATCCTCTTATAAGAGTGATTTAAGAAAGTTTATTAATTATCTTAAAGAAGACGGTTTGACTGACCTTAAAGATGTTAACGATACTAAGGTTAACTCATATTTACTTTTTCTTGAAAGAGACTCATCAGACAAAACTGTGGCTAGAAATGTTGCGGCAATTAGATCTTTCTTTAGATATTTAGACCACAAAAGAGTCATTGATAGTGACCTTGGATTTAAGCTTAATTCACCTAAAATCAAGAAAACTCCAATGCCTTCTATGAATGATGAAGAGAGATTAAAGCTATATAATTCTATCACAGGAGACGACTTTACATGTTATAGAGACAGGCTTATTATCGCTATTTTAGTTGAGACTAAGATAAGAGTAACCGAACTCATTAACCTAAAAGTCGAAGATGTAAATTTGCTTGGCTCATACATTTTAGTAAAGCATGGTGATAAACAGGAAGCTATCACTGTAAGTGGTAGAGTAAAAGAAAACCTGCTAAAATGCAAGGAGCTTAAGCCGAATTTAGATGGTGATACATACCTTTTTTTAAGCAGGCGGGGTAAGCCATACACAAGACAGGGAATGTGGAAGCTTATTAGAAAGTACGGATTAAAAGCGGGGATTACAAAGTCAATATATCCGGAAATGCTTAGGAGGTAAATTAAGGTTTATCGAAAAGGAGAATTGACATGGAAGACAAGAATTACGAAGGCGTAATTAGCCCGGCGCAGGTTCACGAGAACATGACTAATGCATCAATTAATAAGGCTAATATGCCCTTAAAAAAGCTTATTATTTTGGGCTTTATGGCGGGACTTTGTATTGCACTTGGAGCGGAGGCGAGCAGCTGTGCAATGCATAGTATCAAAAGTGTTGGAGTAGCAAGAATGGCTGCTGGAATAGTCTTCCCAGTTGGACTTATTGCTTTGGTTTTAGCTGGCGGAGAGTTGTTTACTGGCAACTGTATGATGCTAATGGGAGTTGCAGGTAAGAGGATTAAGATTATCGGACTGTTAAGAAACTGGATTATAGTTTACATTACTAATTTATTAGGTGGTGTATTCATTGCTTATATAGTTTCACAGACTGGACAGTGGAATTACACTGATGGCTTGCTTGGAGCTATGACAATTAAGATTGCTTTGGGTAAGGTAACCCTTTCACCAATGACAGCTATATGTTCAGGTATTATGTGTAACATTTTTGTATGCTTAGCAGTTTTGATGGCTAGTTCATCTAAGTCACTTGCGGGTAAGATTTTAGCTATTATTGTGCCTATTTCAGCATTTGTTATTTCAGGCTTTGAGCACTGTGTTGCTAATATGTATTATATTCCTGCAGGTATTATGGCTTCTAAGAATTCTGATTATGCTGCTAAGGCCAGTGAAGCCTATGGTATTACAGCCAATCAGCTTGAGAAGCTTAACATCGGATCGTTTTTCTATGACAATTTATTGTTTGTAACTATTGGTAACATTATTGGTGGTGGAATAGTTATAGGCTTGTTATATTATTTTGCTTTTATTCAGGGGACGGAGAAGAAAAATACTGACAAAAAAACAAAGGATAAATGATTGACTTTAACACTTTAAAGTGATAGCATTTGACTATCATATTTACTAGAAAGGATATCATATTATGGGACTTCACACAGAGAAGATTGTGCCAAGTGCACACGAGATTAGAGAGCAGTATCCGTTAAGCGAGGAGCTTATGGAGGTTAAAAAGGCAAGAGATGCCGAGATTAAGGATGTTTTTACAGGAGCTTCTGATAAGTTTATAGTTATAATCGGACCTTGTTCAGCTGATAACGAGGATGCGGTATGTGATTATGTTCAGAGACTTGCAAGAGTCAATGAGCAGACTAAGGATAAGCTTCTTATTATTCCTAGAATCTATACTAATAAGCCTAGAACAACAGGAGAGGGCTATAAGGGTATTCTTCATCAGCCTGATCCTGAGAAGAAGCCAGATATGGTTCAGGGTATTATAGCTATTAGACATATGTTTTTAAGGTCTTTAGAGGAGACACATCTAACTGCAGCTGATGAGATGCTATATCCAGGTAACTGGAGATATATGGAGGATGTTTTGTCATATGTCGCAGTTGGTGCAAGATCGGTTGAGAATCAGCAGCACAGACTTGTTGCAAGTGGTATTGATGTGCCAGTAGGAATGAAGAATCCTACAAGTGGAGACTTGTCAGTTATGATAAATGCTGTTATTGCAGCGCAGGGTCATCACACCTTCCTCTATCATCATGAGCAGGTTAAGTCAGATGGCAATCCACTTACTCACACAATTCTACGTGGTGCACAAGACCAGCACGGAAGGAATATGCCTAACTATCACTATGAGGACTTTAAGATTTTGATTGATTATTATGCTAAGCATGAGCTTCTTAATCCAGCCTGCATAGTTGATGCTAACCACTGTAACTCTGGCAAAAAGTTTGACCAGCAGCCTAGAATAGTAAAAGAGGTTCTTCACTCAAGAAAGCTTGATAAGGATATCCATAATTTCGTAAAGGGAGTTATGATTGAGAGCTATATAGAGGATGGCAACCAGAAGATAGGAGAGGGTGTATACGGTAAATCTATCACCGATCCTTGTCTTGGCTGGAATAAGACAGAGAAACTTTTATACGAAATTGCCGATAGATTATGATTTAAGATAACGGCCCTAAACCTAGTGTTTGGGGCTTTTTTTATTGCAAATCTATTCTTTGACCATAGGGATTATTTATGGTAAAATTATGAATGTGTGGGTTAAGATATGGAGATTTATTATGGACTTAGCTAAGATATACGAATATTGCATACATTTAGGCGAAAATATAATAACATTTTTTAAGTGGGTGGCTATTGGAGTCCTGATTGGAGTAGTAGTTGGTTTTGTTGGACTGTCATTTCATGAGTTACTTGCTTTAGCAGACGGAGTAAGAAATGATAATCCATGGTTTTTGTTCTTACTTCCCATAGGTGGACTTGTCATTGCAGGGCTTTATAAATACTGGATGAAGGAGCCAGACAAGGGAACTAACCTTGTAATATCAGCTATTGCATCTAAGGAGGATATTTCACCTAAGCTTGCACCACTAATCTATATTTCGACAGTTATCACTCACTTATTTGGTGGCTCTGCTGGTAGAGAGGGAGCGGCCTTTCAGATTGGTGGATGTATTGGTAATCTCTTTGGTAAGCTCTTAAAGTTAGATGAGAGCGACAAACACACGATTATTATGTGCGGAATGAGCGCAGGCTTTTCGGCACTGTTTGGGACGCCTATGGCTGCAGCTGTATTTGCTATGGAGATAGTAAGTGTGGGTGTTATGTATTATGGAGCAATTGTTCCTTGCTTTATAGCATCTTATGTGAGTGTAGGAATAGCGAGGTATTTTAATGTCGTTCCAGTTAGCTTTAGGTTGTCATTTATACCTACATATGATGTGGAAACTATTGTTAAAAGCCTTGTTATTATGGGCTTATCAGCATTTATAAGTGGATTGTTTTGTTTCTTGCTTCACGAGAGTAGAAAGCATTTTAAGAAGAGTTTTAAGAATCCGTTTATAAGAATACTTGTTGGAGCAGCGTCAGTTATCATACTTACATTAGTTTTAAGAACTAATATATATAATGGTTCTGGTATGGAGACTATGCATGAATGCTTTGATATTGGCTATGTTCCTTATTTTGCCTTCCTAATCAAGATGATTATGACGGCGCTTACTTTAGGTTCTGGATTTAAGGGTGGAGAGATTGTTCCTAGTCTTTTTGTTGGGGCTACATTTGGTCATACTATGGGAGTTTTACTTAACCTTCCGACTGCATTTGCCTCTGGAATAGGAATGATAGGAGTTTTTACCGGCGTTACTAACTGTCCTATAACCTCGCTTTTGCTATCGTTTGAGCTCTTTGGCTATAAGAAAGGTGTTATGTTTTATGCCTTGACGGTGGCGATAAGCTATATGCTTTCTGGTTATTATGGATTATATAGCTCGCAAAAGATTATGTATTCAAAAATGAAAACTAGTTTTATAGACATAAAGACGAGTAACAGCGCTAACAGGTTTAAGAGTGATGATTCATCAAAAAAATCGGAGGATTAATTATGGGTTTTAAGAGATTTATTGCAGCGGTATTGGTTTTTGTTTTAGCATTTGCTAATGGACCTTTTGTTATGGGAAGGGCTATTAGCAAAGAGGAGGCTAAGTCGCTTACTAAGGGCATTGATGTTTCTTATTATAACGGAGATGTCAATTATAAGTCTGTTGCAGATCAGGGATATACATCAGTTATGATAAGGCTTGGTGCAGGTCAGTCCTACACAGATCCAACATTTTCAAACAACTATACGGCTGCTAAAAATGCCGGGCTCTTAAGAGGCGCATATTATTACAGCTATGCGACTACTGTAGAGCAGGCTATGGCTGAGGCTGAGAGAACATTAGATTTATTAGATGGCAGAAAGCTGGAGTTTCCAGTAGCATTTGATATCGAGGAAGAGAGTGCTTTTGAGACAGGTATGGAAAACTGTACTGCGATGGTTAAGGCTTACTGCGACATCATCAAGCAGGCAGGTTATGACCCTTGCGTTTATGCCTCAAGAGACAAGCTTGTTAACTTTATAGATTATGAACAGATATCTGGATATAAGATTTGGATTGCTAACTATGAGTGCGATTATCCTGATTATCCTCATCCATACTGGATGTGGCAGTATCAGCACACATCGGTTCCTGGCGCTAATACCCAGGGGGGTGACTGTGATCAGAATATATATTACGGCGAGGAGTTCGTTGAGGCTAGTGAGGTTACTGTTAGCGAGACGAATTTAGAGTTTAAGCTTGGTGATGATGAGTCTTATGTTAAGGAGGCTGATTTAACAGCGAGCGTTGGCCCTGATAATGCTTCTAACAAGCATATTAACTGGTATTCAGAGGATGAGAACATTGCGACAGTAGACCAGAATGGCCACATCACTGCCGTTGACAACGGTACAGTCAACATTGTCGCTTCATCAGTTAACGGAGTTGAAGGCAAATGCGAGGTCACAGTTAAGACACCTTCAACCGCTATTGAGATTGTAAATGAGGACTTGACCATAGGTAAGGGCGAGACATTTTCGCTCTCTGCTTCACTTACACCTCCTAATTCAACTGATGGCTTTTACTGTAAGAGCTCTGATGAGAAGGTTGTCTATGTAAATGAGGACGGTACTCTTACAGGTAAGAAGAAGGGTGAGGCTACCATAACTGTAACTACAGACAGTGGAGTTACAACAGAGGTTGTTGTCACTGTCAAAAAAGCTCCTTGGAGAGTTTATCACAATAAGATTATTAAGTTTGTTAACAAGGGAGATACATACAATATGGACATTAAGCTCCCTAAGAATTCTGCTAGTAATTATATTGATTATTATTCAAGAAATACTAAGATTGCCACTATTGACGAGAAGGGCAATATAAAAGCTAAAAAGGAGGGCTGGGTGCTTATTAAGGCTGAAGCATTTAATGGCAAGAGAACCTGGACGCTATTGATTGTAGAATAAAAGGAGGCAGGTATATGGACAGAGTTATTTGGATAGTTTTAGACAGCGTGGGATGTGGTGAGGCTCCTGATGCCGATAAGTTCGGAGATGTCGGTGCCAACACTATTAAGTCTGCTGCCGCTGCAATCCCTGGATTTGATTTACCTAATATGAGAAAGATTGGCTATGGCAATATTGATGGAATTGAAGGCGTTAAGCCAGTTGATAACCCAATAGGCGCTTACGGCAAATGTGCTGAGATGTCAAACGGTAAGGACACTACTATAGGTCACTGGGAGATGGCTGGAATTGTAACTCCGACGCCATTTCCAACCTACCCTGATGGATTCCCTGATGACTTGATGGAGGAGTTTCTTAAGGTCACTGGCTTAGGGGGATATTACTGCAACAAGCCATATTCTGGAACCAAGGTTATTGAAGACTATGGCGAGGAGCATTTTAAGACTGGATGGCCTATTATTTATACTTCTGGTGATTCTGTATTTCAGATAGCAGCACATGAGGATGTTATTCCTGTTGATAAGCTATATGAGATATGTAAAAAAGCCAGAGAGATTCTAAAGGGAGAGCACGCTGTTGCTAGAGTTATAGCAAGACCTTTTGTTGGCGAGCTTCACAACTTTACCAGGACCTCTAACAGAAGAGATTTTTCACTTCATCCATCTAAAGAGAATATAATGCAGTACTTAGTTGATGCAGGATATCCTGTGGCAGCGGTTGGTAAGATTGAGGATATATTTGCGGGACAGGGTATTACAACTGCTAAGCATACTAAGAACAACATGGATGGCATGGATGTAACGTTTGAATATATGAAAGAGATTAAGAATGGCTTGATTTTTACTAACTTAGTTGAGTTTGATTCTACATTTGGACACAGACGAGACGCAGTTGGTTATGCCAATGGATTGCTTGATTTTGACAAGAGATTAGGAGAGTTATTTGATCTTATGACAGATGATGATTTGCTTGTAATAACAGCAGATCACGGTTGCGACCCTTCATTTAAGGGAACTGATCACACAAGAGAGTATGTGCCAGTTCTTATGTATAGACATGGTATGAAGGGAGTTAATTTGGGTGTTGGCAAAACCTATGCCGATATAGCTCAGACCTTGTCTGAAATGTTTGGCTTAAAGGCATTTGCTGAAGGAGTAAGTTATTATAAATATCTATAAGAGGTGATTGTTATGCGCATGTATGACCTTATTGAAAAGAAGAAGCAGGGTAAGGAGCTGACTAAAGAGGAGATTGATTATATTATCAGTGAGTACAGTTTAAATGAAATCCCTGACTATCAAATGTCTGCATTTTTGATGGCAGTATATTTTAAGGGGATGACTATGGATGAGACAGTCAATCTCACTATGGCTATGGCCAATAGTGGTGATACGCTTGATTTGTCTGCCATTGATGGAATTAAGGTAGATAAGCATAGCACTGGTGGCGTTGGAGATAAGACTTCCCTGATAGTTGCACCTATGCTTGCGTCTTTAGGTGTTCCAATTGCCAAGATGAGTGGAAGAGGTTTAGGCCATACAGGTGGAACAATAGACAAGCTTGAGAGCTTTAGGGGATTTAAGACTTCTTTATCTGAGGAAGCATTTATCAAACAGGTTAATGATATAAAGCTTGCCCTGGTTGGTCAGACTGCCAATCTAGCACCAGCAGACAAGAAGATATATGCTCTAAGGGATGTAACAGCTACTGTCAATCAAAAGAGCTTGATTGCTAGCTCAATTATGAGTAAGAAGATTGCAGCTGGAGCAGACTCAATAATATTAGATGTAAAATGCGGTTCTGGCGCCTTTATGGAGAATTTAAAAGATGCCGAGGAGCTTGCAAGAATTATGGTAAGCATTGGAGAGATGGTAGGAAGACAGACTGTCGCTATCATTTCCGATATGAATGAGCCACTAGGCCACTATGTTGGTAATGCCCTTGAAGTCTATGAGGCAATCGAGGTCTTAAGTGGCAGGGGAGAAGAGAGACTTAAGGAGTTATGTATAACTATCGCATCTTATATGCTTATAGGTGGCAAGAAGGCGGAAAGCTTTGAGGACGCTAGGGAGAAGATGGAGAGAGTTATTAGAGAGGGCAAGGCTTTAGACAAGTTAGCCGAATTCGTTAATGCCCAGGGCGGAGATATGAATCAGGTCTATCATCCTGATCAGCTTCCAAAGGCTATGTACAGAAAAGAACTACTTGCTCCAAATGAGGGATATTTAACTGCTTGTAAGACTAGTGAGGTCGGTATGGCATCTCTTATCTTAGGTGGCGGTAGAGAGACTAAGGAGAGTGAAATCGACTTAAGCGTAGGAATCAGAATGGACAAAAAGCTAGGCGACCACGTAGATAAGGGCGAAGTTATGGGAGTTATTTTTGCCAATGACGCCGACTTATTTAAGCCTGCTTATGATAGATTAATCAATGCCTACACTATATCTGAAAAACTTCAAGAACCTGAAGCACTTATTAAGAAAGTGATTACAAGAAAGGATGTAATGGTTTAAGTTTTATGAAGTTATTTATAATTATATGTGTGATTATTGCATTTTTAATAATTTGGTCAATGATTGAAGCACACATATTTGTAGTTGATAGATATGAATTTAAGACTAAGAAACTGCCTGCTTCATTTGATGGTGCTAAGTTTTTGTATCTAGTTGATCTACATAATTGTCACTATGGCCGCTATAACAACAAGTTAAAGGCTAGCATTGAAAAAGAGGATCCGGATTATGTGCTAATAGGAGGAGACTTTTTATCTAAAAATGATGATAGCTACGATTCTGCGATAGATTTGCTCACATGGCTAGCTAGCCGCTATCCTGTATACTTTGCCAATGGCAATCACGAAAGTAAAATGAAGCTATACCCAGAAGAGTATGACAACATTTATCAGGAGTTTTATCATATGTCAGTTAAGGCTGGAGTTAAGCATTTGTCTAATGTAATTGCTTATATAAAGCGTGGTGATGACGTTATTGCTCTCGACGGCCTTGAGGTGTCATTAGACCACTACGGAAGAGTAAACAGAGTTGAGTTAGAGAATAAGGACATTATAAATGCCATAGGCAAGAGAAATCCAAAGCATATGCATATAATGCTGGCGCACAGTCCTAACTACCTAAAGGCATATTCTGAATGGGGCGCAGATTTGGTTTTATCTGGTCACAATCACGGTGGCATAGCTAGAATACCTGGTGTGTGCGGAGTGCTATCAACTGAGGCGGTCTTATTTCCTAAGTACACCAAGGGCTTTTATTCAATGAATGATACGAAGATGCTTGTGTCAGCGGGCATTGGAGGACATACTATCAAGGCGAGGTTCTTTAACCCGCCAGAGATATTAATGATAACTATGAAGAAGGATAATGATAATGGAACTTGAATTTAAGGTGGAAGCATTTTCAGGGCCACTTGAATTGCTTTTGCATTTGATAGAGAAGAACAAGGTTAATATATATGATATACCGATAGTAGAGATAACAGAGCAGTACATTGACTATGTCTCTAAGATGGACAGTGAAGATATGGATACGATGAGTGAGTTTCTCGTCATGGCGGCAACACTTATAAGGATTAAGTCTAAGATGCTTCTTCCAAAGGAGGAGAAGGATGAGGAGATTTCAGAGGATCCTAGAGCAGAGCTTGTTGAGAGACTTATAGAATACAAAAAGATTAAGTATGCAGCGCAGGAGCTTAAGGATATGGAGATTGGCGCAGGCCAGTCTATCTATCGAAAGAAGGACTTGCCTAAGGAAGTTTTAGAATACGAGCCTACTATAGACGCCTCAGAGGTTATAAAGGACACCAATATAGATTTAGCAAGGCTTAATAAGATCTTTAACGAGGTTATGAAGAGGATGACAGACAAGGTCGATCCTGTAAGGTCTAAGTTTGGCAAAATCGAAAAAGAAAAAATCAGCGTTGAGGACAAAATCATAGATATAAGAGCCAAGATAAAGGGATTAAGTGGCATACATTTTAAGAGCCTTCTCATGGCAGAGACTACAAGGCTTGAACTGGTAGTTACATTTTTGGCCATACTAGAGCTTATGAAGAGCGGCTTAATTAGCGTAAGGCAGAATACAGCATTTGGCGAGATATATTTAGATTCTTTAGAAGGGTAACAGACAATGGAAATGAAGGAATTATTAGGAGCAATTGAGGCTATTTTATTTGCTATGGGTGGTGCAGTCCCGGTTAAAGACATTGCAAATGCAATCGAACAGGATGAAACTACTACACTAGGCTTATGCCACACTTTGATGGATAACTACAATATCAATGAGAGAGGAATACATATAATCGAGTTAGAGGATTCGTTTCAAATGTGTACAAGCCAGGTCTACTACGATACCTTAACTAAGCTTATTAACACACCTAAGAAGCACGTCCTTACTGATGTTATGCTTGAGACTCTCTCTATTGTTGCATATAATCAGCCTGTCACTAAGGGGCAGATTGAGAAGATAAGAGGAGTTAAGTCTGACCACGCAGTTAACAAGCTAGTAGAGTATAACCTTATAGAGGAAGTCGGAAGACTTGAGGCTCCTGGTAGGCCTATGCTATTTGGAACAACGGAGGATTTCTTAAGATCCTTTGGAGTAAAGAGTGTTGAAGATTTGCCTATTATAGACGAGGTTAAGATGGAAGGCTTTAAGCAGGAAGCGCTAGAGGAGGCGAATGAGACCATACCGGTCGAGGTATAGTATGAGTGTTGATAAAAGGACTAAAAAACGGACTAAAGATAATACTAGATTAATGCCTGATAAAAAGGCTGAACTAAAGGCTGAGGATAAGACTGAATTAAGGTCTAAGGATAAGACTAGATTTAAGACGAACGATGAGGCGTTAAAGCAAAGGGTAAAAAGAAACAGTAAAAAAGGCTTGCAGTCTGTCGTATTTGGTCGAGGTATCATAATTGTACTTATGGTACTTGGCCAGCTTGCTATGTTCTTATCTATGATATTCTGGCTTAGCAAGTATGCGGTAGCTATTTATGTGGGCTTCGTTATTCTAAGTGCCACAGCCATTATTGCTATTATTAACAAGAGGAATAATCCAGCATTTAAGGTTGCCTGGCTTGTTCTTATAGCCTTATTTCCGCTCTTTGGAGCAGCGTTTTATGTATTTATGTCTAATCAGGCAGGATATAAGACCATTCAGGAGAGAATTAAGCGTAAGAAGGTAGAGGCAAGACCTTACTTAAGACAGGATAAGGAGATATATGCTGAATTAAAAGAGGACAGTCCTCACGTTGCAGGAGTTGCCAAATATGTTAAGCGTGCATGTGGACATCCTGTATATAAGCACAGCAACGCCAAATACTATCCTCTTGGTGATGACTTCTTTGAGGATTATTTAAATGATTTAAGAAATGCCAAAGAATTTATATTTATTGAGTACTTTATCATACACGAGGGCTATGTGTGGGATAAGGTGCTTGAGATATTAAAAGAGAAAGCGGCAGCGGGAGTAAAGGTAAGAGTGCTCTATGACGGACTATGTGCATTTACCTCGGTGCCTATTAATTATGCCAAAAATTTAAGCAAATACGGTATAGACTGTAGAGTCTATGCATCTATGAAGCCGCTATTAAGCTCTGTTCAAAATAACAGAGACCATAGAAAGGTAACGGTTGTCGATGGAGAGATAGCATATACAGGTGGAGTAAACTTAAGTGATGAATACATCAATAAGATTAAACGTTTTGGTCACTGGAAGGATTGCGCGATAAGAGTTACCGGTGATATAGTGACATCAATGACCTGTATGTTCTTAACTATGTGGGGTATTGATGACGAGAAAAATGTCCTGAAAAATGTCTATGACGAAGAGGAAGAGTATGCTAAGTATCTTATTAAGGCACAGACTCATTCTGATGTTGTTAGCGACGGCTACATGGTTCCTTATAATGACAATCCCTATGATACATACAATGTCGCTAAGCATTTGTATCTCGATATCATAAACAGGGCCAATGAATATGTCCATATTTTCACACCATATCTAATACTTGATAATGAGACTGTTGAGGCCTTGTGCTATGCAGGTAACAGGGGCGTTGATGTTGGCATTATAGTTCCTCATATTCCCGATAAGAAGTATGCATTTAAGTTAGGTAAGAGCTATTACGAGGAGCTTTTCTTAAACAAGGTTAAGATATACGAGTACACACCAGGCTTTGTTCACTCTAAGGTCATAGTGGCAGATGATAAGTATGGTATATGCGGAAGCTCTAATATGGACTTTAGAAGCTTTTATCTTCACTATGAGTGCGGAATTTATATGTATAAGTGCTCAGAACTCTTAGAGCTTGAGAAGGATTATCAAGAGACACTTAAAAGCTGTCAGGAGGAGACACTTTCTACATATAGGAATTATTCGATTAAGAACAAGATTGATGGAGCGTTGCTAAGGCTTTTAGCACCGTTAATGTAAATACAGGCATTAGTATAAATATAAGTATTGGTATAAATATATGGAGGGCGTTAGTTTGAAGGAAGAGATAGTAAGACTTATAGAGCTTATGAAGGAGAATAATATTGATTATTACTTAGTGGAGACTTCTGATGATCACAATTCTGAATATACAGCAAAGTATTTTCAGGTCAGAGCGTATTTGTCAGGCTTTACAGGTTCAGCTGGAAGCCTTCTTATAAGTCAAACCAAGGCCTATCTTTGGACTGACGGCAGATACTTTATCCAGGCGGCTGGTGAACTTGATGGCTCAGAGATTGAACTTATGAAGATGGGCGAAAAGGGTGTTCCTTCAATCAGCAACTTCCTTGCGATCAATATGAAGGATGGGCAAAAACTAGCCTATGACGGAAGGACGGTATCTGCTAAATATGAGTTGAGTTTAAAAGAAAGGCTGTCATCACTTAATATCAGTATTGAAAATGAAATAGACCTTGCAGGTCAGGTGTATGATGAATCGAATAATCGCCCTGCTATGACATTTTCTAAGATAGTTGACTATTCGGTTGAATATGCTGGGCTTGATAGAACTGCAAAACTTGATAAGCTAAGGATGTATATGAATGTCGAGGAGATTGAAGCGCTAGTGATAACAGCGCTTGATGACATAGCGTGGCTATTTAACATAAGGGCTAATGATGTGCCTTATAATCCGGTGGCTATGGCTTATGCGACCATATATAAGGACAAAGCAGATTTATACCTAAATATAGCATCTTTAGATGATCAGTTAAAGCTGGCCTTAGAAGGCAGCGGGATAAACATAAAGGCTTATGCTGACTTCTATCAGGATATTAAAGCGTTAGATATTAAACTATCGGGAGATAAAAACAGCGTAAATGCAGTAGTGCTAAAAGCCGTTAAATCTACAGGCGGAAGACTGATTAACTCGCCTATAAGCTTATGGAAGGCGGTTAAGAATAAGACTGAAATTGAAGGGATGAGAAAGGCTCATATTAACGACGGCATAGCATTTGCAAGATTTATGACATGGCTTGATGGCTTAGAGACTGATTTTTATGGCAATTATGTCGATGAGGACGACAATTGCTTAACTGAGATTGATATGGCAAACAAGCTAGAAGAAGAGAGAAAGAAGTTTGATAGCTATCAAGAGCCTAGCTTTGAGCCGATATCAGCCATTAAGGATCACGGTGCGATAATTCACTACAGCGCAGATGAAGAGTCTAATGCTGACATTTGTTCAGATACATTTCTCTTGATGGACACGGGCGCACAGTACTTATCTGGCACTACTGATATTACAAGAACC
>JAIKVP010000135.1 GCA_024685635.1 Lachnospiraceae bacterium
ATGAGCATTGTCTCCTTAGGTATAGGTGATTTTCGCAGATGACATTATACCAAAAAAGGGAGGTCAATGCTCATTTTATTTAAACCTCCCGAAAATAAAGGGTTTTGTAACAAAAAAGGAGTGTCAGACTTGACACTACCAAGAATGTTTAGGAGGAAAACAAGATGATATGTTATAAGCTTACTGTGAAGGGGTTAGTGCAGGGGGTCGGATTTAGGCCTTATATTGCTGCCCTTGCAGAGGAGCTTAATATAAAAGGCGAAGTATATAATGCCGGAGGAATAGTCTATATCAAAGGCGTTAGTAGTAAGGAGACGATGAATGAATTGATTCATCGTCTTTTGTTGCTTGATGGGGAAAATGAAGACTTGCCGCTTGCTAATGTTACGGATATTGAATTAGATGAAAATGCTAGTGAGTATAAGTTATATGACGGCACTAGAGTTGGTAACGCAACAGAATTTAGAATTGTAAAAAGTGCATCCGACAGCGACAATAAGCGCATACTCCCTATAGATATAGCAACCTGTCCAAACTGCGAGCGAGAACTGTTTGACCCAAACAATAGAAGATATCGATATCCATTTATAAGCTGTGCAAGCTGTGGTCCTAGGTATTCACTTATGAGATCGGTTCCCTATGACAGAGAAGAGACTTCTATGGCTGAATTTAAAATGTGTAAGGACTGCGAGGCTGAGTATAAAAAGGTCGGAGACATCAGATGTTATGCCCAGACTATAGCCTGCGAAAAGTGCGGACCTAAGCTTATGGGCTATAGAGCTAAATCTAATATCGAGAATATAAAACTTAACGTTGGTATGTCAGGTAATGCTAGAATTAACGGTGATAAGTTCTTATATTCTGGGGGGGAGACTGCATTTTCTGAGGCGGTTACGGAGCTTAAAAACGGTGGAATAGTCGCAATCAAGGATCCAACAGGATACCATCTTGCATTTGATGTGTTTAATAGAGTTAAGGCGGGAGAGAGGCTTAGAGAATATAAGCACAGGGAGAATAAGCCTTTTGCGGTGATGTTTGACAGTGTCGAGACTATAAGGGAGTTCTGCGAGATTTCCGACAAGGAGTTAGAACTTTTGACAAATGTAGCAAGGCCGATTGTTTTGCTTGATAGAAGGCGGGAGGTGGCTAAAAGCAAATATGTTAGTTTGACAGATAAGGAGGTACTTAAGGGAAGCAATAAAATAGGCGCAATGCTCCCTTCTAATCCCCTGCAGCTTATGCTATTAAAGGAGTTTAAGGCCTTAGTTATGACGAGCGGAAACATAAGCGGCCGGCCTATTGAGACCGAAGACGAGGTGATGCTTGCGGCATTAAATGAGGGCCGTATTGATTATGTGCTAAGCAATAACCGCGAGATTCTATATGGTCTAGATGATAGTGTATTGCAGCTTGTAGAAGGGCACACACAATTTGTAAGGCGCTCAAGAGGCTACGTGCCTTTGCCTGTAAGAGTTAAAGGGTATGACTTAAAGGAAGGAAGGCTCGCTTTAGGCGGAGATATGAAGGCAACATTTGCCTACGGTGTGGGTGAAAATGCTTACTTAGGCGGATATTTTGGCGATTTGTCGGACTATAGCTGTTTTAATAAATGGAAGGCGTCAATTAGTCACATGAGGCAAATGCTTGGAATTGCTAAAGAAGGTGATAAGGTCGGAGATTTGCACCCTTCCTACATTTCTGCTAGGAATGCTGATCTTAAGATTCAGCACCACTATGCGCATATTCTGTCAGTTATGGCGGAGCATGGCTTAAAGAGTACGCTTGGCGTAGCATTTGATGGAACTGGATATGGAGATGATCAGACTATATGGGGCGGAGAGTTTTTGCTCTGTGATGAGCAAGGTTATAATAGAGTTGCTACGATTGCGCCAGTTAAGCTTGCCGGTGGGGATAGTTCGGCAAAGGACTGTGACTTGACGGCGATTTGCTATCTTAGGGAGGCGGTTGATAGAGGCTATCTTAGTGATGAGAAGCCGTATGAATGCTTGTTAAAGGATTTGGTTGAGAGAGCTAGTGTAAATCGGCAGGGAGTGAATGTAGATAATAATACTAGAAGTAAGTTAGCTGAGCATAGTAAGGCTGGAGAATTAGATAAAGAAAGTAAATCAGCCCGCTGGGAGTTAGTAAGTAAGGCGCTTGATATGGGCGTAAATGTTGCGACTTCGACCTCTATGGGGAGACTGTTTGATGCAGTTTCGGCAGTCCTTGACGTTTGCCATGAAAATGGATATGAATCCGAGGCGCCTATTAAGCTGGAGATTGCGGCAGAAGAGTGTGAGGATGAGGAATTAACACTGAGCTGTCCTATAAGATTTGATGACAATCTAAACTTGTATGTTGCAGATACGGTGAAGCTTTTTTCTGATATTGTTAGCTATAAAAATGATGGCGTGGATAAGAAACAGTTAGCATTTGCCTTTCATAAAGCACTGGCTTATATGGTTCTTGATATGTGTGAAATTATTAATAATAAGTCGTATCCGATTTCCATGTCAGGTGGCACGATGAATAACAAGCTGCTTATGACAATGCTTATCAGGAATTTTGAAAGCCGTGGCTATTCTTACTATATCAACGAGCAGGTTGAGGCAGGAGACGGTGGGCTTGCGCTTGGACAGTTGATAGCAGGGATGCTTAAGGAGGATTGCTAATTGGAAATCAAGATAATAAAAAGCAAGAGAAAAAGCATAGCAATCCAGCTAAAAGAGCCGGGCGTAATTACTGTCAGAGCGCCTTATAGAATGAATAAGGCAGATATTATGGCATTTGTTGAAAGTAAAATGGACTGGATTGAGAAGCACATGGCAGAGCTTGAACTTAGGCAGAGGGAGGCTGAAAAGGTTAAGCCCTTGTCTGAATTAGAGTTAGATGAATTGTTTGAGAGCGCTAAGTGGACGATTCCAAGTAGGGTAAGGTATTATGCGCCGATAGTTGGAGTCGATTATGGAAGGATCACGATAAGACGGCAGAAATCCAGGTGGGGAAGTTGTAGCTCAAAGGGAAATTTGAATTTTAATCTTGCGCTGATGAGGGCGCCGATTGAGGTTTTGGATTATGTGGTGATTCATGAACTTTGTCACAGGCTTGAGATGAACCATTCCGCAAGGTTTTGGGCGGAGGTTAAGAGGGTTATGCCTGATTACGAAATTCAGGAGAAATGGCTTAAAGAGCACGGCGATGCTATTATGGCTGAGGTGCATGGGGTTTAGTTGGTTTGGGGAGTAATTATTAGAGGTAATGATTTGGGATTTAGTTAGTTTGGAGATTAATTATGAGCGTTATTAAGAAGAAGGAGCATCTAGGAGACAGAAAGCTTACTAGTGAGACAGTTGGTAAGGATGTTCAGATTATAGAAGACTGGGCTTATGCGCATTGCAAGGGACTTAGGGAGATTTATCTTCCGAAGGGAATTAAGGAAATATCTTCTAAAGCATTTGAGGGTTGCGATAGCTTAGTTAATGTTTATATTTATGGTGATAATAAAGAAGAGATACTAAATGATAGCCCGCATTTGCTCGCAGTAGCTATTGCTAGCTGGCCTGAGGATACTTGCGATATGATTGTTAATGCCGCTGATTCGCTAGCATTTTACAGGCGGTTAGATGAGCGTCTAATCAAGTATTTAGCTGAGGCGGATGAAGTCGGATTTGATCCTTTTTTAGCGGGTGGAGAAGAGGATTACGAAGACGAGGAAAATGATATCGACTATTACATTTTCTCAAAGCAGGTTAATAAGTGTGTGCTGATTTATGAGAGGTTGCTAGCGGAAAATGCAGGTTTTTTTATTGATGAGGTTAGTAAAAAATGCTATCTTGACTATTTGGCTAAGTTTAAGCTTTCAGCTGCATTTTCTGCCTTGCTTAAGGATGATATTTTTGCCAGTCGCTATAAGAGCTTATTTTTTAGCTTGAAACTCTTAAATGATGAGGATGTTAAGGAGTTGCTCCCTAAAGCCAAGAAGGATGTTGAGTTAGAATCCATGCTGATTAATAGGTCTTTGGCGGGGGATAAAGAAGGGTTTAGTAATTTTAAGATTTAAGTGGAAAAATAGATTGAGATGTATTAAAATATATTAAGGTAGTATCTAACTGTATTTGTAGAAAGGGGTTATTTGATGGCGATTGTTACAAAATTTGATAGGTCAAATCACATTATTAATGGAGATCCTTCAAATAAGGTTAAGCGACCAAAGAGATATTATTTTGATAAAAGGTACGAACATGAGTCGTCAACGCCGTGCTATGATAGTGCTAAGGAGGATATGTATGTTTTGTATCCAGATGGAGCTAAGGAGTATTTTGATTACGATTAGATAGACCTACTATAATACAAAATAAAGGAGACTGATATTATGAAAGAAAAATTATCCACACTTGCTAAGAAAGTATCTGATTTCGTAAGTGACAAGAAGAATGGAACTATTAAGATTGTTTTGTTTTTATTTGTATTCCCTATTCTCTCAATTGTTCTAGCGCTATTTATAATGGCACATCTACTCGGTGGAATAGGATTTATTGTGAGTAAGGTTAAATCTAAATCCAAATGAAACAACTAGAAGAATACAAGAATAAATTTGGCGAATTACAATACGTAGAAAATGGTAAAGTCAACTCCCACTTTACCATTTTCTTTTTTTATTCTGCTATGATTAGCGTATAATAAAAATCAAAGGAGATGGTTTTATGTACGGAGCAATTATGGGTGATATCGTAGGAAGTCGTTTTGAGTTTGACAGAGGCAACAAGTCTAAAGACTTTGAACTCTTTACAGATGAGAGCGTATTTACCGACGATACAGTAATGACCTTAGCAGTCGCCAAGTCAATTATGGATGCAAAAGAAAATGCTAGCGAGGAGCAGTTAAAAGATAAGCTTATCCATAATATGAGAAAGTTTGGGAAAAAATACCCAGATGCCGGATATGGAGGAAGATTCAGAATCTGGCTTATTAGCCCTATAGCTAAGCCTTACGGAAGCTTCGGAAATGGTTCAGCTATGAGAGTATCTTCAGTGGGCTGGCTATACGACACAATCGAGAAAACAAGAGAAGTTGCAAGATGGACAGCCGAGGTAACACACAATCATCCTGAGGGGGTTAAAGGTGCACAGAGCGTAGCCGCTATCATTTTCTTAGCGAGAAATGCTTACGATAAGGACTATATCAAAGACTATGTTACAAGAGAGTTTGGCTATGATTTGTCAAGAAGCTGTGATGAGATAAGGCCTGGTTATCACCATGTAGAAAGCTGTCAGGAAACAGTGCCAGAGGCGATTACAGCATTTTTAGAAGGAAATAATTATGAAGATGTTGTAAGAACAGCAGTGTCATTAGGCGGAGATTGTGATACACTAACAGATATAGCAGCTGCTATGGCTGAGGCGTATTACGGCATTCCTGATGAATTTGCTAAAGAAGTCGAGGAAAGGATTGATAGTGATATGCGAAAGATAGTTCATAGCTTTAATGAAATGAAGAAAGCGAAAGTTAGTAGAAACTAATTAATCCAAGGAGAATAAAATGTTAGTAGAAAACGGCGAATGGATAATGCGTGGAGTCGACTGGGGCCATCCAGAATGCATCCACACAATTAAAGAATTGGAAGATTATGTAGAGGATATAGGCTTTCTGCCGCTATTTGCCAACGGAGTTGAGGGCTTCTCTTTAGAAGAATGGACCGATCCGCTAGTATGGTGGTCAGGTGATGACTCCTGCGACCCGTGGCAGTGGCGCGAAATCATCGCAAGAAAAGGCAAGATAGCCTACGGCAAATTCTTCGACAAAAAAGCAGGCTTCATAAGCCTAAAATGGTTTCCATACTTTGCAAATGCAAGAAGAGATGGATATGACTTTGACACGCTATACCAGGATGGCAAGGCGGACAGAAGAGAGAAGCTGATTATGGACTTTTATATGGATGAAGCCGAGGATGGCAGCATCATATGGAAGGACACAGATATACTGTCAACTGAACTTAAGAAGGCAGCGGGCTTTGGCAAAAACAAGGAGAAGAACTACCCAGGCATCATGACCAATCTGCAGATGAATACCTACCTTGTAATATCCGATTTCGTCCGCCGAACCAGCAAAAAAGGCGAGCAGTACGGCATGGCGGTATCAATACCCAAACCGCCCGAAAAGCTCTGGGGCTACGACTTCGTGACAAGCGCCTACGACGAAAGCCCGTCTGACTCATGGCAAAGGATATACGACCATGTGCTAGAACTCTATGAAAATGCTGACGAGAAGCAGGTTATTAAACTGATAGGTAAGAAAGCTTGAGGACGGGGGGGGGACGGTTCTGCTGTCCTTATCCCCCTAGATTTTTCATAACAAATATAGTATCATAGACTTGTTCTGGCATAAGAGGTAGCAAATGTCAAAAGTTTATTATATTGATAGTGAAAATGTTGGAGATAACTGGATAGAACTGGTTGCAAAAGAAGATTCGTCCGCCATATTTCTAGTATTTTACACTGATCACTCTCCGAGAATTCAGTATGATCATATGATTCATCTGATGGCTCAGGAGAACAGTCCTAAATTTGTGCGTTGTGTTGAAGGCAATAACGCACTGGATTTTCAATTGGTAACCTATCTGGGCTTTAGATTGGGTAAGGATTTAGACCAGGAATCATACATTGTTTCAAATGATACAGGATTTGATGCAGTGGTTAATTTTTGGACTAAGTTCGGCAAGAAAATTGCTAGAATAACAAGTCAAAACATTCAAGGAAGCAAATCTAAAGAAAGCAAGGCCAAGGAAACAAAGGCTAAAGAGACAAAGGCCAAAGAAACAAAGGCCAAGGAAAGCAAAGATAGCAAACCAAAAGAAACTAAAGCTCCTGTATCGGCTGACAAGACCACCATAAAGTCAGCTGTAGGTGAAACAAAGCAAGTGTGTGGTGTTCCTATTAATGAGCTATATACTATTATAAGCTGTCTAGGAAAAAACAATCCATCACACATAAATCTTGCGTATGTTCACTTTTATGGTGCCAAAAAGGGAAGCAAGATTTACAAACATATGAAGGAGAAACACTTTTCAACTCCTGCCGTTCAATGGAAAAGAGAGACCAAGGTTAAGAAGTTTTCTAACCTGATTTTTCAATATTGTAACCCTAGCAATGTGAACATTCCAAGCGACATATGTGCTTTTCTAGATTCTTCTGTATCTTCAAATGACGACAAAAAGTCAATGAAGCAAAAGTTAATCAAGAAATACGGCGAGGCTGAGGGAACCAAGCTTAACAAAATCTTAAAACCTTTTTATACTGCAATATCAAAAATAAAGAAGTAATTTGAAAGATGCCAGAACTCAAAATGTGACATGGGGACGGTTCTGCTGTCACCGTAAATGTAAATGGTGATAGTGAACCGTCCCTGTGTCGCATATAAAATGAAGACAGCAGAACCGTCCCCTGTCCTCACCCCTGTCCTCAGAAAATGGAGAAGATTATGAAGGTTTTATTAGTTGGAATAAATGCTAAGTACATACACTCGAACCCGGCGCTTTATTCGCTTTATGCGTATGCGGAAAGTGATTATGCTGATCTGATGGAGATTGCTGAGTTTACTATCAATCAGAAGACTGAGGATATCCTTGCGCAGATTTATGAGAAGAAACCGGATGTAATCGGCATTTCCTGCTATATCTGGAACTGGAATCTTTTGACAGAGTTGCTTCCTAACCTATCGGAAGTCTTGCCGGATACGGATATCTGGCTAGGTGGCCCGCAGGTTAGCTATAACGCGGTGGAGGTTTATAAAGAGCTTCCGAGCATAAAAGGCGTAATTATCGGTGAGGGAGAAGTTACATTTAAGGAGATTTTGGATAGATATAGCGAATGGGAAAATGAAGATAACAGCCGATATTTAGTAGAAATAAATAATGAAAATGCAACTATAAATCTAGCAAAAACTAATATTGAGGGAACTTGTGTGAGTCAAGCTAGAAGAGATATAGATTTCACAACAGTAGCGGGCCTTTACCTCCCTTCAGGCTACACCGCCCCTAGAGAGATAACCGACCTAAGCAAGCTGCCATTTTTATATAAAAGCACTGAAGCATTTGCAAATCGAATTCTTTACTACGAGACTAGCAGGGGCTGCCCATATAGATGCAGCTACTGTTTGTCAGCCATCGACAAAACAGTCAGACTAAGGGACATAGAAATAGTAAAAAAGGAACTAAATTTCTTCTTAGAGAATAAAGTCCGCCAGGTCAAATTTGTCGACAGAACATTTAACTGTATACATGAGCACGCAATGGCAATCTGGAAGTATTTGTACGAGCACGACAACGGCGTAACCAACTTTCATTTTGAAATCTCTGCGGACATCATAAGAGACGACGAAATCAAGCTCTTACAGCAATTTCGCCCAGGTCACATCCAGCTAGAGATAGGAGTTCAGTCAACCAATGCTAAAACTCTAGAGGCAATAAACAGAAGAATGGACCTAGACCGCCTTAAGGAAGTTGTAGCCGCTATAAAGAAGAACAAAAATATTCATCAGCATTTGGATTTGATTGCAGGATTGCCTTATGAGGATTACGAAAGCTTCAAACAATCATTTGACGATGTATACGCTATGCGTCCGGACCAGTTGCAGCTTGGCTTCTTAAAAGTGCTGTCTGGCGCGCCAATTTCAAAGCAAACCAAAGAGTATGGAATAGCATATACCAAGCAGCCACCCTACGAGGTGCTTTACACTAAATGGCTTCCTTATAAAGATGTTATACGCCTTAAAAAGATTGAGGAAATGGTCGAGCTATACTACAATAGTTGTCAATTTATAAACACGCTTGAGTACTTGGTTAGAGCCTTTGACTCTGCATTTTTAATGTATGAAAAACTGGCGGACTTTTATGAAGAAAATGGATATTTTACCAACAGTCCGTCTAGGGTTTATCGCTACGAAATATTGCTTAATTTTGCGACTAAATATGACGCCCGTAATAGGGACATTTATATAGAACTGCTCACTTATGATCTGTATCTTAGGGAGAATATGAAGAGTCGCCCGGCATTTTGCAAGAATATAAATGATGATGAGAGCAAGGCAAAGAGGCGCGAGTTTTATCAGGAGGAGGAGAAGGAGAGAAAGCATTTGCCTAATCTTAGCCAGTATGATAGTAAGCAGCTTGCTAAGCTTACGCATTTTGAATCATTTAAATATCCTGTTTGGGATATTGAGGCGCTGCTACAAAGCACAGAAAATGCTACTGATGAGATGACTAACAAGGCTTATATTCTCTTTGATTACTCAAGAAGAAACCCGTTATCAAACGAGGCGAAAACTATAATAATTTAATATGCATAATATAACGGAGGAGAAAATTATGAAGACAGTGCTATGCTACGGAGATTCAAACACATACGGCTACAACCCGTCAAATGGTTTAAGATACCCTAAAAACGTCCGCTGGACAGGCTTGCTTAGCCAAATGCTAGGCGAGGATTATGTGGTAATCGAAGAGGGCTGTAACGGAAGAACGACAGTATTTGACGATATATATGAACCGTGGAAGAGTGGGCTACCTTATTTAAAGCCTTGCTTAAACTCGCATAAGCCTGTGGATATAGTTGTTTTGATGTTAGGAAGTAACGATTTAAAGGCTTCATTTAACGCCTCTCCTAAGGATATAGCAAATGGTGCAGGGCAGCTTGTTGATGTGATAAAGGAGTTTACCAAGGAAAAGCAAGCATTTGTCCCTAAGATAATCCTTATCTCACCGATTGAGATCGGAGAGGGGATAACTAATTCGCCTTTCTTTGGAAACTTTAGAGAGGACGCAATTGAGAGATCAAGGCAATTTGCAGGGCTTTATAAGAAAATAGCTGATGAGAAGGGCTGCATATATCTAGACGCAGCCAAGGCGGCTAAAGCTTCTAAGGAAGACTCGCTACATATGGCACCAGAGGGGCATAAGGGATTAGCAGAGGCGGTTTATAATTGTGTGATTTCTCTATGAAAGGAGCAAATGATGTCAACATACGCAGTATCCGACCTACACGGACATTATAATTTGTTTTTAAGAGGCTTAAAAGAAATTGCTTTCTCGGATGACGATTATCTGTGGTGCCTTGGTGACGCTATAGATAGAGGTCCGGACGGAATTAAGATCCTAGAGCATATAATGAAACACAACAATATGGATATGTTAATTGGCAACCACGAATGCATGATGCTTAATTCAGTATCTGCAACCGGCAAGGCAATAGCCAACGGAGACGATGCCAATCTCTGGCTTAACTATAATGGTGGAGATCTAACATTTTTACAGTATGAAGAACTCTTTGATGAGGAAAGAATTGAGCTTCTTAACTGGCTCAGAAATAGATATGTTATTAAAACACTTACGGTAAATGATCAGGATTTCTGCCTGACACATTCATTTTACCACAGTAATTGCGAGAATAAGACCTTTAACGAATTGTCATATTATGAAGTCTGGAGAATTACCTGGGCTTCAATCTGGCGCCACGACCCTGATACACACGCTGAGGATATTTACCCTGATTACCCTTATAACTTCATCCTCGGCCACGTGCCAGTTCACAGAATTAGAGAGAGTATAGATAGGGACGAAAACTGGAACAGGCTAAAGGCATATCACCACAACAATGTTGTGAACATAGATGGCGGTTGCGGTATGGGCTTTAATGGATTTGATAACGGGGCGATATTTTTGAGATTGGATGATATGAAGGAGTTTGGGGTTAGGTTTGAAAATGCTGGGGAGTGATGAGAGGTGAGGCAAATGCAAGAACAAAACAAGTTAACCATTGGAGTGCGGCGAAAAAGTGTGACACCTATGATATAATATATATCAATTGAAAGGGAGAACACGAATGAACAAAAAGTATTCAGAAGAAAAAAAGAAACAGCACTTTACATTTTGAAGTCTGGGATATGTCAGCCCAATAAAATATAGAAATGAATACGAGCGAAGGAACATTGCTTAAACAAAGAGAATCTATTAGAATAATATCAAGGGATTAGGTGTATCAAAAAATCACCGCAGTCCAAAATCAAGGAGGTACCTCAAATGTCAAAAGTACTAGTATCATTTTTCTCCGCAAGCGGAGTAACCAAAAAACTTGCAAGTAACCTAGCAGAAGCAATATCTGCAGATTTGTTTGAGATTGTCCCTGAGGCGATTTATACTGACGAAGACTTAAACTGGCAGAATGCCAATAGCAGAAGTTCAGTAGAGATGAAGGATCGCTCATGTAGACCTGCGATAACATCTAAAGTAAATGATATGGCAAGCTACGACATCATTTTAATCGGCTTCCCTATCTGGTGGTATCGTGAACCATCGATAATAGATACATTTGCCGAGGCGTATGACTTTGCTGGCAAAACCATTGTTCCATTTGCAACATCAGGTTCAAGTGGTATGGGAGATTCGGCTAAGATTATAGCTGAATTGGCTAAGGGTGCCCAAGTTCTAGAGGGCAAACGCTTTAGTGCTAATGCTTCTAAAGAGGAGCTTAAAGGATGGTTTGAAGGGTTAGGTGTATAGACTATGAGTTCAATAGAGATAAAGAAAATAGGCATTACCAAATTGGACACAGACGCAGTGGTAAATGCTGCTAATACTGGCCTTTGGAAAGGCGGCGGAGTGTGTGGATATATCTTCGCCGACGCTGGTTCAGAGAAAATGACGGCAGCATGCCAGAAAATTGGCCACTGCGATGAAGGATCAGCAGTTATAACTCCTGGATTTAATCTTCCTGCTAAATACGTAATACACGCAGTAGGACCAAGATGGTCTGGCGGAGATAACAATGAACCAAAACTACTTTATAGCGCATATAAACAGTCGCTTTTACTAGCAAAAGAGAACGGACTTCATTCTATAGGCTTTCCATTGATATCTGCAGGAATATTTGGATATCCGAAAGACAAAGCCTGGAAAAAAGCTATCCAGGCTTGCAACGACTTTATTAAGAATAATTCAGATTATGATATTAAGATAATCTTTGCTGTGTTGGATGAAGAAATTCTTGCTATGGGTGAGGATGCGCTTAAGGAGATTGTTGGTGATTAATAATGAATTGATTAAATGAAGAATCGTAGTCAAATGCCACGGTAGATAACTACCGTGGTAATTTTTTTGTTTTAACCAAATCCA
>JAIKVP010000048.1 GCA_024685635.1 Lachnospiraceae bacterium
TGAAGTATTTAACGGAACTATCAAGGTTGAAGATTATAAAAAGCCTTCTAAGCTAGACGAGCTTAAAAAAGAAGTTAAGACAGATATTAATAATAATATTAAAGCAGAAGCTAAAGATGAAGTTAAGGAAGATATTAAGGAAGAAGTTAAGGATAATATTCCACCTCTTGATCTTAGCACAGGGGCTACTAATAGTGTCTTAGAAGAGTACGAACTAACTGAGGAGGATAAACTAAACTTTGCTGATACTCGAGGAATAAATACTATATCTGACAGCTCCGAGATTAGTAATACATCACGAGACTCTATTAATCTTAATAATACAAAAGAGGAATCATCAATTCTTAAAGAGTATGAAGTCATTGATGGACGTCATAAGGTTGAAGAAGCAATTGTCAAAAATAACAAAGCCACAATCACAAAGGCCGGCTTAAAAGAATTATCTGATAAACTTCAATTGATAAGGTACTCAAGAAATAGACTTGCATTAGATCTAAGTAAATTCCATATGGAATTAGAACTTGCTCAGGCTGACAAGATGGATATAGCTAGTTATAAAGATTTAAGAAAATCAGTAATTCACGCTATCGATTTCTTATGTGATGTTGACAGATCTCCTTTAGAAGTGGACACCGCTCTTAATGATTGCTTAAAATGCGCAACATTTTACGAAAGGGATTCAAGAACCAATATCTTCAATGACTTAAAGAATACTGTAGATATTGCCAACAGAATCAAAGAAACAATTCCTAAGATGAGAATTAATAATTCAGTTACTAATTCACTTATGAATAATGACGTGTTTGAAAGCAACAATATAAGTGAAAGAACATTATCAGCCAAGTTAGAGAGCCTAGCTAAGGAGAATAATATTGAATTAGACAAGAATACTCTTTCTGAAGAAGACCTTAATAAATCTCATAGTGTCCTCATGGGTAACGCGATTGTAAGAAAGAATATTTACAATAATATCCACAAGGTTTATAAGGTTAAGTTTAATCCAATAAATGATCCTGATGATATGATTAAGAGAAGCTACACTCGTAATGCATTTGAATATGCTCTTGATTATATGACTACCTTGTATTTAACAAAAGTGAATAACGCAGATGCTATGGATGTTAATTCTTATAATACTCTAAATGAGATTAATTCTGATATAAAAAACGGAGTTATGTATAAAACTGCTTTCGATTTAGCTGCGAACAACATTTTTAAGGCAGTAGCCAAGTCGCATCCTAATAATTTCTATAGTGCCTGGAGCAAGGCCCTGGCAAATGCTGACGAGTTAAACCAGAAGCAAACAAAATTTTTGGAGTATTATGATAATTATTTTACATCTAATAAAATAACTAGCTCATTGGAAGCAGCTAGCACAGAAAATACTTTTAATGAAATTTCAAAAATAGTGGTTGCTCAGATTATTACAGATCCTAAGAATGAGAAGACCAGACAAGCTATAGGCGCTGGCTTACTTGATATCAATGATGTTACAAGCAATGTCTTAAGCTACCTTAAGGACAAAGAATTTAAGAATGTCAAATGTAGAACTGACTTAGATTTAGTAATTGATTCACTTAACGATAAGAGCTTAAAGGAAAAAGTTGTCAAGTCAGTGATAAATAAGCAGAAGTATAAGAAGCCAGCTAAAGCAGCAAACGCTAAAAAGATAGCCGAGAAGAAGGCACATAATTCACCAAGTATGTAATTTTAAGAAAGATAAAACCTCGCAGTATTAAAACTGCGAGGTTTCTTTTAGTTATAAGCATTGCTTATGCGGAGCTTTTACAATAATTCCAATTAGAACTTAATCTCATCACCCGAATGAGCGTAATCAAGCTGCTCTCCCATAATCTCCTTCATTATCTCAAATGCGTAAAGTCCTGTGCAATGGCAGGTGACAAATTTAGTTTTATAACTAGTCAGTTCTTTAGCAATATGCCTTATCTCCTCAATCTCCTCGTCATTATAATCAACTTTCTTCATCAGATGAAATCCACTGACAACCAAGTCTGGCTCTGAATTATATAAGGCCTTATACTCATCAAGAATACTAAGGATTCCATTGTGTGCACAGCCGGAAATAAGCACATTCTTATCCCCTTCAGACAAAACTAAATAATGCTCATGCTTAAAGTCATCCCTTAGATAGCCGTCTTTAGTTTTTTTAAGAATTCTCTTATTAGTCGAAGGAAGATTATTAGTCCTCTCCTTTATAGTAAAGAGTGAAAGTTCATCATCAATCTTATAATCGCCCTTAATCTTCTTTAGATTAGGAAGCTCTGATATCCTCTTATCTATGCCTATAAACCTATATCTTAGTTCTCCTAAATCAGCTCCGTCATCCGCATAATACTCGCCATCTGCACTATCTTGCATATAGATAGTCGCTGTCTTATTAAGATTAGCAAATGGTATAATCCCGCCACTGTGATCATAATGTCCATGACTTAATACCACTGTATCAACCTCTTTAAGGTCAATGCCTAGCATTTTAGCATTTCTTAGACTAATATCTGAAGGACCTAGGTCCATCAAAAGCTTGTGCTTATTGGTCTTGATATAAAATGATAAACCATGCGCAAACTCACAGCCACTAGCGCCTAAAGTGTTCTCAACTAAGTTAATAATTCTCATAAAGTCACCTCTATCTAAGTTCAAGTATTTGTCTAATTGTAGCACATAACACCTTAAAATTGTATTAGATTTGATTCTATTGATAAATAAATATTAAGCTTAAAAAATCGCAAGGACATAAGGCCCTTGCGATTTCTTAAACTGTTTTTTTCTTGCACCTAATGTGCTTATTTATATAAGGAGAGTTCATTCTAGGCTCTTGTAACTAAACCTGCCTTAAGCGCTTTAGTAGAGACCC
>JAIKVP010000075.1 GCA_024685635.1 Lachnospiraceae bacterium
AATGCGACTGCATTTTTACAGACTACTGTTGTGCCTGTTTTAATTATGGCAGTTGTTACATATTTCTCTTTGCGAAGAAAATTAAACTATTCTCCACTCCAATTTTTAAGGAGAGATTTGACTAAAAATAAGAATAAAAAAGCTCTTAAATTATCACATAAATTGTCCATATTTAGCAGGTTTAGGATAAGGGTTATTTTACAGAATCTGGCTAATTATTTAGTTCTATTTATTGGCATTTTTTTAGCTAACTTTTTGCTTATGTTTGGTATGGCATTTCCTGATATTTTGGATTATTACCAGGACACAATAGATGAGAATATGTTTTGTAAATATCAGTATATCTTAGAGGTGCCAATAAGTGCGATGGATGAAGATCACAAGCTTAGCTCTATGCTTGAGATGATTACATATCAGAGAGAGATTGAAACAGAAAATGAAGACGCTGAGAAGTTTACTGCTTATTCGCTTAAGTCTAAGGGCGTTGAAGGTATAATGGATGATGATATTAGCATTTATGGAATTGCAAAGGATAGCCAATATATTGATGCTGATATAGGAGAAAACGAAGTCTACATTTCCTCTGCTTACGCGGATAAATATATGTATGAAATCGGAGATGAGTTTAAGTTATATGAGGAATACGGCGACGAGGTTTATGAGTTTAAGGTCGATGGAATCTATGATTATTCGTCTGCCATGGTTGTGTTTATGAATCAGGATGATGCTAATGAGCTTTTTGAATTTGGAAGATCTTATTTTTCTGGCTATTTTTCTGATAGTGAGATTACAGATATCAGCGATAAATACATTTCAACTGTGATTGATCAAGAAGCATTAACTAAGATTTCAAGGCAGCTAATAAAGTCTATGGGCGGAGTTATGTCGTTGATGGTTATGCTCTCGATATTTATATTCTTAGTGGTTATCTATCTGCTTTCTAAGATGATAATTGAGAAGAATGCTCAGTCGATTTCAATGACCAAGATTCTTGGTTATTCTGGATTGGAGATTAGTAAGCTATATATTGTAGCGACAAGCATAGTTACTGTTTTATGCATTTTAGTGACGATACCGCTGTTGGACAAGTTAATTATCAAGGTCTTTGAGACTATGATAAGAAGTGAAATGCACGGCTGGTTTAATATATTTGTCTCAGATTCAATTGAGATTAAGATGTTTGTTATGGGCGTTTTAACTTATGCAGTTGTAGCGATATTTGAGTTTATCAAGATTAAGAGAATACCGATGGATATTGCGCTTAAGAATGAAGACTAGTATTAGTGAGGTGTTATGATGAAGATTTTTAAGACAGTTATAATTTATTGTTTGGTGCTTGCACTGGCATTTTCATTTAATGGATGCTCTAAGGCCGTGGAATCGTCAAGCGATAAGACTAGCGAAGAAAAGAGTGAGATCAAGAGTGATGAAGCAACTAGCGAGGAAGAAAAGGATTTAACAGGGATGGCTACAACATTTGCCAAAGAGAAAGAAGAGACGGTAAATGCAAAGGCTGATGCTGCCGGAAGCGTTGATAGCATTACAGTTTCTGAAACCTTAAGCGGAGTTGAGGGTGATAAACTCATTAAGGACAGCTCGGAGCTTTTGGATATAATGAATACTGACGGTGACGAGGAGTTTTATAAGCAGGAAGATGATGTGATTGTCTGGGAGAATCACGGCGATGACATTTCCTACGAGGGTAAGCTTGATTCAACCGAGCTCCCGGTTGGAGTTAAGATTTCATATAAGCTTGATGGCAAGGAGATTAAGGCTGGTGAATTAGCGGGCAAGTCTGGTGAGGTCGAGATAAGATTTGACTATATTAATAAGACTAAGGAGACTGTAAAGGTTAAGGGGAAGGAGCATGAAACTGTCGTACCATTTGTTGCGATATCTATGATTCCACTTGATTCAAAGAAGTTTAAGCATGTTGAACTTGAAAATGGAAAGATTATGAAAATGTCAGGCTCAACGATTGCGGTTTCTTATTGCCTGCCTAAGCTTTCAGAGAGCTTAAAGCTTGAGGATTGGGAGCTTACTAAGGACATTAAGCTTAAGGATTACTCGCTTATTAAGGCAGATGTTAAAGACTTTTCTTTAGACTATACAGCGACTATTTTCTCAAATGGAATCTTTAAGGGCATTGAGGATGATACGCTTGATAGTGGGGATGATATGAAGGAGAGCATGGACGATTTAGGAGAGGCATCAGATGAATTAGTTGATGGAACGAGCGATTTGTATGACGGGGCCGGTACATTTTCAGGCTACTTATCTCAGTTTGTAAATGGTGCTAATCAGCTTTCTAGCGGAGCTAAGGAGTTATCTAGTGGTGCTAAGCTATTAGATGATAATGGGGATGACTTGGCAAAGGGAGCTAAAGGATTAAGAGATGGTCTTAAGCAACTAAATACTTCTCTTAGTAAGTTGGATTTAGGAGATGGATTAGATAGTTCTAAAGCTTCTTCTAATGATATGACAACTGCTATGTCGGGTTTGTCTAGTGCTCTAACGACATTAGGGACAGATGCTGGTGAATTGCAGAAAGGTCTTAAGGCTCTTAGCATACAGGTTGCTAAGGAAACAGGCAAGTTGCCAGCATTTGACGCATCTAGTGTAACTGACAGCTTAACGGATATGCAAAAACAGGCAACGATTATAAGTAAGTATTCTTCTGGAATGTCTGAGGAAATGAAGGGATTAGCTAGTTTGCCTGACCAGCTTGATTCTCTTAAAAAAGGAGTAGCGACTTTATATAGTGGAAGCAAGGAACTATATAGTGGAGTGAAAGTCTATACTAACGGCGTTAGTCAGCTATCTACGGGCTCAGAAGAGATTGCGAAAGGAAGTGCTACTCTTGGTTCTAGTGGCAATCAGTTAAAAACGGGCTTTGGCTCGATGCTTACTGGTATGTTCACTCTTAAGAATGGATTTAAAGTATTTAATGACGAGGGAATAGATCAGTTAACAAGCGTTGCAGGCGAGGACATGGCCAATACGATTATAGAACTTAGAGCCTTAAGAGAGGCCGACAAAAAATATAAGAGCTTCACAAAATGTCTAGATGAGCAGGATGCTTCCGTTAAGTTCATTATAGAGACTGAGGAGATAAAGGCAGAGTAAAAAGATGGGTCTGTCGCATTAAGAAATTAGTGCGCAGCTCCTTTTCTGCTCAAAAAACAAAAAAAATAACTGCTAAACCTCGAAAGAATTTAGCAGTTAGTGTATAATTAAGTTATGCTAAAAACAAAATTAACACAAAAAGATTATACCAAAAACCAAAGCGGATATCAACTAAAACTTCCGTTAGAATTGAACACAATTATTCCAGAGAATGATTCTGTGCGATTACTCAGTCAGTTTGTAGAGGAGATGGATCTGAC
>JAIKVP010000098.1 GCA_024685635.1 Lachnospiraceae bacterium
ATATTATCGCTCTTTAATTCATTAATATCATTCTTTACTTCAATATTATCGCTCTTTAATTCATTAATATCATTATTTATTTCAATATTATCAGTATCCTTTTTAAGAGTAGGTTTAATATCTTTAGAATCTTCTATATTATTAGGAAGATCAGACTCTTGAGAATCTTTTGAATATATCGTTTTTATGTACTTTGAAATAGTAAGATTATAATCAAGTATATATTGTAGTGCATTAGAGTTATTTTTGTTTTTTAAGTCAAGTAGCTCACTTTCAGTTGCAACATCTGTGTAAATAATTATATCACTTAATACATCACTCTGTTTACGATATCTCTCTTCGCCTGTCTCAGGTAGTTTAGTGTCTGTGAATATTTCAGCTATCTTTATGTTGGCACTCATCGCATTATCAATGTAATATATGGCATAAGCAAGTTTCTTTTCTTCTTCATCTTCCATATCCCAGCCGGCATCGGCACATTTTTCCATATAATATTCAAAACTAGAAGAGTTTTCTATATGGAAATCTTTTCCTAGCTCCTTGATATCCTTTTTAATATTAGCTTTTAATTCATTAAAACCTGGCATAATTATATTCTCCTTTATATTATCTGTTTTATTTATGAGTTGCTTGTATCTTGTAGTTATAGCTTAATATATTTTATAATACAAAAGCGCAACATTGTTTTTAAAATTTAGGCGCAGCATTTTCGTTTGCTTTGTTCTTTAGATTATCTTTAGATTTATCCTGTTTCAACTTGTCAGTTGCCTTTTCTTTAATTGCAATGTCCTTTAAGATATTAGCCTTAAACTTACTGTCATCTAGCGAGTTGTTAATCTGCTCCTTAATATTAGCATTTTCAAAATCATAGTTATGTGAGACATAGTTCTTGGTATATTTAAGGATTGAATCGGCCTTGTTTTGATCATAGGCTATTCCAAAAGCAAGCATTTTGTTAGCAGGGTCAGTTAAGAGTGTAGCGACAATAACTTCGGCAAATGCTTGCGCCTTATCATCCTGCATCAATACATAATCACCATAGTTATAATTGAATGCCGTATCAAAGCATTTATTTAAGTAATCGTTGTTCTTTTCGATGATCTTGTCTGTTCTAGCCTCTAGCTCGAACCATTTCTCATACCAGCTATCCCTGTTTTTAGTGTATACACGCTTAAATAATGGATTGTTAGCAAGCATTTTATTCTTGTTATTAAAGTCGCTAATAGTTAGGTCGTCTAACACATCGTGAACTTCTTCAAAACTGACATCCTTTCTATGAATCTTGTCTATATATGACTTAACTAAGTAATTTTTTGCGGCCTTGCTTAAACTATTAGAATCCTCATAAGGCGAATATTCTTCTGGAGAATTAGTGTTGATTCCTTCAATGTTGTTAAGTTTACTTAAGACTGCATCGCGCTCTATAGATACACGCATATTAGCTGCTTTCTTAACAGCAGCCTCGTTAATTGCATCAAGGTCTAATTTATCTTTTGAATTATTTATATATTCTTCATTAACTTTTTTGATGTCATTAAAAGAGTTTTTATTGGTAAGTTTTCTCTTGCCCTCAATATCAGGGTTCCTGTCTTTATCGTGGACGTCCTGTAATCTAATCATAATCCCTTCAAAGTCTGTTGATAGGTGGTAGAGTGAGAATATAACGCTGCTTGCAACATTTACTCTCATTTTGCCTGATTCAGATCTAGGGATTAAGAACCTATTCTTGGCTTCGTGATAGTCATATGCACTGTTATGAAGGTCCTCAAGAACCTGTATAATGTTAGCAAATGACTTGTCATCATTTGATAATGTCTTGATTGCCTTATCTAAACTAGCGGTCATCAGCTTATATTCAGTTGAACCCTCTGTCTTAATCTGAGTCTTTTCGTCTTGCTTATCATCAGAAAAGTTGGCGTTTGGATCCTTTTGAGTCAGCATAAGCTGAGCGCGATAAGATTTGAGTTCGCTTAAGATAATCTTCTTGCTAGCAACAAGTCTATCATAAAGTGCTACCGGCTCTATAAGCTGCTCTTCTTTAGATTTTGGAACCTCCGGGAGGATGTCAGGCTCGTATTTATAGCCTTCAAATGGGTCTATATATTTAACTTCGTCATCATTTACAAGGATGTCATAGTTAAACTTCTTTTCATTAGCCTTATTAATCTTGATTTCTTCTTTGGCTGCAGCCTTTAATATCTTGTTATACTCGCTTAGGTAGCTAAATGCAGCAGTATGCCTCTTTTTTTCTTCAGCGTTAATATTTTGCTCTTTTTCATCTAAAAGGCTGTCTATAGCCTTGGATTTGCTAATATAGTTATTTACCTTGCTAGAAGAAAGCCCTCTAATATAGACCTCGTCAAGCTGCCCTAGTATATAAAATGCATATACGGCCTTCTTTTCTGCCTCATTTTTAAGATCCCAGCCTAGTTTCTCATACTCCTTAGAAAATGCAATATAATCATCAGATTTTTCTTCTTTTGCAGAAATGGTATAACTAGCTGCTAAGGCATCTGTTTTCTTCCTGCTTTCTTCGTTTAACTGTTGTAATGTAAGCATAATAATTCCTCCCAAATATTATTACAGGTACATATTCGCTATGTTAAACATATTATAGTAGAAAATGGGATACAAAAGAGCAACAAGTGGATACAAACTAATATTTTACATTTTTTCTCTTTTGAGTTATAATGAATACCGTGTGTTGTCTTGATAATAGGTGGAGGTGTGGCTATGAGGGCATATAGACTTATAAGCCTTGTAATTATAGCATTTCTCATAGTTATAGTTGCTAGTGGCTGCACTAGGAGAAACAGAAGACATACTACTAATTATCTCTCATCATCAGAGGCTACGACGGCTTCTTTTGAAGCGTCTAGTGATGCAGAGGATGTAGTAGTTATAGCTGCCATTGACTATATCAATGAGAAGCTTGCCCTAAAGGATGTCAACAGCGAGTGGACATACCATGTCAAGTATTCGGTTGACACTGATTTTTATAGCAGGCATGGAGAGATTATATCGCCAGAACAGCTTGATATCGGCGAGGTCGCTGATGTGGTCTATGATAAGACGCTTTATGACCTCAAATCGCTTAAGATATCGCTAGACGCCTGGCAATATGAGGATGTAAGAGGGCTTAGCTACAATCAGACCAACAAGACGATTACAATCAAGGGAGAGAGCTTTCCTTACGATAACAGCCTTGTTTTAAGGGATGACACAATCGGGCAGAAGTCCTTAGAGGAGGTCAACGGGCTGATTGTTGACACGACAGAGGAGGCATCAGAGGACGGTAAATCTTCTAAAAAGAAGAAAAAGTCAAGCTCCGACGCGAGGGAGAATCTTGTAACTAACAACTTGATGCTCTCTGAGATAAATGCATGTGACACCGTAACCTGCTGGGGTTATAAGGGCAAGATATGCTCGGTAATACTTACATCAGGTCATGGATATGTCAGATTTTCAAGCTATTCTTCGTTTATTGGAGGAATGGTTGCGATAGGAGATGTAATAGCTCCTGTCACAGAGGATATGGTTATGACTGTTCCGGTCGGTGACTGGACAATTGAGATAGATAAGGACGGTCGCATGGGCACTAAGGATGTGACTGTGAGACAAAATGAGGACCAGACAGTTAATTTAGCGAGTCTTATTATTGTAGCATCTAAGAAGGGATTATTGCATTTTATTACTGATCCTGAAGGGTGCACCATCACGATAGACGGTGAGGACTATGTTGGAAGAAGCAATTTCTCGCTGGATTACGGAATGCACACAGTTGTTGTGGCAAAGGTTGGCTATAAGGCATATAACGGTCAGATATATGTTAATACAGCCTATGCCAATGTCAATGTCAAGCTGATACCGCTTGATGAGGAGGATGAAGAGCCAGAGGCTAGTACGGATTATCTTCGTATCACTTCTGCGACTACATCAGCCACAACTACTTCAACGACTACTTCAACGACTACTGAGGCGTCAAACGATCTTACGACTGAGGAGTCTTAAAGATTGATAATATATATTATGGGGGATTATAGGAGAGGGAACAACCGAAAGGAGTTACTATGAACTATAAGCAGATTTACGAAGAGTGGCTTCGTAATCCATACTTCGACACGGACACTAATCTTGAGCTTGAGAGTATCAAGTATAACGAGAAAGAAATAGAAGACAGATTCTACAAGGATCTTAAGTTTGGTACAGCGGGACTTAGAGGAATTATTGGAGCTGGAACCAACAGGATTAACAAGTACGTTGTAAGGCGTGCAACACAGGGTTTGGCTAATTATATTATGATTCAGGGTAAGGAGGATATGGGCGTTGCGATAGCATTTGACTCAAGACGAATGAGTCCTCAGTTTGCTAAGGAGGCAGCGCTTACCTTATGTGCTAACGGCATTAAGGCATATTTGTTTGACTCTTTAAGGCCTACACCTGAGTTATCATTTGCAGTTAGATATTTAGAGTGTGTGGCAGGCATCAATATCACAGCCAGCCACAATCCACCAGAATACAACGGATACAAGGTTTACTGGGAGGATGGCGCTCAGATTACGCCTCCTAATGATGTCGGAATCATGCGCGAGGTCGGCGCTATTGCTGACTGGGAGAATATCAAGGTTATGACCGAGGAGCAGGCTAAGAAGCAGGGCCTCCTAAAGATTATAGGCAAGGAAGTTGATGACGCCTATATGGAGGAGCTAAAGAAGCTTGTACTTCATCCTGAGTGTATTAAGAAGCACGGCAAGGACATAACAGTTGTCTATACACCGCTTCACGGCACCGGTAACATTCCAGCCAGACGCGTATTAAAGGAAATTGGCTTTGACAATGTTTACGTTGTGCCAGAGCAGGAGCTTCCTAACGGTGAGTTTCCAACGGTATCGTATCCTAATCCGGAGGCAGCGGAAGCATTTGAACTAGCGCTAGCTCTTGCTAAGGAGAAGGATGCGGATTTAGTATTAGCAACTGACCCTGACGCAGACAGGCTTGGCTGCTATGTCAAGGATTCTAAGGGCGAATACCATGTATTAACTGGTAACATGTCAGGATGCTTGTTAGCTGATTACGAGATTAGTCAAATGAAGGCGCTAAAGAAGGCACCTAAGGATGGCTGCTTAATAAAGACTATTGTTACTTCTAACATGGCTGATGCGATTGCTAAGCTTTATAAGGTTGGGTTTATTGAGGTTTTAACAGGATTTAAGTATATAGGTGAGCAGATTCTTAAGATGGAGCAGACAGGCAAAGGCCACTATCTCTTTGGTTTTGAGGAGAGTTACGGATGTCTTATCGGTACTCACGCTAGAGATAAGGATGCTATTGTAGCTACCATGGCTCTTTGTGAATGCGCTGCCTACTATAAGGACAAGGGTATGACCATGTGGGATGCCATGATTGATCTTTACGAGAGAGTTGGCTACTATATGGATGGTCAGAAGGCAATAACACTTGCGGGTGTTGAGGGCGCTGACAAAATCAAAAAGGTTATGGATGAGCTTCGTAACAACCCGCCTAAAGAGATGGGCGGTTACAAGGTAACTGAAGTTAGAGACTATCAGATGGAGAAGATCATAGACATAAAGACTGGCAAGGAATCTCCTACTGGACTTCCAGTATCTAATGTGCTTTATTTCGACATGGAGGATGGCGTGTGGGTATGCGCAAGACCTTCAGGAACAGAGCCAAAGATCAAATTTTACTACGGAATCAAGGGTAAGGATTTTGACGATGCGGTTGCTTTATCTGAGAAGATGGGTAAGGAAGTCGTTGATATGATTAACAAGATGATTGAATAAGCTAATAACTAATCGCTCGGAGTTTTAACTCCGGGCGATTTTGCTAAATGAATATATCTCGTTTTATGATAAGGAGGGTACTATGATTAAGTTTAATGATGTTAGCAAGACATTTGACGGTGGAGTAAAGGCGGTTGACCATGTGAGTTTTGATGTTCAGCCAGGAGAGATAGTGGGTTTTATAGGGCCGAATGGTTCAGGTAAGACAACCTCGATGAAAATGATGACGGGAATATTAAAGCCTGATACAGGTAATATCGAGATAGGCGGTTATGATATAACCACCAATCCACTTGAGGCTAAGCAGTTAATCGGCTATATTTCAGATAGTCCTGACCAGTTTATGAGACTTATAGGTAGAGAGTATTTAGACTTTATCGCTGACATTTACGGCGTTAGCTTAGAGGACAGGGTTAAGAGAGCGGATGCCTTATCAGAGCGCTTTGGAATGGCTGACGCGTTAGATAGACAGATTGTATCTTATTCACACGGTATGAGGCAGAAAATAATGGTTATAGGCGCTCTTATTCACGAACCTGATGAGTGGATTCTTGATGAGCCTATGACGGGACTTGACCCTGAGTCAGCATTTGAGTTAAAGAAAATGATGAGAGAGCATGCCGACAAAGGCCATGCGGTGCTTTTTTCTACCCATGTTTTAGAGGTTGCAGAGAAATTATGTGACAGGGTTGTTATTATCAGATACGGAAAGGTTCTCTTTTCTGGAACCTTAGATGAGTTGACGGCTTTGTATCCTGATACAAGCTTAGAGGAAATCTTTATTGAGATGATGAAAGACAAGGAGGGTGCTGATGAAAGTTTATAAGCAGCTTGTAAAAACCTTCCTTACTTCTACGGATGTCGAGAATCCAAAGCAGAAGAATCAGAAGGCTTTTTATACGGTTTTGGGAATAATAAGCGTATGTTTTATTATGGTTCCCTGCTGTTTCTTGGTTGGATATCTGACTTACGCTTTGTCCTTTGGCATGCAGGGAAGTCCAGCTGGAGTGACATTTTTGGTGCATTTTATCGGGCTTTTTTCGGTGGCGTTTGGAATAAGCGTTATACTAAATGTCTTCTATTTTGCGGGAGATATTCCGATTGTTTTGCCACTTCCGATACCGGCATATAAGCTTATTGCAGCGAAGTTCACTGCAGCTTATATATCTGAGTCGGTTATGCAGTTTATGATTCTGATATCTATTGTGGTCGGATATATGATAGGCGCAGGTTTTTCGCTATGGAAGCTTATAGTTGGCGTGATTGGCGTTTTTACAATCCCTATCGCACCTCTTACCTACTGCGGAATACTCTGCATAGTGCTAATGGGGCTTACTAAGTGGATTAGAAATAAGGAGCATGTAAGACGTCTGATGATGGTATTTGCTCTTATAATAGTGATTGTTTCGCTTTCTATGGTTGGCCTCTTAAAAGAGGTTGATTTTGACGGCTTTGCGGATGCTCTGTCTAATGGTGGAATTGCCTTTATGAATGTTATGAATGTAGTATTTCCTGGCAATTACTGGTTTGGTGAGGCGCTTAATGGCTCGGTAGTAGCGTTTTTACTTTATATTGGATACCATATTTTTATTCTTGCGCTATTTTTGGTTGTCGCTCAGGCATTTTACTTAAAGGGTGTTATCGCTATTATGTCTGGTGGAGACGGCGCTAAGAAGGCCAAAAACAAGACTATGAAGGAGAGGACGGTCGCTAAGTCTTATCTTCTTAAGGAGTTTAGGACGCTCTTTAGAACTCCTGCATTTGTCTTGAATTGCTTCTTTGTAAACCTGCTCTGGCCTCTGCTTTTTTATGTGATATATTCTATGCAGTCTGATTCTAGCGTT